>JARLIJ010000220.1 GCA_031291795.1 Acetobacteraceae bacterium | reverse complement strand
GTTCCTCACCCGCATGGGCGAAGGTACGCGTATGGTGGTGACCGGCGACCTGACCCAGGTCGACCTGCCCACCGGCGTGCGGTCCGGCCTGCGCGATGCGCTGGACACGCTGGAGGGCATCCAGGGCATCGGCGTGGTGCGCTTCACCTCCCGCGACGTGGTTCGCCACCCGCTGGTGGCTCGCATCGTCGATGCCTATGACCAACGAGCGGCGGCCGAAGGCGAGAAACGCCGGGAGGTCCGTCGTTCCAACGAGCAGAGAGATGGAACCGGCAAGTAGTCGCCCCGCGCAAGCGGGGATCCCCTCAGGGGACAACAAGCGGCATGAAGGGGACGGCGCCATCGGCGACGTCATCGTCGCCGAACCGGCCTGGCGCCGGTTGGTGCCCAAGGTGGAGGCGGTGGTGGCCCGCGCGGCCCGCGCCGCCGGGGGGGCAGGCACGATCGTGCTCGCCGCCGACCGTACGGTTCGACGGCTGAATGCGCGCCACCGCGGCCGCGACAAGCCCACCAATGTGCTGACCTATGAGCTGCCGGCGCCCGAGGTGATCCTGGCGCTGGGCGTGGTCGCGCGTGAGGCGGCGGCGGCCTCCCGCCGGCCGGCGCATCATTTGGCGCATCTGGTGGTGCATGGCGCGCTGCATCTGCAGGGGCACGACCACCACCATCCCGGCGAGGCGCGGCGGATGGAAATGGCGGAAGCGCGCATCCTGCACCGGATCGGCGTGCCCAACCCGTGGCGGCGCGGATGAGCGGCGCGCCCCCCTCGCTGATTACGCGGCTGCGCACGCTGATCGGGCGGAAGCATCCCGAACACTCCCTGCGCGAGTCGATCGCGGAACTGGTGCAGGAGGCCGCGGACGCCCAATCGGAGCCGGGCGGCGAACCCCCGGAACTGGACCGACACGAGCGCGCGCTGATCGCCAACGTATTGCGATTGCGGGAAACCACGGCCGACGACGTGATGATCCCGCGGGCCGACATCGTGGCGATGCGGGTCGATGTCACGCTGGCCCAGGCGATCGAGCAGATCCGCAATGATGGCCACTCGCGGCTGCCGGTGTATCGAGAGCAGTTGGACGAGATCGTCGGCATGGTCCACGTGAAGGACGTGTTCGCCTATGTCGGTCGGCCGGACGCGTTTTCCCTGGAGGCGATCCTGCGCAAGCCGCTGATGGTCGCGCCGCAGACGCCGGTGCTGGACCTGCTGCTGCAGATGCGCCAGCAGCACGTGCACATGGCGCTGGTGGTGGACGAGTACGGCGGCATCGACGGCCTGGTGACGATCGAGGACCTGGTCGAGACGATCACCGGCGACATCTCGGACGAGCATGACGAGACCGTGGCACCGATGGTGACGGAGCGGCCGGACGGTGCGCTGGACATCAACGCGCGCATGTCGGTGGAGGATTTCGAGCAGCGCCTGGGCCCAGTGCTGACCGAGGACGAGCGGGACGCAGACATCGACACGGTGGGCGGGTTGGTGTTCACCCTGGCCGGGCGGGTGCCGGCGAAGGGGGAGCTGATCAGCCACCCTTCGGGGCTGGAGTTCCGCGTGCTGGACGCCGATCCGCGGCGGATCCGGCGGGTCCGGGTAAGGAAGACCGAGGCGGCGACGGCCGAGGCGGCGGCCTGAGGAGAAGAGGCGGGTCGTTCGGGGGAGATTGCCGCCAGGTTCGTGCTGATCGCCCGAGCTTTGATTCAACACAGAGCTTGAAGGCGAGCCACAAAGCTCGCAGAGATTGCTTCTATTGCGGTCCCTTTCTCTGCGGCCTCCGTGGCTCGCCTTCAAGCTCTGTGTTGAATCAAAGCTCGGGCGATCAGCACGAACGAGACGGCAAGCGCATCGCTGCCAGGGTCTCGCCTCTCACACCGGCTCGGGCACCCGTGCCTTGCGCTCCCGCTGCGCCTGCCACGCCGCGTCTCGCCGCGCGTCGAACTTCGCCAGCCGGCGCTGCGGGTTGGGATGCACCACGTTCTCGGGCTCGCCGGGCCGCTTCTGCGCGCCGGCCCAGCCGTGGGCGGCAATGTCGAAGATGATGCCGGACAGGTCTGTGTGCTTGATCTCATAGCCGTCCGGGTTGTTCGGGTCGCCCATGATCCAGGTGGCGCCCGACGCGCGGACGTTCTTGCCCGTGGCAACCACGTCGTCCACCCAGAAGCCGATATGGTGCAGGCCGACGAAATCCACGCCGGTGCCCTGCGACGCCGCGTCGGTCTTGAAGTGCAGCAGGGCCAGGTTCACCACGCCATCGGTCAGGAACACACCCTCGGCAAGCGGGCCGTCCAGTTCCGCGACCTCCTCCAGCCCGAGCGCATCCTGGTAGAACGCGGCGGTCTCCCAGGGGTCGGCAACACTCATCGCGACATGGCGGATACGGCCTTTTGGCTTCTCACTCATGGCTTGGCTCCTCCTGCGTCTCGTTGGACCGGAGGATACTGCGGCCGCCGCGAGCACCAGGGCAAGTATGGCGTGGACCCTCTACTCAGCCAGCGCCGTCGCCACCACCTCCCGCAGTGCCGGCAACGCCTCGGCCGCGAACCACGGATTGCGCCGTTCCCAGCCGACCGTGCGCCAGGATGGGTGCGGCAGCGGGAACCGCTCCGGCAGGTAGGACCGGAACGCCCGCACCCGTTCGGTCATCGCGCCCGGACCCAGGTTGTGGGCCTGGGCGTAGCTGCCGACCAGCAGCGTCAGGCGGATGTCCGGCATCAGTGCGACCAGCCGTTCCTGCCACAAAGGCGCGCATTCCCGGCGCGGCGGCGCGTCGCCGCCACGAGGCAGGCGGCCCGGGTAGCATAGCCCCATCGGCACGATCGCGATCCGCCGGACGTCGTAGAACGCCGGCCGGTCCATCCCCAGCCAGGACCGCAACCGGTCGCCGGAGGCATCGTCGAACGGCACCCCGCTCTCATGCACGCGTGTGCCCGGCGCCTGCCCGACGATCAGCAGTCGCGCCGTGGCGGAGACGCGGAACACCGGCCGCGGCCCGAGCGGCAGGGCGGCGGCACAGACGGTGCAGGCACGTGCCTCGGCGGCGACGGCTTCGAGCGCCGCCTCGGAGGCGACGGGGTTCAGCGCCGCCTCAGCCGCCGATAAGGCCACGGGCCTGCAGCGCGTCCACCACTTGCTCCGCCAGTTGTTCGGGGGGTGCCTCCAGCGTGCGCAGCCGCACCTCCGGATCCTCGGGCGCTTCGTAAGGCGCGTCCACACCGGTGAAATTGCGCAGTTTGCCGGCGTCCGCCTTCTGATACAGGCCCTTGGGGTCGCGCCGCCGGCACTCGTCGACCGGGGTATCGACGAAGATCTCCAGGAACTCGCCGGGCTCCACGCTGTCGCGCGCCAGCATCCGTTCGGTGCGATAGGGCGAGATGAACGACACCAGCACGATCAGCCCGGCATCGACGAACAGCTTCGCCACGGCGGCGACACGGCGGATGTTCTCCACGCGGTCGGCCTCGGAGAAGCCCAGGTCGCGGTTCAGCCCGTGCCGGACGTTGTCGCCGTCCAGGATCATGGTGTGGCGGCCCAGTGCGTGCAGGCGCTTCTCCACCAAGTTGGCGATGGTGGACTTGCCGGCGCCGGACAGGCCGGTGAACCACAAGACGGCCGGTTTCTGCCCCATCAGCGCGCCGCGGGCAGCCTTGTCGACATCCAGCCGCTGCCAGTGCAGGTCGTTTCGTGCGGCGCCGACATCGGTGACCAGGCCCGCGCCAACCGTATTGCGGGTCAGCCGGTCGATCAGGATGAGGCCGCCCAGCGCGCGGCTGGTCTCGTAGGTCTCGCACATCACCGCGTGGGAGAGCGCGATCGACACCCGGCCGATCTCGTTCAGGTGCAGCTCGCGCACCTGGGACTCGGTCAGCGAGTCGACGTCCAGCCGGGTCGTGATGTCGGTGATGGTGCCGCTGACCGTGCTGGTGCCGAGCATGACCTGGTAGGCACGGCCACGGAACAGCGGCGTTTCGTCCATCCAGACCACCCAGCAATCGATGGTCTCGGCGCGTTTCGGCAGCGGGGCGGCGGCCAGCACGTCGCCGCGGGAAATGTCGATCTCCCGGTCCAGCACCAGCGTCACCGGGTCGCCGGCGGAGGCGGACCGCAGGTCGCCGTCCATCGTGACGATGCGGACGACCCGGGCTTCGAGCCCCGAGGCACTGTTGGCGATGATGTCGCCGGCGCGCAGCGTTCCGGCCGCAATGGTGCCGGCGTAGCCGCGGAACGTATGGTCCGGACGGTTGACGTATTGCACTGGCAGGCGGAGCGGCTGGTCCTTCACCGCGTGGCGCGGTTCCGCCGCCTCCAGCGCCGCCAGCACGGTCGGACCGTCGTACCAGGGCATGCGCATGCTGGGTTGCGTGATGTTGTCGCCGTCGCGGGCGCAGACCGGGATGGCGGTCACGCCGATGTCGCCGAGGCGGTCCAGCAGGGCGCGGAACGCGGCTGTGATCTCCTCGAACACCGCGGGGTCGAAGCCCACGAGGTCCATCTTGTTCACCGCCAGGACCATTTCGCGGATGCCAAGCATGGAGGCAATGGCGGCGTGGCGGCGGGTCTGGTCGAGCAAGCCCTTGCGTGCGTCGACCAGCAGGATGGCGACATCCGAGGTTGACGCGCCGGTCGCCATGTTTCGGGTGTATTGCTGGTGGCCTGGCGCATCGGCCAGGATGAAGCGCCGCCGGGGCGTCTCGAAATAGCGGTAGGCGACGTCGATGGTGACGCCCTGCTCGCGCTCCGCCGACAGGCCGTCGACCAGCAGCGCGTAGTCGATCGCCCCCTCGACAGTGCCCCAGCGGCGGGAATCCAGCTCCAGGGTCTGCATCACGTCGTCCGGAATGGACCCCGATTCGAACAGCAAGCGGCCGATCAGCGTGGATTTTCCATCGTCGACGCTACCGCACGCAAGCACGCGCAGGAGGGAGTCCGGCATCAGAAGTAGCCCTCACGCTTCTTGCGCTCCATGGACGCGCCCTGGTCCTGGTCGATCAGCCGCCCGGCGCGTTCGGACTGGCGGGTGTTGCGCATCTCCTCCAGTACGGCATCAAGGGTGGTGGCCTCCGACGCGACGGCGGCGGACAGTGGATAGCAGCCCAGGGAGCGGAAGCGGATCATCCGCGGCACCGGCTGTTCGCCAGGGTCGAGCCGCATGCGGTCGTCATCCACCATGATGATCTGCCCGTCCCGCAGGACGGTCGGGCGGAGCGCCGCGAAATAGAGCGGCACCACCTCGATCCCCTCCGCCTGGATGTAGGTCCAGACGTCCAGCTCGGTCCAGTTCGACAGGGGAAACACGCGCAGGGTTTCCCCCATCGCAAGGCTGCCGTTGTAAAGCTGCCAGAGCTCCGGCCGCTGGCGCTTCGGGTCCCAGGTGTGGCCGGGTGCTCGGACCGAAAAGACGCGTTCTTTCGCGCGAGACCGTTCCTCATCGCGCCGGGCGCCACCGATCGCGGCGTCGTATTTGCCTTGCGTCAAAATCTGTTTGAGGGCATCTGTCTTCATGATCTGCGTGTAGACGCTGCCATGGTCGAACGGGTTGATGCCCTGGCGCAGCCCGTCCGGATTGGTGTGGACGTGCAGATCCAACCCAAAGCGCCGCACCGTCGCGTCGCGAAACGTGATCATGTCCCGGAACTTCCAGGTCGTATCGACATGGACCAACGGGAAGGGCGGCCTGGCCGGAAAGAATGCCTTGCGGGCGAGGTGCAGCAGGACCGAAGAGTCTTTGCCGATCGAGTACAGCATCACCGGCCGCGCAGTTTGCGCTGCCACTTCCCGCAGGATGTGAATGCTTTCGGCTTCCAGGGCGCGCAGATGCGCGGGACCCACGTTCATTCCAATCCCTTCACGGCGTAATACGCCGCGCTTATCGCGTACATGGCTCGGCCCCCCAATCGACGGTCACACCGATAACATATAACTTCGTGAGCGGTGAGCACCGGATGCACCGCAGTACGACTTGATGCATGACCGGGATGTCAGGCAGCAGGCGAGGCCTCCAACCTGGCGAGCAAGGGAGCCGCGACGCCATCCAGGTTCGCCAGCAGCCGAAGCCCCGCCTCGCCGCCGTCGCCCAGCATTCGGTTCTGCCCAATGCGCTTCATCGCTGTGGTGATCGCCCCCAGTACGCGAGCGAGATCATCCTGGCAGAGGGCGGTTTCCGGCCCATTGCGCTCCGCTGCCCGCAGCAGGTCGTGCCCCCGGCGGGCCAGATCGCCGATCAGGCCATAGCCGAACATGCCGGCCTGCCCTGCGATCGTGTGCAGCCGGCGCCGCATCGTGCTCCACGTCTCCGGACGCCCGTTCGCGCGGTAAGCGATCGTCGCCAGCACACCATCGATCGCCGCCAGGTCGGCCAGTAGCCGCGCACTATACCGCTCGGCGAGTTCCCGCGTCTGCGGATCGAGCGCCTCCGCAGCCGCCCCACCCGCGAGACCAAGTGTCGCGCCGACCCGCTCGACCAGCTTCTGCGCGGAGATCGGCTTGCCGACCCAGGCGTTCACACCGAATTCCTGGGCCGCGGCGATGGCCGCGGGGGCGGTCTCCGCACTCAGCATGATGACCGGCCAACCAACGCCGATGCCGTGCTCGCGCAGTGCCTGGAGGAATTCGAGGCCGGTCATCCCTGCCATCTGGTAGTCGCAGATGATGAGGTCGAAGCGCCGGTCTGCGCACAGCGCCAGCGCCGTCTCGGCACTATTCGCCTGCGCCACATCGCGGCAGCCACGCTGCGCCAGCGCGGCGCGGATCACCGCCCGCATGACCGGATCATCATCGATGCACAAGATGCCCAGGCCCGCCAGGTCGACCAGGGCAGACGTCGCCATCCTCGTGCTCCTACCGGGCCCGATCCGGGCGGCTCATGCCTGCGCGGAAGGGTGCCGCAAGTACGATGAACGGTGCGTTAATGCCGTCGGACCAGGATCAAGGACGCCCCAGCCGGGTGCGGCGTCCAGCAAGGCACGGGCCGCGCCCAGCGGGTTGGCAGCGCCCATGTTGGGGACGATCCGGACGCCACCCGTGCCGGACGGCAGTAGGATGGCCTCCATCCGTTCAAGCATGCAGGGTGTGAAGCCGCGGACGGGGTTGCCCGAACGGTCCAGCGCCCCCCGCGCTCTCGACCTGCTCATCCCCCCTATGTCCGCTGCAAAAAGCAGCGGACATAGGGGGGCAGGACACTAGAGCGCGGCGTTATGCGCTGTGCTGCGTCCCTGCCGCGCGACCTCCGCATCGTTTTCCGGCACGCCAGCGCGGCGTAGCCCCTCGGCATAATGGTCCCGGTCGCCCTGGCGCTCCAGGGCTGTGGTCGCGATGAAGCGCTCGACCGTGAAGTCGGGCTCGATGGTCAGCAGCCGGCGCCGTACCACAGCCGCCTCCTGCACCCGGCCAAGATGCCCAAGTGCCGCGAGGTACGGCTTGTAGGTGGCGGAGAACGAGGGATTCATCTCGATCACCGAGCGCCCGACCGCGACAGCCGATTCGTAGTCCCGCTTCAGCAGGTGGATCAGGATGAAGAACGCGTCGAAGAAGAACGCGTGCGGGTCGAGTGGCGAGAGGCGCTTGTAGCGGTTGTTGCGCCGTTCGGCCTCCTCGGCGTCGCCCATATAGGCGAAGGCGATAGCGGACAGCGCCCAGGCCATCGCCAGGTTCGGGTTGAGCGACAAAGCCCGGTCGTGCAGCGTGATCGCCTCGCGCAGGCGGCGGTGCAGAAAGGCTCGCACATGGCCGGCGATGGTCAGCGCCCGGGCGTCGAACGGATCGAGGACGATGGCACGTTCGGCCAGTTCGCCAGCCTCTTTCATCACCGCCCGTGGATCATCGGCCCAGTCCTGGCCGACCAGGAACATCTGCCAATAGGCGTACCAGGCGTAGGCGGCGGCGTAGTCCGGTTCCAGCTCGATGGAGCGCTTCAGGTATTCGCCGGCCTTCATGAACGGCCCGCGCTCGAGCCGGCCGATCAGCGGAATGGCCCGCAGCATCAGGTCGTAGGCGGTGGCGTCGATCGGCGGGCGGGCGGCGCTGCGGCGGGCCTCGATCAGCAGGATTTCCGGGTCGATCTGGGCCACGACCTCGGCGGCGATCTCATCCTGCAGCGTCAGCAAGTCGTTGGTCTGGCGGTCGAAGCGCCGCGCCCAGACCACCTGGTTCCCGGCGCGCAGGTCGAGCAAGCGGACGGTGATGCGCAGGCGGCTGCGGACCCGCTGGATCGTGCCATCCAACAGGAAGTCGATGCCGAAAGTACGGCGAATTGCCGCCTCATCGCGGGATTCATTGGCGAATCGGCCAAGGGAATTGGACGAAACCACGAACATCCAGCGGAACCGCGCCAGAGCCGTCGTGATCTCTTCTGCCAGGCCGGGCGCGAGATGCGCCTCTTCGTCAGTGGTGCCGACCAGTTGCATCGGCAGGACGCCGACATGGGCGCCCCCGCGGGTGGAGCGGTTCTCGCGCCGGGGCGGCTCGCCGTCGGTTTCGTCCGCGGTCGGCAATGGCGCAGGCGGGCGGAGCGGCATCCGGCTGCCAGAGGGGCCGCGGATTTCGGACAGCAGCTTCTGGGTTTCCTGCGACGGCGCGGCGTCCAGCAGGTCCGCCAGTACCGCGCGACAGCGATCATAGGCCTGGATGGCCATGCCGCGCTCCCCGCGCGCCGCGTGCGCCCGCATCAATGCCCGCCAGGCCCCTTCGTGGGCGCGGTCGATCTGCAGCAGGCGCTGTGCGGCGGGGATCGCCGCTTCCGGGTCCAGTTGCTCGCGAAGCAGCGATTCGGCCACGTTGCGCGCGCGGTCACGCAGCCGTTCCCGTTCGGTGGTGAGCCAGGCGTCGAAGGTCGGGTCGATCCCGTCCAGGTCCTCCAGCAGATCGCCGTCCAGAAGCGACAGGGAGGCCGGCTGGTCGGTCGTGGCGCGCATCACCTCCTCCACGTCGATCCAGACGGCGCCGGGACGGAGTGACAGGTGGTCGCGGGTGACCTGCAGGATCTCGGATCCGGCGGGGGAAAGCGATTCCAGCAGCCGGTGGATTTCCTGGCGGAGCGAGGCACGCGCCTGCTCTTCGGGCCGGCGGCTCCAGAGCAGTTCGGCCAGGCGCCCGCGCAAGGCCGGTCGCGGCGCGGACAGGGCGACAACTGCGAGCAGGGCCCGGGTCTTCCGGCCACCCGGAAGCACGTTCTCGCTGGTGATCGTCCAGGCTTCCATCTGCCCGATCAGCCGGAGCCGCACCACGGTCTGGCCAGAGGGACGAGCCGCCGACATGTTGCTCGCGGAACGGTGAGTGATGCCTGCCATCCGGTGGTCGCGATGTTGGTTTCCAGTTGTAGAACACAAGCGTGTTAATACGCCAATGGTAACCGCAGCCGTCAGATAGCAGCATCTACGAATATCTGGCGGATATCGCCCTTCCAGACGTCACGATATCGTGCCAACCATTCTTCGGCCTGCGTAGGGGCACCGTCGACGATTGCCTGCAACGGCTCCAGGTAGCGCGATTCGTCTGACCCGACCCCATCGCGCCGCGCCCGTGCGCGCAGCCCGTCTGCCGCGATCGCCACCACGGCGCGCGCCAGATCCCGCAGCGCGCCGCCCCGCCATGGTGCAGCCAAACCCAGGCGCGGCGCGGCATTCCGCAGCGTCACCGCATCCTCCCAGGTCGCACCGCGCAGCAGCGATTCGGCGGCGGCGAGCGCGGCATCGTCATACAGCAGCCCGACCCAGAGGGCGGACTGGGCGACCATCATGTCGAGCCGGCCGGCATCGGCGCCGCGCATCTCCAGGAAGCGCTTCAGGCGGACATCGGTGAACACGGTGGTCAAGTGATCGGCAAAATCGCCCACCGTAGGGACGGTATGATCGACCCCATCCAGGGCACCATTCATGAATTCACGGAATGAGTGGCCGGCGACGTCGACGTAGCGGCCGTTGCGATAGACAAAGTACATCGGCACTTCGTCCACGACCCATTGCGCGTACCGCTCAAACCCAAATCCGTCCTCGAACATCACCCGGGGGATGCCGGAACGCTGGTTGTCGGTGTCCGTCCAGACATGCGCCCGCCAGGACTGGAAGCCGTTCGGGCGCCCCTCGGTGAACGGGGAGTTCGCGAACAACGCGGTCGCGAGCGGCTGCAGCAGCAGCGCGACGCGCAGTTTGCGCACCATGTCCTGCTCGCTGGCGTAGTCGAGGTTCACCTGCACGGTACAGGTGCGGGTCATCATGTCGAGGCCCATGCTGCCGACCAGCGGCATGTAGCGGCGCATGATGGCATAGCGGCCCTTCGGCATCCACGGCATCGCCGCGCGGGTGGCGATCGGGTGGAAGCCCAGGGCGGCAAAGCCCATGCACAGGTCGGCCGACGCGCTGCGAACCTGTTGATAATGCATTGTGAATTCCCGCTGGGTCTCGTGCAGCGTCGCCAGCGGGGCGCCAGAGAGCTCCAGTTGGCCAGCCGGTTCGAGCGAGATGGATGCGCCGCCCAGCTTCAGGCCGATGATGTTGCCCTGGTCGAGGATGGGCTCGCCGCCGAAGCCGTGCAGCGCGCGCAGCAGGTCGCGGATGCTGCCCGGCTGGCCGTCGGCCGGCTCATAGGGCGGGGTCGTGAGGTCGTCCAGGCGGAAGCCGAATTTCTCGTGTTCCGTGCCGATGCGGAAATCGGCCGCGGGTTTGCAGCCGGCCGCGATGTGGTCGGCCAGTTGTCTGACCGACGTGATCGGCGTGTCGTCGGCGTCACCTGGATTCGACATCGGGGTCCCGGACGTTGGGGGGTTGCTGGTCAGCGTACTAGCCGCTCCCCGGCGCCTGCAACAAGGTCAGGCCGGCGAGGCAGGCAGTCTCGGCGCGCAGGATGCGGGGGCCGAGCGTTACGACGGTAACAAGGGGATGGTTTCGCAGGGCGTCAAGTTCGACCGGCGCGAAGCCGCCTTCCGGCCCGATCAGCAGACCGGCCTTGCCGTGGAAAGGCCGCAGAGGGGCAGCGTCGGGCACACGCTCGAGTGCTGCGAACAACCGCCGGTCGGCCGGCCAGGCGTCGAGCAGCGTGGCCAGCGGCTGCGGCGGATGGATACGGGGCACGGTCAGGCGCTCGCTCTGTTCGGTGGCTTCGATGGCGATGGCGGCCAGCCTCGCCTCGTTCACCCGCCCGGCGTTGGTGCGCGCGGTCAGCACCGGCAGCAGCGCCGTGGCGCCCAGTTCGGTGGCTTTTTGCACCACGAGGTCGGTGGCGTCGCGCTTCAGCAGGGCGAAGGCGAGCCACACGTCGGTCTCCTCCTCGGCCTGCGGGCGCAGCACTGCATCCACCGCAACGGTGGCGCGCTCCCGTCGCAGTTCGGTGAGGCGGGCATGCCACTCGCCGTCGCGGCCGTTGAACAGCAGGACCCGGTCGCCCGCGCCGCGCCGCAGCACGGTGCCGAGGTAGTGGGCCTGGGCGGGCACCAGGGCGAAGCTGGCGCCGGCGTGCAGCGATGCCTCCACAAACAGGCGCGGTTCGGTGGTCACGCGAGCCTCCCCGGGGCTGTTGCCCCGACCAGGATGGCGGCGAGGTGCAGGAATGCGATTGACCCGGGCATGATGGCGGGCAGAGTAGCAGCCATGAGCGGCCATACCGAGACGGCACACACCGATATCGTTGCGACCGGCTGGGTGGCGCGGCTGCCGCGCGGCTGGCTGCCGTACCTGCTGCTGGCGCGGGTGGACCGTCCGATCGGCACCTGGCTGCTGTTCCTGCCGGGCCTGTGGGGCATCCTGCTGGCGCGGCCGGCCGGCTGGGAAGCGGTTCGGCTGGTGCTGCTGTTCGGCGTCGGCAGCCTGGTGATGCGGGCCGCCGGATGCGTCGTGAACGACCTCTGGGACCGCGACATCGACCGTCGGGTGGTACGCACGGCCGGTCGCCCGCTCGCCTCGGGTGCGGTGCGGCCGCACCAGGCGCTACTGTTCCTGGGCGTGCTGCTGCTGATCGGGCTGCTGGTGCTGCTGCAGCTGCCGCGCCTGTGCTGGGCGGTCGGCGTTGCGGTGCTGCTGCTGGTGGCAGTCTATCCGCTGGCCAAGCGGGTGACGTGGTGGCCGCAGCTCGTGATGGGCCTGCCCTTCGCCTCCGGCGCCGTGCTGGGCTACGCGGCGGGGACCGGCCGGCTGGATCCCGCCTGCCTGGCACTGTACGGCGCGGCGATCCTGTGGGATCTGGGATTCGACACGATCTACGCCCACCAGGACCGGGAGGACGATGCGCTGGTGGGCGTGAAGTCTACCGCGCGGCTGTTCGGGGCGCGCACGCGGCCGTTCCTGGCGGCGTGCTACACTGGTTGCGTCCTCGTGCTCGCCCTGGCCGGCTGGCTGGCCGGCATGGGCGCCTGGTTCTACCCGGCGCTGGTGCTGCCGGCGGCGCTGCTGGCCTGGCAGGTGGCGGCGCTGGACATCGACGACCCCGCCTTGTGCCTGCGCCTGTTCCGCGCCAACCGGGAGGTGGGGCTGGCGGTCGGCTTCGCGATCCTGATCGGCTGGTTTTGATCGACGACCCCGGCGGGTTTGTCCGAACGCAAACGGTGGTGGGCCGGGCGCTCCTGGTGCCCGAGATTGCACTGCACCTGGCAACCGAGATCACGCCGATCTGGCAGGCGACGGAGGTCTGGCTGGCAGAGCGCAATGTCGAGCCGCCGTTCTGGGCGTTCGCCTGGCCGGGCGGGCAGGTGCTGGCGCGCTACGTGCTGGACAACCCCGCCTGCGTCGCCGGCCGGCGCGTGCTGGATTTCGCCGCCGGTGGGGGCATCGCCGCAATCGCCTGCGCCCTGGCCGGTGCGGCGATGGTGGAGGCCGCCGAAATCGACCGGCTGGCCATCGCCGCGATCGCGCTGAACGCTACGGCGAACGGGGTGACGGTGGCGACGGCGGAGGGCGACGTGGTAGGCGCCGCCTGTCGCTGGGACCTGATCCTGTGCGGTGACGTCTGCTACGAGGCGCCGATGACCGGGCACATCCTGCCCTGGCTCACCGTCATGGCGCGGTCCGCCGAGGTCTGGATCGCCGACCCCGGCCGTGCCTACCTCCCGAAGCTCGGACTTGCCGCGTTCGCCGAGTATCGCGTCGCCACCACGCTGGAGCTGGAGGACACGACCGAGCGGGTGGTGCGGCTGTTTCGGTTGGGGGCGGGTTGAGGCTGCACGAACGGTAGGTGTGCGGCCCCCTCCCCCCGCCCCATCCACCCCTCCCTCAAGAGGAGGGGAGAGAAGTGCTCTCCTGCCAGGTCACACGGCGATGTCGACCACCACCAGTTCGGTGGCCTCGGTCGCCTTGATGACGACCTCGGCTTCGCCGGTGATCGCGGCGCCGTCGCGTGGGCCGACCGGCGTGCCGTTCACCGTCACCGCGCCGGTGGCAGGGACCAGGTAAAATCCGCGGCCAGCCGCCGGCTTCAGGATCACCGTCTCGCCCGCGGCGACCGTTCCCGCCAGCAAGGACGCGTCGGCATTCAGCGGCAAGGCGCCCGAGGCGGCGTCCTCCGCCCGGCCGCTGGCCAGCACCGTCAGGCCATCGCCCGCCTTGGGAAAGCGCCGTGCGCCCCAGCCCGGCTCCGCACCACGCGTGTCCGGCATGATCCATATCTGGAACAGTCGGGTCGCTTCGTGCTCCAGGTTGTACTCGGCGTGCACGATGCCGGTGCCGGCATGCATCACCTGGATGTCGCCGGCCTCGGTGCGGCCTTCGTTGCCCAGGCTGTCGCGATGGGTGATCGCGCCCTGCCGGACATATGTCACGATCTCCATCTCGCGATGCGGATGCGGGTCGAAGCCCTGGCCGGGCGCGACCTCATCGTCGTTCCAGACTCGCAGCCGGCCGAACCCCATGCGAGCCGGATCATGGTACTCGCCGAAGCTGAAGTGGTGGTGAGCGTTGAGCCAGTCGTTGCGAAACGCGCCCAGGGAGGTGAAGGGCCGAACGTCGATCATCACGCGATCTCCTGTCCCCAAAACTCGTTCGATATCGAACGATTGGCCACCCAATTAGGCACCTGGTTCGCCGTCTACAAGGGGGAGGAAGGCTTTCCCTCCGCCGCGCTCAGCCCCAGCTTCCGGAGCAACCGGCCCAGTTCCTGGAGCTCGGTTGCGTCGAGCACCCCCATGACGGCGGCGATGTCGCGGGCGTGGCGCGGGAACAGCGCGCCGATCAGCGCGCGCCCTGCCGGCGTAAGGACCACCGTGACGGTCCGGCGGTCGGCCGCGCTACGCCGGCGGGTAACCAGCCCGCGGGCCGCCAGCTTGTCGATCACGTCCGTCAGGTTGCCGGCGCTGGTCAGCACCTTGCGCACGAGTTCTCGCTGCGTCAGCGGCCCCTTGTGCAGGATCGCCTCCAGCACGCCGAGCTGGGTGGGCGTCAGGCCCTGGGTCGTGAGCAACGGCTCGACCCGCGCCAGCACGGCCTTCCCGGCGCGCAGCAGCTTGACGTAGACGCGCAATGCCTCCGCCACATCGGGCTCGCCGATGCGGGGCGGGGCGGGCCCCGCGACATCGACCGTGGCGCGCCCGGCGGCAGTCCGTTGCACCGGCGCGTCAGCGGTTCATCATTACCGGGATGGCCGCATTTTCCAGTACATGGCGGGTCACGCCACCCAGGATGAGCTGCCGCAACCGGGAGTGTGAATAGGCCCCCATCGACAGCAGGTCGCAGCCGAACTCCTGCGCGGCGGATAGCAGGGAAGCGCCCACCGACCCGGTGGAATGAAACATGACGATGTCCGCGTGAATGCCGTGCAGGGCCAGATAGGCTGCGAGGTCCGGGGCGCCGGGGCCACGCCGCTGGTAGCCCTCGGCCGACAGGATGCGCACCGCCTCAGCCCGTTGCATCCAGGGCATTGCCGCCAGCACCGAGGACGCCGATTCCGCCGTCCCGTTCCACGCCAGGCAGACCCGGGTGCCGATGCTTTTCGGCGCGACCTGCGGCGAGATCAGCACCGGCCGGCCGGAATCGAACAGCACCGCGTGCAGCGCGTCCGACGAGGAGACATCCTCGCCCGCGTCCGGGTGCGGCACCACGGTCAAGTCGGCGAGGCGGGCCTGCTGGGCCACGATGTCCTCCTCCCGCCCGGTGACGGCGGCGAAACTCGCGGTGGCATGGCCGACATTGGGACGCGCTTCCTGGACGATCACGTCCTGACTGCTGACGAAGCGCTCGAACATCGCGCGCACGGCGTAGGCGCGGTCCGAACTTTCCTTCTCGGTGGCGGACATCATCTCCTCGATCATGGCGCCGGACAGGCCTTCGCCGGCCAGTGGCGCCACGTCGCGGCTGTCGACGCGGACATGCAATGCGGTGACGTGGGCGTTCCAGTACCGCGCAACGGTCAGGGCGGTGGTCAAGGCCGCCTCACCGGCTGCCGTGCCGGTGAGCGGGAGGAGCAGCTTGCGGATTGCCATGGGTCAGTCCTCCTGAGATCGCAGGTCAGCCCTGCGATTCTTGCGGTAGAAGATGGGTTGCCGGACCGGATTTGCAAAGACCGGGGCGTGGTCCGCCGCAAGCCCGACCGAATTCGTTCCTAACGAAGCGTTCATTGTCATGACGGATGCTGCGCCGGCTGCCGCCCCGGCAGCAGGAGGGGCCGGCCTTGCGGCGTGCGGCCAGTCGCCAGGAAGGCGCCTGCGGTGCTGTTCAACTCCGTCACATTCCTGTTCGGGTTCCTGCCGATCGCCCTCGGCGGGTATTTCGCGACGGCACGGTTCGGCCGACGGGTTGCCTCGGTCTGGCTGGTCGCGGCGTCACTGGTGTTCTACGGCTGGCTCAATCCGGCGTTCGTCCCACTCCTGGCGGCGTCGACCGGATTCAATTTCTGCACCGCCCGACTGCTGGCGGCGACGCGTTCCCGGCCGGCCGTCCAGCGCTGGGTGCTGCGTGCCGGGGTAGCCGTCAACCTTGGGGCATTGGTGTATTACAAATACCTCGGCTGGTTGGTCGGGTTGGGCGATTCCTGGGGCCTGCTGCACACATCCGTACCCGCCATCGTCCTGCCGCTCGGCATCTCGTTCTTCACGTTCACCCAGATCGGCTACCTGATGGACGTGCGCGACGGAACGACCGAAGACCGCAGCCTGCTCAACTACGCGGTGTTCGTCACCTTCTTCCCGCACCTGATCGCCGGCCCGATCTTGCACAATCGTGACATCATGCCGCAATTCGCAGATCCGGCGACCTGCCGGTTCTTGGCCCGCAACCTCGGCATCGGGCTGAGCATCTTCATCCTGGGCCTGCTCAAGAAGACGCTGCTGGCCGATCCGACCGCGGTGGGCGTGGCCGAGGCCTTCGCCCGGCCGGACACCCTGCCGCTGTTCGCCGCCTGGCATGCCGTACTGTGCTACTCGCTGCAGCTCTATTTCGACTTTTCCGGCTACTCCGACATGGCGATCGGCCTGGCGCGGATGTTCAACGTGCGGTTCCCGCTGAACTTCAACTCGCCGTACAAGGCGCAGAGCGTCATCGACTACTGGCAGCGCTGGCACATGACGCTGACACGCTACCTGACGCAGTACGTCTACACGCCGCTGGCCTTGTGGGTCATGCGCCGGCGGCTCGCACGGCGGCTCAAGGTGAACCATGCGGCGCAAACCACGACTGGCGGGTTCGCCGCCATGATCGCGCTGCCGGTGTTCGTCACGATCGGGCTGGCCGGCATCTGGCATGGCAGCGGCGCACAGTTCCTGGTGTTCGGCCTGCTGCACGCCGCCTACCTGACCACAAATCGTGCGTGGCGCTTGCACCACCCGCCAGTGGCCAGGCTTGGCGGGCGGAGCGTTCTGTGGCGCGTCACACTGACCTACCTGTGCGTCCTGGTCGGTGCGGTGTTCTTTCGCGCGCCCTCGGTCCCGGCAGCCCTGTCGATGCTGGGCGGCATGGCCGGCCGGCACGGCATCGGCCCGGCGCTGCCGGTGCTGGCCTGGGTTCCCGGCCATCTGCCCGGCGCCGCCTGGTTGCAGGCCCTCGGGATGATCCAGGTGACCGACCGGCACACCACCGTGCAGGCAGGGCGGGATGTTCTATGGCTGGTCGCGCTCTACGCGATTATCTGGGGAGCACCCAACACGCAGCAGATCTTCATCCGGTTCGCCCCCGCGCTGGAGGCGGTCGAGCCGGGATTGCCGGCCTGGCTCCGCTGGCAGCCCAGCCCGATCTGGGCCGTCGCGTTCGGCTGCCTGGGCATGTTGGGCCTCCTGGCGCTCGGTGGCACCGGCGAATTCCTCTACTTTCAGTTTTGATGCTGCCGCCGCGAACCATGCGGCAGGCGGATAGCGGCGCAGCGTCAGGAGATCGCTGACAGGGCGGCGTCGATCGCCTGCTGCGCCTTGCGCGCGTCCGTGGCATCGATCGGCTGCCAGCTCCCTGCGCCAGGATCGGTGCGGGCAGCCCTGCGCAGTACCTCGACGGTCGCATCCGAGGCATCTCCCTGGCGGCCCGAAACGCGCGCCTCCAGTTCGGACAGCGGGGCCTGGAGCCAGAAGCCGTGGAACGGCACACCGGCCGCCGAAGCCGCTGCCGCAATGCCGGCACGATGGGAGGGATCGAGGAACGTAGCGTCGGCGATCACCGCGTGGCCGGCAGCAGCAGCCTTGCCGGCGGCGGCGAACAGAGCGGCAAACACTGCCTCGCTCACGTCCGGCGCGTAGGCGGCCGGCGGGAGGCGCTGTTCGGGGGCCACGCCGAAGCGGCGCTTGCGGATTTCGTCGCTGCGCAGGATCAGCGCACCGGGGGCGGCACCCAGGCTGGGGGCAAGGGCGCGCGCCAGGGTCGATTTGCCGGTGCCGGGAAGCCCGCCGATTGCGATCACCACCGGAGGCGGCGGTACCAGGTAGACGGCTGCGGCGGCCAGGTAGCCGGCGGCGGGTTCCTGGTGGCCGACCCGGGCCTCGACATGCGCGCGCACCATGGCGCGCATCGACAGGAATGCCGGCATGCCGCGCAGCATCCCGCTATCTCCGTTGCGCGCGATATAGCGGTTGAGCACGCGGTTCCCGGCCGACCGGTCCACCCGATGGTCCAGGTCCATCAGCAGGAACGCCAGGTCGTAGCCGAGGTCGATGGTCGCCATCGCCTCGTCGAATTCGAGGGCGTCGAACGGGACCGGCCGGCCCTGCCAGAGACAGAGGTTTCCCAGATGCAGGTCGCCATGCGCGCGCCGGACGAAGCCGTCTTGCGCACGCTGCGCCATCCAGGACGCCGCCGTGTCCAGCGCAGGCAGCATGGCGGCCTGCCAGGCAATGACCGCCGGTTCGGGCAAGCCGGCCTCCAGCGCAGACCGGGCATTGCCGAGGGCTATATCGCGCATCGGCGGCACCACCCCTCGCACGGGCGGCAGGGCGGCATGGTAGGCCGCAACGGCGTCCGCCAGCGCATCCTGCTGTGACGGCCCGATCCGCGCCTGCGCCGCCATCACGTCCAGGAAGTCGTCCGCCGGTACCCGCGCCATGCGCAGCACCCAGTCGACCGCCGGACCGCCGCCCGCGTCCAGTGCCAGGCCACCGTCGGCGCCACGCACCACCGGCACGAGATCGCGATACAGCCCCGGCGCGGCCGGCGCGTTCAGCGCGAGTTCGCGGGCGGCGAAGTGATGGCGGTCCTCGACCCGGGTGAAATCGAGGAACGGCAGCCGGACTGCCTTCTTCAGCTTCCAGACTGTGTCGGCACCGACGAACACCAGCGAGATGTGAGTCTCCACCGGGGGCGCCCCGGCCAGACGCTGCAACAGCGCCACGGTCTCCTGCTGGATGGCGGGGACTGACATTGCTGGTGCTGGGGTGCCAGTGCCGTTTCTCCCCCTCCCTCAAGGGGAGGGGGAGAAACCTGCGGCTACGGGAACAGCTTGCTGGTGCTCCAGCCGCCATTCACGGTGCGGGTGTAAATCGTGCGGTCGTGCAGGCGGAAATCCATGGCCTGCCAGAACTCGAACGTCTCCGGCAGGACGCGGTAACCGGACCAGTAGGCCGGGCGGGGGATATCGTCGCCGGGATATTTTTCTTCGAACGCCGCCAGTCGCTGCTCCAGGGTGGATCGGTCATCGAGCGGGCGGGATTGCTGCGACGCCCAGGCGCCCAGGCGGGAGATCCGCGGGCGGGTGGCGTAATAGGCATCGGCCTCGGCGTCGGTGACGTCCTCCACCGTGCCCTCGATGCGGATCTGGCGCCCGAGCGACTTCCAGTAGAACAGCAGGAACACGTTCGGATTGGCCGCCAATTCCGCCGATTTGCGGCTTTCCTTGTTCGTGTAGAACACGAAGCCGCGCGGATCGACGTCCTTCAGCAGCATGGTGCGGGCTGACGGGTGGCCGTCCGGCGTGGTGGTCGCCAGGATCATCGCATTCGGGTCGGACGGCTCGCTGGCCTCGGCCTCCGCGAACCAGATGGCAAAGCGGGCAAACGGGTCGGTAGCGGACATCGGGGAACCTCAAGTCTCGAGAGCGGCGCACTCTGATCCTGACGCCCGCGCCGAGCAACGGCGGTATCCGCCCCCTTGCCGCAACCGGTGCCGCTGTGTCACCAGGACAACAACGCCGGAACCGAGGATTACCATGGCTGATAGCGCTTCTGCGCCGCTTCTCCCCGTCAAGGGGAACCTGATGCAAGGCAAACGGGGCCTCATCATGGGGGTTGCCAACGACCGCTCCCTCGGCTGGGGCATTGCAGAAGCCTGCGCGGCGCAAGGCGCGGAGCTTGCGTTCACCTTCCAGGGCGAGGCGCTGGAGCGCCGGGTGCGCCCGCTGGCGGCCTCGGTCGGCTCGTCGCTGGTGCTGCCCTGCGATGTCGCGGACGAGGCCAGCATCGACGGCGCGTTCGCCGCGCTGCGCGAGCACTGGGACGGGCTGGATTTCCTGGTGCATGCCATCGGCTATGCCGACAAGGCATACCTGCGGGGGCGCTACCTCGACACGCCGCGCGCCGCATTCCTGCAGGCGCTTGATATCTCGTGCTATTCGTTCACTGCGGTGTGCCAACGGGCGGTGCCGATGATGCGCCCCGGCTGCAGCCTGCTGACGCTGAGCTACCTTGGCGCCGAACGCTGGGTGCCGCATTATAACGTGATGGGCGTGGCCAAGGCTGCTCTGGAAGCGTCCGTGCGCTATTTGGCGGCGGACCTCGGCGGCGCCACCGGCATCCGAGTGAACGCGATCAGTGCGGGGCCGATCAAGACGCTGGCGGCGTCCGGCATCGGCGATTTCCGCTACATCCTGCGCTGGAACCAGCTCAATTCCCCGATGCGGCGCAACGTCACCATCGAGGAGGTCGGCGGCGCGGGACTCTATTTGCTGTCCGACCTGGCCGGCGGCGTCACCGGCGAGGTCCATCATGTCGATTGCGGCTACCACACCGTCGGCATGAAGCACCCCGACGCACCCGACATTGCGACCGCCGAGGGATGAGCCACAACAGCTTCGGGCACCTGTTCCGCGTCACCACCTGGGGCGAGAGCCACGGGCCGGCGATCGGCTGTGTGGTCGATGGCTGTCCGCCGCGCCTGGGCCTGACTGAGGCGGACATCCAGCCCTGGCTGGACCGCCGCCGCCCCGGCCAGTCGAAGTTCACCACCCAGCGTCAGGAGCCGGACCAGGTCCGTATCCTGTCCGGCGTGCTCGAGGGCCAGACCACCGGCACCCCGATCGCCCTCCAGATCGAGAACGTCGACCAGCGCTCGCGCGACTACTCCGCCATCGCGGCGCAGTTCCGGCCGGGCCATGCCGACCTGACCTACGAGCTGAAATACGGCATCCGCGACTATCGTGGCGGCGGCCGGTCCTCGGCGCGGGAGACCGCGATGCGGGTCGCCGCCGGTGCCGTGGCGCGCCTTGTGCTGGGATCGGCCGTGCGCATCCGCGGCGCGCTGGTGCAGATCGGGCCGCACCGGATCGACCGCAGCCGCTGGGACTGGGCGGCTGTGGACGCCAATCCGTTCTTCTGCCCGGACCCGGTCACGGCGGCGCTGTGGGAAGAGTATCTGGGGGCCGTGCGCAAGGCCGGATCCTCGGTGGGCGCGGTGATCGAGGTGATGGCCGACGGCGTGCCGCCCGGCCTCGGTGCGCCGATCTACGGTAAGCTGGACGCCGACCTGGCCGCGGCGCTGATGTCGATCAACGCGGTGAAGGGTGTCGAGATCGGCGAGGGCTTCGCCGCGGCGGAACTCTCGGGCGAAGAGAACGCCGACGAGATGCGCATGGCGGATGGGTTGGTGGCGTTCGCGTCAAACCACGCCGGCGGCATCCTGGGCGGCATTTCCACCGGCCAGCCCGTCGTGGCGCGGTTCGCCGTCAAGCCGACCAGCTCGATCCTGACGCCGCGGCACTCGGTCGACAGGTTCGGGGCAGATGTGGAGGTCAGCACCAAGGGCCGCCACGATCCATGTGTCGGCATCCGCGCCGTTCCGGTGGGGGAGGCCATGGTGGCCTGCGTCCTGGCCGACCACCTGCTGCGCCATCGCGCACAAAACCCGGACGCACCGACGACGGCGAGGCTGCCGCGCAACTGAGGCGGATGACGCAGAATTCCTTTCCCTTCTCTTGAGGGAGGGCGTTGTTCAGGGAGGGGTGCATGTTGCCGCCGTCAGTGCGGATTGCCCCCTCCCCCCAGCCCCCTCCCTCAAGGGGAGGGGGAGGAATTCTGCGCCGCCTACAGTCCCAGTTCGCCCTGCATGTCCGCCTTGCGCGCGCCATCCGCGGTCGCCCGCACCTCGCCGTCCGCGAAGCGCAGCGCCAGCCGCGCACCGGGCCGAATCGCGCCGGCGCTGGTCAGGGGATGGCCGGCAGGGTCTGTCACCAGCGCATAGCCCCTCTGCAGCACGGCCAGCGGCGAGACCGATTCCAGCCGCGCGGCAGTGCCCTCCAACCGCGCCCGCGCCTCCCGCAGGCTGGCGCGGACCGGGGCGTCGGAGAGACGCCCGAGCACACGGTTGGCGCGGTTGCGGACGGTGCCGACGGCGTGGCGGAGGCAGGAGACCAGCTTGTGGCCGCACAACTCTACCCCCGAACGGCGGGTGGCGACGAGGTTGGGCAGCGCCAAGACCAGCCGCACGCCACGCTCCTGCACTCGCTCCCGCGCGGCCCCCAGCATCGACGGCAGGTCGGGCAGCCGCCGTTCGACCGCCGCCAGGGTGGCGCGCCGGCGTTCCACCAGGTTGGGCAGCGCCAGGTCCAGCCGCTCTGCGCGGTCATCCAGCCGTTGGCGCGCCGTGCCTACCAGCGAGGGCAGATCGGGCAGGCCCCGTTCGGCACGCGACAGGCGCAGCCGGCCCTCCTGCGTCAGCCGGTTCAGGGCGCCGACCAGCCGCGCAGCCTTCTGCTCGACATCCGCGATCAGGTCCGCCCGCGCCGGGATCGCCATCTCGGCCGCCGCGGTGGGCGTGGGTGCGCGGCGGTCTGAGGCGAAGTCGATCAGCGTCGTGTCGGTCTCGTGCCCGACCGCGGAGATCAGCGGGATGGCGGATGCGGCGGCGGCGCGCACCACGACCTCCTCGTTGAACGCCATCAGGTCTTCCAGGCTGCCACCGCCACGCGCCACGATCAGCACGTCCGGGCGGGGAACCACCCGCTGGAATCCCTCGATCGCGGCGGCGATGCGCTCCGCGGCGCCCTCGCCCTGGACCGGGACCGGCCAGAGCAAAATGGTGCGCGGGAAACGGCGGGCGATCGTGGTCAGGATGTCCTGAATCACCGCGCCGCGCTCGCTGCTGACCACCCCGATCACCTGCGGCAGGCCGGGCAACGGGCGCTTGCGGGCAGCGTCGAACAGGCCCTCGGCGGCCAGGCGCACACGCAGCATCTCGATCCGGGCGAGCAGGGCGCCGGCGCCGGCATACTCCATCCGCTCGACGATGAGCTGGTAGGAAGAGCGCTCGCCATAGGCCGAGATGCGGCCGGTGGCGACCACCTCCACGCCGTTCTCCGGCGCCATGCCCAGGCGGGAGACGGCCGATTTCCAGACGATGCCGGCGATCTTGCCGCCTTCGTCCTTCAGCGAGAAATAGATGTGGCCGGACGGGTAGCGCTTGAGTTCGGTGATCTCCCCGCGCACGCGGACACGGCCGAACGTGCCCTCCAGCGTGCGTTTCACCGCGCCGGAGATCTCCGACACGGTATATTCGGGGACATTGGAAACCGGCGGGGCAGGCGAATCGTCCATCGGTCCAGCCTATGCTAGAGGCAGGTCGCTTCAAACTCCCCCTCCCCTTGAGGGAGGGGGAGCAGACTGGTGATCCTCCCCTCTCAGGTAAGGGAATCTCTCCATGCGCGTCTTGGTCGTCGGGTCGGGAGGCCGGGAACATGCGCTGTGCTGGGCGATCGCGGCCAGCCCGCTGCTGACGAAGCTGTGGTGCGCGCCGGGCAACCCCGGCATCGCCGCGGTGGCGGAATGCGTGCCGATCGGCGTGCTCGACCTGCCCGCACTGGTTGCGTTCGCCAAGGACAACGCGGTCGATCTGGTGGTCCCCGGCCCGGAAGCGCCGCTGGTCGCCGGCATCACGGACGCCATGGAGCAGGCCGGCATCGCCTGCTGCGGCCCGACCGCCGCCGCGGCCCAGCTCGAAGGCAGCAAGACCTTCGCCAAGGAAGTGGCGGACGCCGCCGGCATCCCCACGGCGCAATGGGAACGGTTCGAAGACGCCGAAGCCGCCCGCGCCTTCATCCGCCGCCGCGGCGCGCCGATTGTCGTCAAGGCCGACGGCCTGGCCGCGGGCAAGGGCGTGGTCGTCGCGGCCACCGAGGCCGAGGCGCTCGCCGCGGTCGACGCCATGATGGACCAACATGTCTTCGGGGCGGCCGGCTCGTCCGTGGTGATCGAGGAATGCCTGACCGGCGACGAAGTCTCCCTGTTCGCCCTCTGCGACGGCGAAACCGCCCTCCCGCTCGGTTCCGCCCAGGACCACAAGCGGGCGGGTGACGGCGACACTGGCCCGAACACCGGCGGGATGGGATCGTATTCGCCCGTACCGATGTTCCCCCCGGCGCTGGAGCAGGCCTGCATGGAGGCCATCATCCAGCCGGCACTGCACGAAATGGCGCGGCGCGGCACGCCCTTCCGCGGGATCCTGTACGCCGGCCTGATGCTGACGCCGGACGGCCCGAAGCTGATCGAATTCAATGTCCGGTTCGGCGACCCGGAGTGCCAGGTGCTGCTGCTGAAACTGCGCTCCGACCTGTTGCCGGCACTGCAGGCAGCCTGCGACGGGGAGCTCAAGGACTTCGACCTGCGCTGGCACGACGTGGCGGCGATCGGCGTGGTGCTGGCGGCGCGCGGCTATCCGGAGGCGCCCGAACGGGGCAGCGTCATCCGCGGGCTCGTGGCCGCGGGCGCCGTGCCGCACGCCGCCGTCTTCCATTCGGGCACCGAGGCGGACGCCGACGGGGTCCTCCGCGCTGCGGGCGGCCGCGTGCTGACCGTCTGCGCCATCGGCAAGACGCTGAAGGAAGCCCGCGATTCCGCCTATGCCGCGGTGGACGCGGTCGACTGGCCCGAGGGCTTCTGCCGCCACGACATCGGCTGGCGCGCCCTCGACCGCGGCTGATTCGGACGCGCGCGCCCCCTATGCGGACCAGCAGCGCGCCTCATCCGGAGGCGCCAGACAGCGTGCCATTGGTCTCCGCGCCGGATGGCTACCGGGGGAATGGCCGCGGACGATCCCTTGGCGGTGGCGGCGCACGCGTCAGGTTCGACACATAGCCGCGGCTATGTGCAATCGCCTGGACCACATCGGACAGGCCGCTGTCGGCGTCGTGGGCGCACGCCGTGGGCGTCATGGGCGATCCTCGCCGCCACGCTGCCACAACCGCGTGTTGCGCATGGAACGGTCCAGCGCGGAATCGGTGCGGTCGATCGGGGCCGCCGGTATCCTTCGGGATAAATTGAAACATTTCCCGACGTTTATCCAAAGTCAAGCCTGCTACAATGCATCGCATCCGTGGGAAGGAGAGGCAGCATGGATGATCCACAGGATCTGCTCGTTGCGGCACAACGCTGGCGGGATGCCGCCGCGGGCCGAGAAGCCCTCAATTGGCGCGACATCTACCTGACCCTGGCGGAGGCCTATGAGCAGGCGGCCCGAGAGCATGGGGCGCCGCAGCCCGAACCAGCCAGCCGATAGTCACCCCTCGCCCGCGTTGGCCGGCGCGCCGACCAAGGCGGGCGAGGGTCCCGATTCTGAAGGTTGCAGGTCCCAGGCGAGTGCCGGGAGCGGATATTATACCAACGGCCGTTGGCACTGACCTTCCCAACCGTCATGGCCGGCCTCCGTGCCGGCCATCCGTGAGGCAGTCTGCCGCGACAGATGGCCGGCACAGGGGCCGGCCATGACGAAGGCAGGAGAGTCGGTGTCTGCGGCGG
>JARLIJ010000219.1 GCA_031291795.1 Acetobacteraceae bacterium | reverse complement strand
TCACCATGTCGATGGCGAGAGCGAGGAGCAGTTCGCCACCCGGATGGCCGACGCGCTGGAGCAGCTGATCCTGCGCGAGGGGCCGGAGACCTGCGGCGCGTTCATCGCCGAACCGGTGATGGGGGCGGGCGGGGGCCTGACTCCGCCGCGCAGCTATTGGGAGAAGATCCAGGCGGTCATCCGCAAATACGACATGCTGTTCATCGCCGATGAGGTGATCTGCGGGTTCGGCCGCACCGGCAACATGTGGGGCAGCCAGACCTATGGGCTGAAGCCCGACATGATCTCCTGCGCCAAGGCGCTGTCGGCCGGCATGCAGCCGATCTCGGCACTGCTGATCAACCAGCGGATCTTCGAGGCCATGCTCGACGAGAGCCGCAAGCTCGGCAATTTTGCCCACGGCTTCACCTATGCCGGCCATCCGGTCACCACCGCGGTGGCGATGGAGACGCTGCGTATCTACGAGGAAATGGACATGATCGGCCATGTCCAGCGGGTCGGACCCCATTTGCAGCAGGTCATGGCGCGCTTCGCCGACCATCCGCTGGTGGGCGAGGTAAGGGGCGTCGGCCTGATCACCGGTATCGAGATGGTCGCGGACAAGGCAACCCGCGCGCAATTCGATCCGGCCCGCAAGGTCGGCGCCACCGTCGACCGGCATGCCCGCGCACATGGGTTGATCACGCGGTTCATTGGCGACCGGATCGCGTTCTCGCCGCCGCTGATCGTGACCGAGACAGAGATCGACGAGATCGCCGCCCGCCTCGGTGGTGCGCTGGACGCGACCTGGGCGGAAATCGCCACCCACTGACGCGATTTGGCGCCGGTTCAGGCAGGCGACCGGCAAAACGCTCGAGCCCACGCCCTCCTCAGCAGTTGTCATCCTCGCGCCTGGTGCGAGGACTCACGGCTAACAGTGCTGCGAGCTTCAAAGTCGTGGGTGGCCGGACCAAGCTCGGCCATGATGGGGGGGAGGGCCAGCCTGCTCCCGGCCCAGGCAAACGACCCCGGCCCAAACAAAAGCCCGGACATCATGTGCGGATGTCCGGGCGCAGGTCATCTGGACCTCAGCGGGACCGACCACGCGTCAGGATGCGCGCGCACGCTCCGACGGGTTCGGCCGGCCCTTGGTGCCACCACCCCTCATGCGGCGGCTTTCACCTCGATCTTCTGTGGTTTGTCAGCCGCCGCCATCGCTGTCTTCGGCAGCTTCACCGTCAGCACGCCATTGGCGAATGCGGCGGTGATGTTCGGGCGGTCCACACCCTCTGGCAAATAGAGGCTCCGTTGGACCATGCCGTAGCTGCGTTCGGACAGGTGCCAGTCAGCGTCCTTCCGTTCCGTTTCCTGTTTCTTCTCTCCTTTCACGGTCAGCAGATCGCCGGAGACTGTGACCTCGATGTCCGATTCGGCGACGCCTGGGAGTTCCGCGCTCAGCATGTAGCCGCTCACGTCTTCCGTCAGGTCCATAGCCGGCCTGGACACGGTCATCGGTATAAACGCGGCTGGTGCCATGTCGAACATGCGTTCCAGCGATGGCATACCCAAGCCGCCGGCGAACCGGTCAAACAGCTTGTCCATTTCGCTGCGAAGCGACCGCCATGCATCCGATGGAGCCGGGGGTGCCGAGGTGGATCGCTTCACTTCCACGGGTGTCGTGGCCATGACGCTCTCCTGTTTTCGCTTGTCTCCAATGCCCTTTCGGGCAACTGCGGATAATACCTGAAACGCCCGTCGGTGCATTGACCCAGGTCAAAACGACAGCGGACCGCGCACTTATTGGCGGTGCACCGGCCGGACCCACTCCTGCAAATGCGGCTGCAGGGCCTCGTCTGGCACCTTCACGAGGTCCTTCGCCAACGTGCCGACCAGCTTCTTCGCGGTCTCCTCGTCGAGCGTGCCCCGCAGTTCGGCCAACACGTGCGCAGGGGCGACCAGCACCAGTGCGTCGAACGCGCCCTGGCCGGATTCCGCGCAGATCTTGCCGCCGAGGAATTGGGCGAATCGCTCCTTCTCCATGGCATGCGGGTCTGTGCGGGGTGCCAGGGCATGGCGTGCCGGGTTGGCGCTTTCGAAACTGCGGCCAGGCCGGTCACTTTTCAGATCGCTGGATTGCTGATGGAGCGACGTCGCTTCCACCGTCTCCAGGGTGTGCAATGCATGGTCGGCTGCCGGTCGGACGAAGCGGGCTTGCCCGCCGTCTGCAACGACGATGCACAAGCTGCGATGCTTGACCATTTGGATGCCTCCTAACGGTGGCATCCTTAGTCCGTTGCGTCGACCCCGGCCTTGATTTCGATCAACGGCCCGGCCGGAGCCGACGCCGGCGCGACCGCTCAGGCGGCCAGCGGCAGCGGTCCGACATAGCGCGATTGCGGGCGGATCAAGCGCTCCGCCGCCACCTGCTCATGGGCGTGGGCAATCCAGCCGATAACCCGGGCGACCGCAAACACGCCGGTGAAGGCGTCGCGTGGTATTGCCAACGCCTCGAGCAACAGGGCGGTGTAGAATTCCAGGTTGGTCTGCAGGGACCGGGTCGGCTTGCGGTGTGCCAGCACGGCCAGCGCGGCCTGTTCGATGTGTTCGGCAAACCGGACGCGGCCGGTGTTGCGCCCGAGCGATTCGACGGCGCGCTTGACGACGTCGGAGCGGGGATCGGTGACGCGATAGACCCGGTGGCCGAAGCCCATCAGCCGGTCGCCGCGCTGCAGTGCGGCATCGAGCCAGGCCTCGGCGTTCTCCGGCGCCCCGATCGCGTCGAGCATGTCGATCACCGGTCCCGGTGCCCCGCCATGCAGCGGGCCCTTCAACGCACACAGCGCCGCGGTGACGGAGGATGCCAGCCCGGCGCGGGTCGAGGCCACCACGCGGGCGGTGAAGGTGGACGCGTTCAGGCCATGGTCGGTGGCGGTCAGCAGGTAGGTCTCCAGCGCCGCCGCCTCGGCCGCGGTGGCCGCGCACCCGCGCACCATGCGCAGGAAGTCAGCCGCGTGGCCGAGCGCCGGGTCGGGGGGCAGGGGAGTGGTCCCGGCGCGGGTGCGGAGCACGGCGGCGAGGCCCACGGCTATGGTGGCGGTCAGCCGCAGCGGCAAACCGGGCGCGTCGTCCGGAACGGCTGCCAGCAGCAGGCGCAGCGCCTCCACCGGGCTAAGCTGCGCGGCCTGAGGCAACAGTGGCGCGATGCTGGCGAACGCGGCAATGCGGGCCGCGCCCAGGTCGCGCCGGACCGCCGCTTCCGACAGGTCGCCCGGCACGAAACCGCGCCAGAGTTCGGCCGTCAGCCATTCCAGGCTGTGCCGGCCGGCGATGTCCTGCAGGCGATGCCCGCGCAAGATCAGGCGACCGGCCTCCCCGTCGACCTCGCTGAGCACGGTTTCGGCGGCGACGACGCCTTCCAGGCCATTGTTGACTGTCATGGGATGGCTCCGCTGGTGGTTGACGGGCGGCAGCGCAGCGTGAACGATCGGTATCGTCAATCTTGATCAACTTAATCAATATACCCGCCCATGCCCGACACCGAAGCCGACTGGCTCCCCGCCCCCGCCGCCCTCGCGCGGTTGGGCGTCGCCCGCCAGACGCTCTACGCCTATGTCAGTCGCGG
>JARLIJ010000218.1 GCA_031291795.1 Acetobacteraceae bacterium | reverse complement strand
GCCTTGGCGTTCAGGTAGGTGACGGCCAGCTCCGCGCCGGCCGCACGGAATGCTGCGGCGCAGCCGAAGGCGATGCTGTCCCGGTTGGCGATGCCGACCACCAGCCCCTTCTTGCCTTCAAGCGACATAGGTCTTCCTTCACACCAGGCGGGTTGCAGGGCTCACGGCGACCTGGGTGGCCACGCGAGCAGTGGCTGATAGCGCACCAGGTCAAGCCGTGTGGGACGGCTATCCAGCCGTCCTGCCTGGCGTAACCTGCTCCTCCTGGGCGTGGGGACGGCCCGCTCGATCGGCGGATAATGTCACCGGGAGGCGCAGCCTAGGGCTGTTCCGGACGAAATGACACGTGAACAATGCGTTGACGTGTTTCAGGCTGACTGGAACTCGGCCTGACCGCAATCCACCCGGACGACGCGGCACCGGCCCCCATATCTCCCTCTCCCCTTGCGGGAGAGGGTTGGGGAGAGGGGTCAAACTGGCACGATCAGGCGCGGGTGGCCCCCTCACCCCAACCCTCTCCCTCAAGGGGAGAGGGAGAATATCGGCGGTCGCACGATTCCGGTCCGGCTGAACTTGCGCTGACGCCCGGTCACGTCAGCGCGACCTGGGCAGCCGCACCGATGGCCGCGTCGGGGTCGGCCCGCGCCGGCCGGCCTCAGCCCCGGTTGCGGCCCACCAGCGCGCGCACCTGTGCCTGCACGGCCGACAGGTCGTTCGGCAACACGGTGAACCGCTCCTCACGCTCGAACAGCCCTGCCAGCCTGGGCGGCAGCGCCGGATGCAGCCCGGTCGCCCGCGCGATCGCCTCGGGGAACTTCGCGGGATGCGCCGTCGCCATCGCGACCGTCGCCACCGGCTGGGCCGGCGGGCGCGCACGCGCCGCCGCCACCCCGATCGCGGTGTGCGGGTCCGCCAGGTAGCCGGTCGCGGCGTGCAGCCGACGGATCTCCGCCTCGGTCCCGGGATCGTCCAGCCGGAAGCCGTGGAACACCGCGCGCGCGCGCTTCCACACCGCTTCGGGCACCGCCATGCGCCCGGTCTGGCGGAACCCGCGCATGGTCTCCGTGGTCGCCACCGGATCGCGATCCAGCAACTCGAACAGCACCCGCTCGAAATTCGAGCTCACCTGAATATCCATGCTCGGCGACAGGCTCGGTTCCACCGTCGCGATCGACATGTCGTTCGATTCCAGGAACCGCGCCAGGATGTCGTTGCGGTTGGAACCAACGATCAGGCGGGCGACCGGCAGCCCCATCCGGCGCGCCGCCCAGGCGGCCAGCACGTTGCCGAAATTGCCGGTCGGCACCGCGAACGCGACCTCCCGATCCGGCGCACCGAGCGCCAGGGCGGCGGCGACGTAGTACGGAACCTGCGCCGCGATGCGCGCCCAGTTGATGGAGTTCACTGCCGACAGCCGCATCTCCTCGCGGAACGGCGCGTCGGCGAACATCGCCTTCACCATGTCCTGGCAGTCGTCGAACGTGCCCTCGACCGCGATGTTGGCGACGTTGGACGCGGTGACCGTGGTCATCTGGCGGCGCTGCACCGCACTGGTACGCTCATGCGGGTGCAGGATCACGATGTCGATGCGATCGCGCCCGGCGCAGGCCTCCAGCGCGGCGGACCCGGTATCGCCCGAGGTGGCGCCGACGATCGTCACGCGGGCGTCGCGGGTGCGCAGGATGTGGTCGAACAGGCGCCCGAGCACCTGCATCGCCATATCCTTGAAGGCGAGGGTGGGGCCGTGGAACAGCTCCTGCACGAACAACCCGGTTTCGAGCTGCACCAGCGGCACGATCGCGGGGTGGTCGAATTTCGCGTAGGCCTCCGCACAGATCGCGCAGAGCGTGTCGAACGGGATGCTGTCGCCCACGAACCGTTGCAGGACGCGGGCGGCCAGCCGCGGATAGGGCAGGCCGCGCAGCGACCGCCAGTCGGCCGGCGTCACGACCGGCCAGGCTTCGGGCACGAACAGCCCGCCGTCCTCGGCCAGTCCGGCCAGGAGAACGCCGGCGAAATCTCGGACGGGCGCCTGCCCGCGGGTGGAGATGTAGCGCATGGCGGCGCACACTAGAGCAAGTTCGGCCTGACTAAAATCGGGCGGCCGCCGATATTCTCCCTCTCCCATCGAGGGCTTGGGGCGCGACGCGCACCAAGGTTGGGGTGAGGGGGCAATCCACGCCGGCCGTGCTGGAAGCCCCCCTCACCCCGACCTTGGTCCGCTCTGAAGAAGCACAAGGAAGAATCTAACACAGATTTAGATGGATGAAGGGCACAGATTACGCGGAAAGATAAACAAGGGCGTTCCGCCGTTCATTGTTGCGGTTCGACCTGGGAACTTGAATCAACGGCCGGCCGGGCCTGATGATGGCTTATGGATTGTTATCTGTACTGGTCCAACCAGCCGCCGGCTCGGGCGCTCATCCAAGCGGTGATGATGACGTCCAACCGACCGGTCCCGCCGCTCGGGGGTTCTATCCAAATAACCAGGTCGGTTCGGGCATGTCGCCCGCCGTTCGACCCGGTTCCAACCCCTTCGCTGCTTTCCGTGCAATCTGTGCCCTTCATCCATCTAAATCTGTGTTAGAGTCTTCCTTGCTTTTTCCGATCCCACCCGGCAACGCAAAGGCAGGACCGCGCCGTCCTCACGCTGCGGGCGCGCGGACCGTCAGGACCCCTGCTTCGCCACCGTGAAATGGAAGCCGCAGGTGCCGTTGGTGACGTCGCCCTCCAGGCGCTTGCCGTCGCGGCGCCCCTGCAACGAGAGGCCCGGGCCGCTGCCGGTCACCGTCCCGTCATCGGCGATCGCGGCATCGAGCCAGATCTCGCGATTCCAGTGGTACTGGAACTTGTTGTCCCACACGACCAGCGACACCGACCCGGGATGCGGGCAGGCGCGGCTGTCGGCCTGGTAGCGGGTGGAGGTCCCGAGATACTCCCCGTCCACCGGGTCGGCCGGCGCCACGGGCTTGGGCGGCGGCGGCGGCTTGGGGGCAGCACAACCGGCCGCGCCGGCACACACGATGGCCAGCAGGGCCAAACGAACAGATTGCATGATGCGCACGGCGAGGGGGCTCTCAAAAGGCGGGCGGAACGGCGCGCACGTCATGCGGCGCCCCGACCGATTTGGCAACGGGTGGTGTGGCGGACTGGGATGGCCGGTCACTCCTTGGGCAAGCCCTTGCGAATGGAATCGTCCGCAAGCTGCATCGCATCGGCGAGGTCGCCGAACGCCCCGTTGATGTGTTCCGACAGCAGCCGGCTCGCCAGCAGACCGTCGCCCGCGGCAATCGCCTCGATGATCGCGCTGTGGTCGTGCGGGATGCGCCGGCGTTGCTCCGGGCTGCGGCCGAAGCGCAGGCGCAACGGGCGCGTCAGGTCGTAGGTCCGGCTGAGGATGGCGACCGCCTCCTCATTCCCGGTGGCCCCCACGATGCAGGCATGGAACGCCAGGTCCAGCGCCTGCAGCCGCTCCTCATCGACGTCCAAGATCACGGCCTGCTGGTCTGCCAGGATCGCCCGCAGGCGCGCGACGTCCGCAGGCGTCACGCGGCTGGCCAGCGCCACCACGAAATACGTTTCCAGCGCCTTGCGGATCTCATACATCCGCCAGAGGTAGCGCTCATCGATGCAGCGCACGCTGGCGCCCTTGTTGGCCGACAGGACGACCAGCCCCTCGCCCTGCAGCTGCTGCAGCGCCTCGCGGATCGGCATCGCGCTGACGCCGTAGCGCTCGATCAGGTCGGAGATCTTCAGGCGCGCGCCGGCCTGGAACGCCCCGGTGACGATATCCTGGCGGATGATGTCGCGGACACGCTGGTAATTGGTCCGGCCGAGGTTGAAGTCGCGCGTCATGCCCGGCGGCCGAGGACCTGGTCCCATGGCCGGACGGCCAGGCGTACGCCCACCCGCCCACCGGGGCGCCGAACCCGCAGCTTTCCGCTATCCGGCGTCATCACACGTAAGACGGCCCTTCGATGCCCGGAAAATGCCTGATCATGTCCTCATCCACGTCGACGCCGATGCCTGGCTTCTCGCTCGGCGATATCGTGCCGTCCGCGGCAATGCGGATCGGCGGGTCGATCAGCTTGTCGCGCAGCGGATTGTCAAGCGAGCAATCGGCCTCAAAATAGCCGCCATTCTCGATCGCACTCAACATCTGCACCGCGGCCGTCATGTTGACGCCCTGGCTGGTGTGGAGGTGGATCGGCAGCTTGTAGGCCGAGGCCATCGCCGCGATCTTCATCGCCTCGGTGATGCCGCCGCATTTCGACAGGTCGGGCTGCAGGATGCCGACCACGCCTTCCTCGATCAGGCGGCTGAACTCGAACCGGGTGAAATGATTTTCGCCGGCCGCCAGCGGGACCTGCGCGAAGCCGCGTGCTTCCCGGTAGGAGCGGTAATCCTGGCAGGGGAACGGCTCCTCCAGCCAGCCGACATTGCAGGCGGCGAAGGCCGGCATGGCGCGACGGGCGTCGGCCAGGCTGTAGCCGGTGTTGGCGTCGGTCAGGATGTCGATCTCCGGCCCGAGGGCCTTCCGCACCGCTTCGACGCGGGCGATGTCGGCAGCCACGTTGTCGCCCCCGATACGCAGCTTCAGCGCCTTGAAGCCGGCGGCGACGAAGGCCTGCGCCTCGTCCACCAGCGTCTCGGGCGGCTGGATGCCCAGCGAGATGCCGCCGGCATAGGCCCGGATCTTCCGGCTGCGCCCGCCCAGCAGCTTGTACAGCGGCCAGCCGACCGCCTTGCCGCGGATATCCCATAAAGCGGTGTCGATGCCGCTCATCGCCATCGCGCAGGCCGACCCCATGCCGTGGCTGCCCAACTGGAACTTGTAGATCTTCGCCCAGACGCCGTTCACGTCGGTCGCGTCCATGCCCAGCACCAGTTGCCGCAGCGTGGTGTTGACCAGCGTGGCGATCGCCAGGTGAGCGCGCCCGTGATGCGACTCGCCCCAGCCGACCAGGCCGCTCTCCGTGGTCACCTTCACGAACACCATGTCGCGCTTGACCATCGTGCCGATCGCCAG
>JARLIJ010000038.1 GCA_031291795.1 Acetobacteraceae bacterium | reverse complement strand
GTTCCTGACAGCAACGATTCGATTTCCTGGTCCGACAATGGCTCACCGTCCAGCGTGACGGCCATGCGGAAATCCAGCAGCCCTTCCAGGCCCACCGCGGACGGCTTGCGGGAGCCGACCGTGCCGGTGACTTTCGGACGCGCGGGACGACTGGCTCGCCATGACGCCGGCATGCGCACGACGACGCCGGCGGCTTCCAGATCGGCAGCACTGCCCAGCAGGCGGGACGCTTCCTTGGGGGTCCAGCGCAGCGGATGGAAGATTTCGCCAGCCTCGATCATGGGTTTCAGCCAGGCGCATTGCTCTGCGGCGCGCTGTACCGGCAGCAGCAGCGCCAGCAGTCGCTCGCGATTATCCGCTCCGGCGTATTCGCGCAGCGCCTGGCCCAGCGGGACGTGCTGCGCCTTCGCCTGCGCCGACAGCCTTGTGGTGTAAGTCGCCATGAAGGCGAACGGCGCATCGGGATCGCGGGGGTTCTCCGCCAGGTTGAAATGCACCCGCCCGACCAGGTTCCAGGCCGGGTTCAACTGCTTCAGGAAGCTCTGCAGATCGGTCTGCGCCTCGGCCAGGGCGAGAGCGCAGGCAGCGGCGGTCGCGTCCCACAAGGTCCGCAGCATGTCCGGGGTGAGGTATTCCGCGCCCGGCATCATCGGCGCGGTCAGCACCAGCGAGGCGCGTTCGGCGGCATCCGGTGCCGGCAGGTCCGGCAACGCGGCCCCCGCTTCGGCGCCGGCCGCATGCAGGCACAGCGCCGCCACGTAACGCGCCGCGAAGCTGCGCCACCAGACGAAGGCGGGCGGCAGGACCCGGCCGACGCCGCCGGCCCCGAGTTGCAGCAGGCCATGGCCGCTGCCGCGCACAAACGCGTCAGACAGGCTCGCAGCCAGGCCAGGATCGAGCGCCGGCGCGTCGTCCGCGGGCTCTGCCACCAGGCGGCCATGCGGCGTCAGACGCAGGCCGAGACGGGACAGGGACGTTTCAGGCGGCATGGGCATCATGTGTATCCCGAATTTCTCGATTCGCTGTTTTGCTGGCGGTAGTTCCACCATCTCAGGGAAACGCACAAACCCGCGAGCGCGCTAGCGCCCTGCGGTGCTACGTGCAAATGCACCATCAGTGCATCAGCACCGGAGCACGCGATGGACGACACGGAAATCGAGCGGCTGAACCTGTGGTGGCGTGCCGCCAATTATCTGTCGGTCGGGCAGATCTACCTGATGGGCACCGACCCGCTGCTGCACGAGCCGCTCACCATCGATCGCATCAAGCCGCGCCTGCTCGGGCACTGGGGCACCACGCCTGGGCTGAACTTCGTCTATGCGCATCTCAACCGCGTCATCCGCACGCGCGACCTCGATGTGATCTATGTTTGCGGGCCCGGTCATGGCGGTCCCGGCATGGTCGCCAGCACGTGGCTGGAGGGCAGCTACACCGAGATGGTGCCGCACATTCCGCAAACCGAAGCGGGCATGGGCAAACTCTTCAAGCAGTTCAGCTTCCCCGGCGGCATCCCCAGCCACGACGCGGCCAACGTGCCGGGCAGCATCAATGAGGGTGGCGAACTCGGCTACGCCCTGCTGCACGCCGCCGGCGCGGTGTTCGACAATCCGGAGCTGGTGGCCGCCTGCGTGATCGGCGATGGGGAGGCCGAGACCGGGCCGATGGCCGCAAGCTGGCACGCCAACAAGTTCCTCAATCCCGCACGCGACGGCGCCGTGCTGCCGATCCTGCATCTGAATGGCTACAAGATTGCCGGTCCGACCGTGCTGGCACGCATCCCCGAAGACGAGCTGCTGGCGCTGTTCAAGGGCTATGGCTGGGCGCCGGTGATCGTCGCCGGCCATGAGCCGGACCGCATGCATCGCGCCATGGCGCAGGCGATGGACGACGCGCTGGACCGCATCGCCGCCATCCGCAACGCCGCACATGCGGGCGATATGAAACGACCGGCCTGGCCGATGATCATCCTGCGCTCGCCGAAGGGTTGGACCGGCCCGAAGACCGTCGATGGCAAGCCTGTCGAGGGCACGTGGCGCGCGCACCAGGTGCCGCTCGACAGCCTCGCCACGCGTCCCGAACGGCTGCGCCAACTGGAAGACTGGATGCGCAGCTACCGGCCGGAGGAGCTGTTCGACGAGCACGGTTGCCCGGTGCCGGCAATCCTGGAGCAGGCGCCCGAAGGCAACCGCCGCATGGGCATGAACCCGCATGCCAATGGCGGATTGTTGCTGCGGGAACTGGATCTGCCGGACTTCCGCGACTACGCGGTGGATGTGCCCGCGCCCGGCGCGACGGATGCCGAGGCGACCCGCACCCTGGGTCATTTCGTGCGCGACATCATGCAGCGGAACATGCAGACCTTCCGCCTGTTCGGCCCCGACGAAACCGCCAGCAACCGCCTGGAAGCCGCGTTCGAAGTCACCCCGCGCGAGAGCATGGGCGAATTGCTGCCGACCGACGAGAACATCGGCCCCGACGGCCGCGTCATGGAAGTCCTGAGCGAGCATCTCTGCCAGGGCTGGCTGGAAGGCTACCTGCTGACCGGCCGCCACGGTCTGTTCAGTTGCTATGAGGCGTTTGTCCACATCATCGACAGCATGTTCAACCAGCATGCGAAATGGCTGGAGAGCGCCGCGCGGCTGCCCTGGCGGCGGCCGATCGCTTCGTTGAACTACCTGCTGACAAGCCATGTCTGGCGGCAGGACCATAACGGCTTCAGCCATCAGGACCCTGGCTTCATCGGGCATGTCGCGAACAAGAAGGCCTCGGTGGTGCGGATCTACCTGCCGCCCGACGCCAACACGCTGCTGAGCGTGGCCGACCATTGCTTGCGCAGCCGGAACTACGTGAACGTCATCGTTGCCGGAAAGCAACCGTCCCCGCAATGGCTGGAGCGGGACGCGGCCATCCGCCACTGCGCCGCCGGTGCCGGGCTGTGGGAGTGGGCGAGCAACGATGACGGCATGGTGCCCGACGTGGTGATGGCCTCGGCCGGGGATGTGCCGACCATGGAATCGCTCGCCGCGGTGGACTTGCTGCGCAGGCATCTGCCGGACCTGAAAGTGCGTGTCGTCAACGTCGTGGACCTGATGGTGCTGCAGCCGCCCTCCGACCATCCGCACGGCCTGAGCCACGCGGTGTTCGACAGCCTGTTCACGCCCGACCGGCCGGTGATCTTCGCGTTCCACGGCTACCCGTGGCTGGTGCATCGGCTGATCCATGGCCGGTCCTGCGCCGACCGCTTCCATGTGCACGGGTTCAACGAAGAGGGTACGACCACCACGCCGTTCGACATGACGGTGCTGAACGGGCTCGACCGGTTCACGCTCGCACTGGCTGCGATCGAGCGGGTGCCGCGGATTACCGATGTCTCGGCCCATCTGGTGCAGCATCTGCGCGACCGGCTGCTGGAGCATACCGCCTATGTGGGCGAGCACGGCCAGGACATGCCGGAGGTGAGCGACTGGCGCTGGGGGCGTTGATCGCGGCGGACTCGTAACGGCAGGATCCTGCCTGCGAGATCGCAGAAGGGATATTTACCACGGTGGTCCACGGCGGAAGAATTGCACAACGTGCATGGGCGAGACAGCGCAGGCGGCCAGGTCCCCTCCGTGGATCACCGTGGCCCGCCGTGCCCTCCGTGGTAGAATCCTTCTTGAAAACCCGCACCAGGACGCCCCATGCTCACCCCAGCACTTGCCGCCCGGTTTGCCGATATCGCGCTGCGCCATGTGACGCGCGAATATCCAAACAAGCTTGACCACGTCTTGCACGGGCCGGGCGACCTGGCGACGCCACGCGCGCTGCATCCGATGTTCTACGGCAGTTTCGACTGGCATTCCTGCGTGCACGGCTATTGGCTGCTCGCTCGCCTGTTGCGCCGCCATCCCGCACTGCCGGAAGCGACACGCATCCGCAACTTATTCGCAACGGTTTTCACGCCGGCCAACGTGGCGGCGGAATGCACCTACCTCGCTCGACCGCTCAGCGCGACGTTCGAGCGGCCTTATGGCTGGGCGTGGCTTCTGATGCTTGCGGCCGAACTGGCACGCCATCAGGACGACGACGCGCGTGGCTGGTCGTTGGCGTTGCAACCACTTGCGCAGGCGTTTGCCGGGCGCTTCCTGGCGTTCCTGCCGAACGCGACCTATCCGATCCGCACGGGCGTGCATAACAGCACCGCGTTCGGGCTGGCGCTTGCCATGGAGTATGCCCAGACCTGCAACGATGCGGCGCTGGCGGACAGCGTGGTCAGTTCGGCGCAGCGTTGGTACCTCGGCGATGCGGACTGCCAGGCGTGGGAGCCGGGGGGTGACGATTTCCTGTCGCCCGCCCTGATCGAGGCGGAGTGCATGCGCCGCGTGCTGCCGCGGGACGCATTCGCGGACTGGCTCGATCGCTTCCTGCCGCGCATCGCACAGGGCGAGCCGAAGACGCTGTTCCAGCCTGCCACCGTCAGCAATCGCAGCGACGGCAAGATTGCGCACCTCGACGGACTGAACCTCAGTCGCGCGTGGTGCTGGCACAATCTGGCGGCGTCCCTCCCACCATCCGATGCGCGCGCGCCGATCATGCGCGACGCAGCGGACCGCCACCTGGAAGCGGGCCTGCCCCATGTCGCGGGGGACTATATGGGCGAGCATTGGCTTGCCACGTTTGCCGTCCTCGCGCTGGAAGCCACCGAGGCGGACAGCGATTCACGCTGAGCGGCCTTCGGACACCGCCTCATCGATCGGCTGCGGCTGGCGGCTGTCCCACAGCATCAGCAGCCCCGCGGCGGCCAGGCCCGCAATCGCGAGCGGCGCGACCACGCCGAAGCCCAGCGCGTGCACCAGCGGGCCGCTGGCAAAGGTCCCCACGACGGTCGCCAACGCGCCGCTCGCGTTGAGCAGGCCGATCGCCGGCCCTTCGCCGATCGGCGTCAGCCTGGCGGCGAGCGCGGTGCCGGACACGCTCAACACCGGCCATGCCAGCATCGCGAGGAAGAAGCCGGCCAGCGCGACGACGGACGCGCCGGGGACCGGCAGGCCGAACGGCATGGCCAGCAGCAGGAACCCCACCAGACGCAACACCAGCCCGGCCTGGAAGACGGCACGCGCACCGAAGCGGATCGCCAACCGGCCCGCGGCGATGAACAGGAAAATGCCGAGGCCCGCCGCCGCAGCGTAAGTCAGGGCGGTCACGGTCGTGGGAACGCCGAACGTCTGGCGCATGATCAGCGGATAATACGCGAAGAACGCTGCGACGCCGAAATTGTAGGCCGCCCACGCCAGCAGGAAGCGGCCGAACGGACCGCCCAGCGCCTGGGGTAGCCCGAGCACCGCGGGCCATTGCAGGTGATGCGAGTGGTGCAGCAGGCCACCGAATGACGGCCCGAGCTGGGTGGCGCCGAGCAACTGTTGCATCGGGACGTCCTGGAGCGGATTGCGCTTTGCGCGCCCGTGTCGGTCGATGGGCAGGCCGACGCCCCCAACCAGGACGGCGACCAAAGCGAGGCCGGCGCCGATCATGAAGCCGACGACGAACCGGCCATGGGCGAAGGCGCCCGCGAGCAGCAGGCCGACGAGCTGTCCGGCACCGTTGAAACTTTGCAGCCAGCCGATGCGCGGCTCCCATTCGCTCTTCGCCGTGAAGTCGACGATGAATAGCGTGGCGACCGTCGCGGCGGCCCCGGTTGCGAGGCCGATCAGCAGGGCGAGCAGGAACCAGGCGGCCAGGCCGGTGACGAGGGGGAAGGCTGCGAACGCCAGTCCCAGCAGGACGAACCCGCCGAAGAACACCGGCCGGAACAGGCGTTGCTGCTCCGCCAGCTTGCCGAACAGCGGGGCAGCCAGCAGGCCGAGGTTATAGGCGCCCGTCACATAGGCGACGGTACCAAGCTGGCCGGCCGAAGCCCCGATCATCAGCGGCAACAGGAAGGGCAGCATGCCGGAGGTCAGCAGCCCCAGGATCAGATACGCGACGTACCACGGCGCAACGCGGCCTGTCGGCAGCATCAACGGCCCATGGCTGCGCGAGAATTGATCCGCAACCGGCAGGCATATTGACGCACATCAATGTCTCCGGATCGGGAACTGCGCAATGTGGAGCTGCAAAGAGGCACAAGCCGCAGCGTGGCGGCGAAATGCCAGGAGGGCAAGCCGATGTATGACGCAATTCGGACTGGAATGGTAAGCGGCGCGGCCCCGGGATGGGACATTGCACTGTTGTGGCTGTTGGCCAGCGCGATGCTGGCGGTCGCCGCCCGTGCAGTGACGACCGTGCTTGTTCCGATCCGCCGCAAGCGCCGCTAGAACGGCCCCTCGCCCGTCATTCCCATGCGGGGATGACACGCGTGGGAGGCCGGCCCTCAGTGCGCCATCAGGACCGGCAGGTCTGCACCATTCAGTATATGGCGGGTGAACCCACCGAAGACCACCTCGCGCATGCGGCTATGACCGTAGCCGCCCATCACCAGCAGACCCGCTTTCGCGGCAGCCGCGGCCGCCAGCAACGTCTCGACCGGGGCGCCATCGCCCGATGTCAGGCGCCGCACGGTGGTGTTGGGAGCTTGCCATAGCAGCGCGTGGCGGAGTGCCTCGCTGGACTGCTCGTCGTGCCGCCCGCTCTCATCGATCGTCAGGATGACCACGCGTTCGGCGGCCCGCAGGAATGGCTGCGCGGCCGCCACGGCATGCGCGGCTTCGGGCGTGTTCTTCCAGGCGATGACAACGGTTTCGGCAATCCGCGCGGGTGCTGTGGCGGGCGCGATCAAGACCGGCCGGCCGGATTCCATCAGGGCTGCCTGCAGCACATCCATCGCGACCGCCTCCTCCCCCCGCGCGCGTCCGATCACGATCAGGTCCGCCGCTCGGCCACGCTGTGCCAGCCAGGTGGGCTCGTGGCCGGACTCGACCCGCCATTCCGCTGACGGCAGGCTGCCGCCGGGCTCCCGCGACACGGCCAGGCCGGCTTGCGTGCAGAACGCCTGGAACGCTGCCTCGGCGACGCGCATGCGGCTGGCAACGTCCTGTTCCAGCGTCTCGATGATCTCGTCGTATCCGGTGCCACCGCCCATGTCCGTGGCCGCCATCGCCATCACGGCGCGTTCGACATCGATACGAACATGCAGGAATTCGAGATGCGCGCCCGATTGCCGCGCAACCGCAAGGGCCGTGGCGAACACTGGCCCGTCGGTTTCGGCGCCCGTGGCAGGGACGAGGATATATGGGAACATGATTCCTCCGTGCGGCAGCCTTGTTGAACAGAAGATTTGCGCCTCGTCATTGATCTCGATCATTGCCGCCCGGCGAGAAACCGTGACGGCCGGCCGCCTCAATCGATCCGCAGCCGGTGACGGACCATGACCTTGATCGAGTCCAGTGCCACGGCAAAGACCGCTGTCGCCACGAACAGCGCGCCGACCAGCAGCGGCGGCAGCGGCACCATCAGCACGCCGCCCAACGCCAGTCCGGTGACGATCGCGACGTCGACGGCGGACGCGATCATCATGACCCAGGCAGGATGGGACTGCCAGAAATGCTCGCGCTCCCGCATCACATAGACATTGGCCTGGCCGGCGAGCACCAGCATCAGGAACGTCAGCGTCTGCATCGCGCTGGTGCCCAGGTGCAGCACGAACCAGCCGACCGCGAGCACGCCGATGCAATAGCACAGCTTGAACACGCCCAACGGGATGGCGGCCAGCGTCAGGTTCCGGATGCGCCAGGCGTTGGGATAGGGCGACGGCTTGGCGCGATCTGCGGCTCGCGACATCGTTACCAGGTCGTTGGCGAGCATCGACAGCGCCTGAAGCATGGGCGTCAGCACGGCGTGTTCGGTCATGACCAGGCCGGCGCCCATCACGAACAGCGTGGCGCATTTGTTGACGAGGATGCTCAAGGTGTAGGTCAGGACGCGCTGGAAGGCGGATCGGCCTTCCTTGATGCAGCTCACGATACCGCCGAGGCCGGGGTCGGTCAGCACGATGCCGGCGGCGGCCTTTGCCACATCCGTTGCGGTTGAAACGGCAATGCCCATCTGCGCCTGGCGCAGGGCGGGCGCATCGTTGGCGCCGTCGCCGCACATGCCGACGGCGTGGCCATCGTGCTGGAAGGCCTTCACCAGGCGGAATTTGTCCTCGGGGAACACCCCTGCGTAGACCGCAAACGCGTCGGGACTTGCCCGTTCGGGGATCTGGCTCGGCGGGCACACCGCGCCGTCCAGCCCGATCGCGCGGGCGACCGTTGACGCGGTGGCGGCGGCGTCGCCGGTGACCATGACGGTGCGCACGCCCAGCGCGCGAAGTTCCGAGAGCAGACCTTGCGAGTCGGCGCGCGGGGGATCGCTGAACGCGATCAGGCCGATGATCGCAAGCGCGTCCGGCGGGCCGGCGGCAACGGCGAGCGTGCGGTAGCCTGCGGCGGCATAGTCGTTGACGGCTGCAACGATCTCCGGCGCCATGGGGGCCAGGGTGGCGACTGCCGAGGGGGCGCCCTTGGCCACGCGCATCGCGGTGCCGTGCGGGTCGGTCACCATCGCCTCCGACATCTTCGCGGCGGGGTCGAACGGGGTGAAATGCGTGACGGCGAGCGGGCCGCTCCGGGTGCTGCCGCCGCGGGCCGCGACGGTACGGATGGCGGTGTCGATCGGGTCCTGGCCGTTGGGCGAACTGGCGGCGGCGGCGAAGACCAGCACGTCTGCCTCATCGTAGCCTTCCTTGCAGGGCCGGACTGCGGTGACGCCGAGTGCGTTCTCGGTCAGCGTGCCGGTTTTATCGGCGCACAGCACGTCGATCATGGCCGCTTCGTGCAGCGCCGAGAGCCGGGTGAGCAGCACGCCCTTCAGCGCCAGGGTCTTCGCCCCGAGTGCTGCCGCGAGCGTGAACGTGGCCGGCAGCGCGACCGGCACGGCGGACAACAATGCGGTCAGCACAAGCGGAATGATCTGCGGGACGTCCATGCCGATGACGTGCGCATAGGCCACCATCGCGATCACGATGGTGAAGTTGACCACGGTCAGCGCGCGGACGATGCCGAGCACGGCGGCCTGCTCGCTGCTTTCGACGTGGGCGATGCGGACGAGTTCGGCGGTACGGCCGAAATAGGTGCGCGTGCCGGTGGTGACGACCTCGGCGATCGCCTCGCCGCGACGGGCGAGCGCGCCGGCATAGGCGGTCTTTTGCAGGCCGGCTTCGACCGGGATCGACTCGCCGGTCAGCGTCGATTGGTCGAGCAGCAGCGATCCGCTGAGGATGCGCAAATCGGCCGGCACGATGCCGCCCAGCGTGACCTGGACGATGTCCCCTGGCACGAGGTCGGGCGCGGCGGCGTCGGCCCAGACATTGTTGCGCCGGAGACGAACTTTGGGCGAGAGGCGCTGCTTGAGCAAAGCGAGCGCGGCGTTGGCGTGGGTTTCCTGGAAGACGCCCAGCGCGACGTTGAGCAGCAGCAGTGTGGCGATCATTGCGGCCTCGAGCCGCTCGCCGATCACGAGCTGCAGGACGATCGTCGCTTCGAGCATCCACGGCACGGGCGCCCAGAACTGCTGCAGGGCGCGCTTGAAGGGGTGGACGTGCTCCTCGGGCATGGCGTTCGGGCCGAACTGTGCCATGCGTTGGGCGGCTTCGGCGGTGGTCAGGCCGGGGGGGATGACGGGTGGACCTGCATTCATGGCTGCGGGAGGCTCATGCGGATGCGCCGGATCCATCGGGGATGTCCCCGCCTTCGCTGCGGGGATTCGGATGCCAGCGGTGCATCCTGCGTCGGCGGGAGTCAATGCTGGGCGCGCAGGGCGATCGCTTGAGGCGGAGGGTGCCTTGGTGGGCCGGTCAGCCGGGCGACACCGGTGCCCGATTGTGCGGTCAGCTTTAAGATGAACCGCCAAGACGCCAAGGGGACCGTACGATAGACTTGACCTATCGGGAATACTCGGCGCGTTCGTCCAGGTTCAGGCCCCTTGGCGGCTTGGCGGTTCATCTTTCTCTTGATCGGACAGTGCGGTCGGCACGGGCTGAGCCATGGCAAAGTCAGATACATCAAGCGGCGGCTTCGCGCGGTTGTCCGACATTCGCCACGACGACGCTCAATTGGGGCTGAGCCAACGCGGTTGGCGCAAGGCGGCACCGAGACCGGCATGATGCCGGCCATATCCAGCCGCAGTGGCTCCGTGCAATCCATGTCAATTCTCTCCTTTTGCGTCGACACGCGCGATCACGGCCGCGACCAGATTCACCAGCGGGCCGGCGCGCTTCCTGCCATGATGGCGGAATCGGATTGCCGAGGCCGGACCGCCAGCCATTCGTCACAAACGAAACCGTTTCATCCGCAGCAACCATGGACCCTCCGCATGCGCGTCCTCGCCCTGCTCCTCACCGCCCTCGCGACAATCGCCGCGGCCCCGTACCACCCCGGCCTGATCCGCCTTACGGTGCAGGACACCGAACCGTTCGAGACTTTCATCTGGTACCCGACCGAAACGCCCGAGGCCGAAAACCGGATCGGTCCGTTCCCCATCCACGCCACCCTCGGCGCCCCCGTCGCCGCGGACCGGACATTCCCGCTCGTGCTGTTCTCGCACGACAGCGGCGGCTCGCCGCTGCTGCACCGCGACCTGGCGGCGTCCCTGGCGCGCGCCGGCTTCATCGTCGTCGCCCCCATCCAGATCGGCGATTCCACCGGCCACACCGAGGGCCGCGCGGCCGGCCGCCAACTGATGGACCGCCCGCGGCAGGCGATCCTGGCGCTGAACGCAGCCCTGGCCGATCCGCGGCTCGCTTTGCGCGTCGATCCGGCCCGCATCGGCATGATCGGCTATTCTGCCGGCGGCTACACCACGCTGGTGCTGGCCGGCGCGCGACCCGACTTCGCCCTCGCGGCGTCCTATTGCCAGGCCCATCCGGAAGACCACGGCTCCTGCGGCGACGGATCGCCCCATGCGCGGCACGCCGGCCTGCTGGCCTGGCAGCCGCCGGTGGAGCCGCGGCTCAAGGCGATCGTGCTGATCGATCCGCTGGCGATCGTATTCGACGCCCACGCCCTCGCCGCCGTCCATGTCCCGGCGCTGCTGCTCCGCCCGACCGACAATTCCCACCAGGGCGCCGAGGCCAATGCCGGGGCGGTGGCCGCCGGCCTGGTCCCGCCCCCGGAGCTGGTCGTGGTGCCCGGCGCGCATTTCGTGTTCGTCGATCCGTGCCCGCCGGCGTTGCTCGCCCAGGCGCCGGCGGTCTGCATCGATGCCCAAGGCGTCGACCGCGCGGCGATCCACCGGCAGATCGAGACACAGATCGCCGCCTTCCTCCACCGCACGCTTTGAACCTGCGCGAGCGCTCCAGGGATTGCCAAATTGCACTCAAACGCCCCGGAATCGTGTCCAAATGGCACGATTCCGCCCCAGTTCAGAGGGGCGACTCTCAACAAAACCGGCTAACGCATTGGCGCGAGCAAAATGACCCATGTATCGCACAGAATCAAGGTGCTGTCGGTGATAGTTTGCGTTCCGTCTCAACCGCGACCGTTGTCAACGCTCATCGGGTGACACAAAAAGGTACACAAATCGTGTACAGTCGTGACACGATGCTGGCCTCGTTTTGTGTCAGGGCTGGCACCGGAAGCCTGCCTGCATTTCCCGGTTGACAGCGACCCGGCCGGCCCCTACGCCGCCGCCCTTCCGCCGGCCGGCCGTTCGGCGGCACCCCTTCGCCGCCCCGCCTGGGCAGCCCAACCGAAAGCCCTGTGCCATGCCCCGCCGCAAGCCCCGCGGCCGCCCGCTCGACGGGTGGCTGATCATCGACAAGCCTCCGGGGCTGACCAGCACGGACGTCGTCAACCGCGTCAAGCGGATTTTCGACGCCCAGAAAGCCGGCCATGGCGGCACGCTGGACCCGCTGGCCACTGGTCTGCTGCCGATCGCGTTCGGGGCCGCCACCAAGACCGTGCCCTATGTCATGGACGGCACGAAACTGTATCGGTTCACCTTGAAATTCGGCGAGCAACGGGACAGCGACGACGCCGACGGGGTGGTCGTCGCGACCTCCGACGAACGCCCGACCGACGATCGTATCCGGGAAGAACTGAAGCAGTTTCAGGGCGATATCATGCAGGTGCCGCCGGCGTTCTCGGCCGTGAAGGTGGCCGGGGAACGGGCCTACGACATGGCCCGCGAAGGCCGCGCGCCGGTGCTGGAGCCGCGCCCCGCCCGGGTCGACCGGTTCGAACTGGTCGAACGCCCGGATGCCGAACACGCGGTGTTCGAGGTGGCATCGGGCAAGGGCGTCTACATGCGCAGCCTGGCCCGCGACCTGGCCATGGCGTGCGGCGCGCTGGGGCATGTTTCAGCCTTGCGGCGGCTGCGCGTGGGGCCTTTCCTGGAGGCTCAGGCGATTCCACTGGACAAATTGCGCGCAGCAGACGATACCGCGCCGGCTTCCCCGGACCTCCTGCTTCCGGTCGCGACGGCGCTGGCCGACATCCCGGCGCTCGCCCTGACGGAGACGGAGGCCGCCGACCTGCGGCAAGGCCAGGCACTCAGCCTGGTGGCGCTTATGGGTCGGATTCCGGCTTCGGCCAACCCAGGCGGTGGGTTGGTTCGGGCCATGGCGGGGGGCCGCGTGATCGGGCTTTGCCGCCTTGAAGACGGCATGATGAAGCCTGAACGGGTCTTGTAGACCTTCACCGCGATCCAG
>JARLIJ010000037.1 GCA_031291795.1 Acetobacteraceae bacterium | reverse complement strand
TCCTGCAGGTTGCCCTGGTCGTCGACCTTGATAACGCCGGCGTCCATCATCTCGTGATACAGGTCGTTGCCTTCGCGGGTGCGCTCGCCCACGCCGGCGAACACCGACACGCCGCCATGCGCCTTGGCGATGTTGTTGATCAGCTCCTGGATGAGCACCGTCTTGCCGACGCCGGCGCCGCCGAACAGGCCGACCTTGCCGCCCTTCAGGTAGGGTGCCAGCAGGTCCACCACCTTGATGCCGGTCACCAGGATCTCGGCGGAGGTCGCCTGCTCCTCGAACGACGGGGCGGGCCGGTGGATCGGCATGCGCTTGCTGTAGGTGACCGGACCCTTCTCGTCGATCGGGTCGCCGATGACGTTGAGGATGCGTCCCAGCGTGCCGGGGCCGACGGGGACGGTGATGGGCTCGCCGGTGTCGGTGACTTCCTGGCCGCGCACCAGGCCGTCGGTGCTGTCCATGGCGATCGTGCGCACGGTGCGCTCGCCGAGTTCCTGGGCGACTTCCAGCACCAGCAGGCGGTCGTCGATCTTGGTGTGCAGCGCGTTCTGGATGTACGGCAGCTCGCCGTCGAACTGCACGTCCACCACGGCGCCCAGCACCTGGGTCACCCGTCCGACGATGTTGCTTGCACCCGTGGTCAACGACATGAATGTGTCCCTCTACGCTTCGACAAGATCAGATGGCTTCGGCGCCGGAGATGATCTCGATCAGTTCCCTGGTGATGTTGGCCTGGCGGGCGCGGTTGTAGTTCAGCGTCAGGCGCTTGATCATGTCGCCCGCATTGCGCGTTGCGCTGTCCATCGCGGTCATGCGCGCGCCATGCTCGCCGGCGGCGCTTTCCAGCAGCGCGCGGTAGACCTGGATCGCCAGCACCTGCGGCAGCAGTTTTGTCAGTATGGTCTCTTCATCCGGCTCGAAGTCGTAGATCGCGCCACCAGCGTCCGTCGCTTCGCCCTCGGGCGGCGGCGGGGCCGGGATGAGCTGCTGTTCCGTCACGATCTGCGCGATGACCGACTGGAAGCGGTTGTAGACGATCGTCGCGACATCGATCTCGCCCGCCAGCAGCATGCCGGTGACCCGCTCGCCGATGTCCGCGGCATCCGCGAACGCGATGCGGCGCTTGCCGGCAAAGCTGATCGGGTCGAGCAGCCGGCTGGCCAGCTCGCGCCGCAGGTAGTCGCGCCCCTTGCGGCCGACCGCCAGGATCTTGACGGTCTTGCCCTCGGCTTCCAGCCGGCGCGCCAGGCTGCGGGTGGCGCGGCCGATGCTGGCGTTGAACCCGCCGGCCAGGCCGCGATCGGCTGTCACGGCGATCAGCAGGTGGGTCTGGTCCTTGCCCGTCCCCACCAGCAGCGGCGGCGCGGTCGGCGAGCCGGCAACCGAAGCCGCCAGCGCGCGCATCATCCGCTCCATCCGTTCGGCGTAGGGCCGCGCAGCTTCGGCCTGCTGCTGCGCACGACGCAGCTTGGACGCCGCCACCATCTTCATGGCGGAGGTGATCTTCTGCGTCGACTTCACGCTGTTGATGCGTGTGCGGAGCGCCTTCAGGCTGGGCATCGGGCGGCGACCTTACGTGAACGACTTGGCGAAGCTGTCGAGGAACGCGGTCAGCTTCTTGTCGGTGTCCGGCTTGATCTCAAGGTCGGTCGCGATCGCCTGGATGATCTCCGGGGCGCGCGCCTTCAGCTCGCTGATATAGGCCGTCTCGAATGCGGTGACGCGGTTCAGCTCCACCTTGTCGAGGTAGCCGCGCACGCCGGCGAAGATCGCGACCACCTGTTCGGCGATCGGCAGCGGCTTGTACTGCGGCTGCTTCAGCAGTTCGGTCAGCCGCGAGCCGCGCGCCAGCAACTGCTGGGTAGAGGCATCGAGGTCCGAGGAGAACTGCGCGAACGCCGCCATCTCACGGTACTGGGCGAGTTCCAGCTTGATGCGGCCGGCGACCTGCTTCATCGCCTTCACTTGGGCGGCGGAGCCCACACGGGACACCGACAGGCCGACATTCACCGCCGGGCGGATGCCACGGAAGAACAGCTCCGTCTCCAGGAAGATCTGGCCGTCGGTGATGGAGATAACGTTGGTCGGGATGTAGGCGGACACGTCGCCGGCCTGCGTCTCGATGACGGGCAGGGCGGTCAGCGAGCCGGCGCCCAGCGCGTCGTTCATCTTCGCGGCCCGCTCGAGCAGGCGGGAGTGCAGGTAGAACACGTCGCCGGGATAGGCTTCGCGGCCCGGCGGGCGGCGCAGCAGCAGCGACATCTGGCGGTAGGCAACGGCCTGCTTGGACAGGTCGTCGTAGAAGATGACCGCGTGGCGGCCGTTGTCGCGGAAGAACTCGCCCATCGTGCAGCCGGAATACGGTGCCAGGAACTGCATCGGCGCCGGATCGGAGGCGGTGGCGGCGACCACGATCGAATACTGCATGGCGCCCTGCTCTTCGAGCGTCTGCACCAGCTGCGCCACGGTGGAGCGCTTCTGGCCGATCGCGACGTAGATGCAGTAGAGCTTCTTCTTCTCGTCGGTGCCGGCGTTGATCGTCTTCTGGTTGATGATCGTGTCGATGATCACCGCCGTCTTGCCGGTCTG
>JARLIJ010000036.1 GCA_031291795.1 Acetobacteraceae bacterium | reverse complement strand
TCGGGTTCTCGAACGGATGGGCGGAGTTGGCGTTGAAGAAGCCGCCGCCGTTGGTGCCGAACATCTTGATCACTTCCTGGGAAGCGACCGGCCCCTGGGCGATGACCTGCTTGGCGCCTTCCAGCGTGGTGGCGTCGGTGTAGGCATTCAGGTTCTGCGGCATGCCGAGCCACACGAACACCAGGCCGACGACGATGGAGACCGGCAGCAGGATGTAGAGTGTGCAGCGGGTCATATCGACCCAGAAATTGCCGACCGTCTGGGCGGAGCGGCGGGCGAAGCCGCGCACCAGGGCGATCGCCAGCGCGATGCCGGTGGCCGCGCTGAGGAAGTTATGCACCGTGAGCCCGGCCATCTGGGTCAGGTAGCTCATGGTGGATTCTGGCGTATAGGACTGCCAGTTGGTGTTGGTGATGAAGCTGACCGAGGTGTTGAACGCAAGGTCAGGCGACACCGCACTCTGGCCCGCCGGATTGAACGGCAGCAGGCCCTGCAGCCGCTGCAGCGCGTACAGCACGGCGAAGCCGGCGAAGCTGAAGGCCAGCATGGCGACCGCATAGGTCACCCAATGCTGTTCCTGCGCCTCGTCGACGCCGCTGATGCGGTACAGGCCGCGCTCGATTGGACGCAGCACCGGCGACAGCGCGGTGCGCTCGCCGTTGAAGACCCGGGTCATATACCCGCCCAATGGACGGGTGATGAGAATAAGCAGTGCGCAGTAAAGCGCGATCTGCAGCCAACCGTTGAAGGTCATGGGGGCAGTTCCTCAGAACTTCTCTGGTCTGATCAGAGCATAGACCAGATAAACAAGCAGGCCGATCGTGACGATCGCGCCCAGTGTGTAGTCGAGCGTCATGGGACTGGCCTCACAACTGATCGCAGGCGAGCGAATAGAGGATACAGACGCCGACGAAGGCGGCGCCGATCAGGATGTAGACAATGTCGAGCATGGGAGCCTCCTGGTGGCCGTGCCGATGCATCGGGGGTGCCGCGCGGACATGGCACAACACCCTCCAGCGAGATGCGGCGGTGTTCAGGAAGTAGAACTGTCCGCGTATAGGCTCCATTCGGGCCTCGGGCGGCTTATATATAGGCGGCATATATGTCCGCCCTGCCGGGATTGGTCCATGACCTGGGTCAATCCGAGCGGCCTTTTGCCTGGCTGTCACGAAAACGGCATCGTCGCCACCACGGAAAAAGCTGTCGTGCGGCTACGATGGTCCGTTTTTGTAACGGGAAACGCCTCGTAGTGTCGCGATTCTGAAATTCGCAGTCATGGGCGAGTGCCGGAAGCGGGACACTGGCGCTTTGTTTTCAGTGGCCTGTCAATCCCCTGCATTGGCTACAGAGCGCAGCGAACAGCCGAGGCTGGATGCTAAGCGGCGATCCAGCTCTTGCGTTCGCCGGCATAGAGCGCACCCGGGTTGCCGCTGACCGTCGTGCGCCACATCACCCGGCGCTCATGCTCCGCATCGAACCAGGTGGCGGCATGCACCAGGCAGCGATTGTCCCAGACCACCAGGTCGCCGCGGGTCCATTCATGCACGTAGACGAACGCGGGCTGCGTGATATGGGCCATCAACTCGGTCAGCAGTGCCGCCCCGTCGCCGAACGGTCCCGGTTCCATGCCGGCGAACGGTCCGTCGACCCAATCCATCTGGCCAAATTCGCAGAGGTACAGTGCGCGTCGACCGGTTACGGGATGCACGCGCACCACCGGCTGGCGCTGCGGTGCCTCATGCGGGCGCAGCGTGCGGGGTGTTTCGCCGGCCAGCACCGCATCGCGCTTGCGCCCGGCGCTCGACCCGACATGGATGCCCTCAAGTCCCTCGACCCGAGCCTTGAGGGCGGCCGGCAGCGCGTCGTACGCCGCGGTCGCATCTGCAAACAGGGTCTGCCCCTGGCCCTGCGGGACCGGCTCGACCGCCAGGAACAGCGAGATATCCGGCGGCGGACGGCGGTAGCTCTGATCGGTGTGCCAGCCCCTGCGATGGGGGAACTGCACGGGGAAACGGCCATCCTCGGTCAGCGGCGGATCGGGCTGGCGCGGTGGCGGGCGGCTGGCCGGCGGGATGTTGGAGACCACGAAGATCTCCGGCACCGTTTCGTGCACCATGTTGCGCGGCGTCAGGTTCTCCCGGTAGTCCTCCACCTCCGACCCGAACAGGCGGCTTAGCCGCACCAGCAGGTCCGGTTCGTCGGTCATCGCATCCATGTTGGGGATCAGCATCAGCCCGCCGCTCTCCGCGAGCGCCTGTGGCAGCGCGCCCGGCGAGGCCTCCGCGGCCTGGATGACACCCTGGGCGCCGCCCGCGCCCGCCAGGCGAACGGTGCCGCCGAAACTGGCCCCGAGCAGGGGCCTCACGAGTTCGAAACCGCTCACGATGCACCTGCGCTGTCGGGGAGAACGATCCAGCGCAAACCCTTGCAGGAGGCTCTGTTCCGGTCAACCGGAGGCGAACTCCCCGTCCGTGCTGCACCCCACCGGGCCGGCTTGCCGGGTGCCGGACAATCAGCTAGCAACGGCGCGCCTTCCAGGCCGCATCGAGGTCCGGCGCCCCGTGTCCGGCTCCGTGTTCCGGCGACGCCGTCTGGCGGGCCAGACCTGTTTTAGCAAGGCGGTCATACCGCGCCTCGGAAGGACAATCGGCTAATGGCCCGAAACAAGATCGCCCTCATCGGCGCCGGCAATATCGGCGGTACGCTCGCCCACCTGATCGGCCTGAAGGAGTTGGGCGACGTCGTCCTGTTCGACGTGTTCGGCG
>JARLIJ010000217.1 GCA_031291795.1 Acetobacteraceae bacterium | reverse complement strand
GACCATCCGAGGTCCGGGTCAGCCCCTTTCCCCGGAGAACACCAACAGAATGGGTCCAGGGACTGTGTCCCTGGCGGGGGTCCAGGGGGCAGCGCCCCCTGGCCTTCTGCCTCATGCCACGCCCCCGGCCCCATCCCCATGGGCGATCCGCCGGACGGTGCCCTGGGGTTTGCCGTTGGCGGACAGGAAGGTGCGCCCGACATATTCGCCCAGCACGCCCAGGATCATCGACTGGACGCCGCCCACCAGCAGGATCACGACCATGGTCGAGGCCCAGCCGGACGGGGTGTCGTGCAGGAACAGCGCCTCGGCGATGGTGGCGACCGCGCCGATCATCCCCAGGGTGGCCATGGCCAATCCGGCCAGGGTCGCCAGCCGCAGCGGCGCCAGCGAGAAGCTGGTGGCCAGGTTCAGCCACAGCCGCACCAAGCGGCGGAGGTTGTAGTTCGACTGCCCCTCGGCGCGCGGCAGATGGCGCACCTCGATGCTGTCGATGCGCTGCGTCACCTGCATGACCAGGCCATCGACATAGGGGTAGGGGCCGCTGTAGCGGGTCACCGCCGCCACCACCAGCGCCGACATGCAGCGGAACGACGAGAGGTAGAGGCCCTTCGGCTTGTCCAGCAACTGGTCGGCCACCGCGTTGGCGAACTTGCTGCCGAGGTTGCGCCAGCCGGCGTGCTGTTTGACGGCATAGCGGGTGTAGACCACGTCCCAGTTGCCGAGGCGGGCGTGGTCGTAGAGCCGCACCACTTCCTCGGCCGGGTTCTGCAGGTCGTCATCCATGGTGATGACGAAGTCGCCGCGGGCGTGGCGCAGGCCGGTCATGACCGCGTTGTGCTCGCCGTAGTTGCGGGCATGCTCGATATAGGTGACCGGCACCGTGGCGGTCGGCAGCAGGGCCTGGCAGACGGGGCCGGAATTGTCCGGGCTGCCGTCGTCCACCAGCACGATTTCCAGCCCGCCCTCGGGCTGCAGCCGCGACAGTTCGTCAACCAGGCGGCCGATCGTGGTGGCGCCGCGATAGACCGGCACGACGATCGACAGCCCGATGCGGCCCGGAATGGCGGGGCGCAGGGCGTCGGCGGGAAAAGCCAGGCGAGTATCGTCGTTCATGGGCGCTCCGCGATCGCCAGGACCGACCCGCCGGCGGGCAGCGGGATCGGCAGGCGTCGTTCACATTCCGTCATGCCACGGAATATTGCATCGAGCCATGGCGGAAACGGGGCGACGTCGGAGGCCGCATCGCCGCGCGCCAGCACCTTGCGCTGCACGATCATCAGCGGCAGCAGCAGCCCGTTCCAGTAGTGCGCGCGAACCTGCGTGAAGCCCGCGTCCTGCAGCATCGCCCGGGTCTGGGCGGCGTTCTGCCGCCGAGCGTTGTGCACGCGCGCATCATGCGCCGAGGCCAGCCACGCATAGGCCGGCATGTTCACCACCAGCCGCCCGCCGGGCCGCAGCACGCGGTGGAGTTCGGCCAGCGCCTGGGCGGGGTCTACGGCGGCGTGGCACAGCACGTCGGCGGTGACGGCGGCGTCGAAGCTCGCAGCGGCGAACGGCAGGGCGTTGACGCTCCCCCGCACCACCGGCGCCCCGGACTTCGCCGCCGCGCGGTGGGCCGCGGCGTCCGACCATTCCACCCCGACCGGGGCCAGCGCGGGCGCGCGGCGGCGCAGCATCGCCAGCAGCCCGCCGGTGCCGCAGCCCGCGTCCAGCACGCGCCCGGAGACGCCCGCAAGCGCGTCGAGCAGCCGGACATGCAAAGCGCGATACCACCACATGCGGTCTTCCGCGGCGTCCATCAGGGCGTATTCGGCAGGATCCACGCGCGGCCTCGGTTCTTGCGGGGCAGGATTGTCCGCATCGCCGATCGATTGCCTTGCTGTGGCCGGAGCCGCAAGGCATTGGATGCCGCAAATGCGCGCTTCCCCCGTTTCCCCCGCGATTGCGACGATGCGACCGCCAGCCGCGATCCGGCGCGTGCTGGTCGATGACGCGGCCTCCACGGTGCGCGGCATCGGGCTGGCGGCGCTGGCCTACCTGATCTGGACGCTGGGCGATACCAGCGCGAAATGGGCCCTGCCGGTAGCCGGCGTCGGCCTGGCCATGTTCTGGCGCGGCATGTTCGGCGCGGCGACGGTTGCGGCGGTGGCCATGACGCGACCGCGCGGCTGGCGGACGATGATCCCGGTGCGCTGGGGGATGGTGCTGCTGCGCTCCGGCCTCGCGGGGTTCGTGTCCTGCACGTGGTACATGGCCTGGCAGACCATGGCGCTCGCCGACACCTACGCGGTCGGCTTCACCGCGCCGTTGCTGATGACCGTGCTGTCGGTGCCGATGCTGGGCGAGAAGATCCGCTGGCGCCGCGCGCTGTCCACCGTCCTGGGGTTCGCCGGCGTGCTGGTGATGCTGCGTCCCGGCGGCGCGATGTGGACGCCGGCGGTGCTGCTGCTGCTGGTCGGCATCGTGGCGATGGCGGTGACTCGGATCATGACCCGCCAGCTCTCCACCACCGAGACCCCGGAATGCCAGGCCGTCTGGCTGATGGGCGGCCATGTCGTCGCCGGCCTGGTCATGCTGGCGTGGTTCCCGCCGGCGGGCGCGCTGACCGCCGGGATTTGGGTGGCGCTGCTGTTCCTGGGCGTGTCCAGCGGCCTGGCGCACTGCGTGTTCACGACGGCCTACGGCCTGGCGCCGGTCTCGGCCCTGGCGCCGTACGAATACACCGCCCTGGTGTGGGGCGGCATGACCGGGTTCCTGGTGTTCGGTGAGGTGCCGGCCTGGAGCACGCTGGGCGGCGCCGGCATCGTCGCCGCGGCCGGGTTGTACAACCTGCATCGGGAGCGTGTGCTGGCGGCGCGGGACAGGGCCCACACGGCCGGTTGAGCGGCGGTTTGGTCGAACCCATCGCCGATCGGGGCGTTCAGAGTGTTCGGCTCATATCTGAACAGGAGAACGCCATGGCCACCGAACACGACGACGACAAGACGGTCGCCGATACTTTCCCCGCCAGCGATCCGCCCGCCAACTCCGGCATCACGGGGGCGGAACCGTCGAAGCGGCAGGAGCGCGGGGCGACGCACGAGCGCGGCGACCACGCACGCCCGACCGGGACGCCGACGTCCGACCGGCATGCGGCCGAGACGGCCTATAATTGGGAGGATGAGGTGAAGCCGGACCGGCCTGCCTGACGGCTGGGGCGGCTTTCAGGGTGGCCTGTTTTGCCGTCGGTGAATTTTCCCGGCAGTGAAGTCGCGCCTCAAGCCCGTTTGTGCACCGCCGTCCTGCCGGTCGCAGCCTTCGGCGGACGCGCGGATTTCGCCGGCGCTTTCGGCGCCTTGGCCGCAGCAGCCGGAGCCTTCCGCGCCTTCGCCTTGCCGCCCGGCGCCGGTGCCGCCTCGTCCTTCCGCCCGAGGCTTGCCTTCAGCGCCGCCATCAGGTCGATCACATTGCCCCGGTCCGGCGCTTCCTCGGCCTCCGGCTCGATCCCTTCGCCGCGCAGCTTGGCGTCGATCACCTCGCGCAGCCGTGCCTCGTAGCGGTCTTCCGTATCGTCCGGCACGAACTTGCCCTCCTGCCGCTCGATCAGCTGCGTGGCGAGCTTCACCATGTCCGGGTCCGGCCTGGCGTCCTCGATGTCGCCGAAGATGTCCTCGGCATCGTACAGATCGCGCGGTTCGTGCAGCGTGTGGCAGACCATGCCCTTGCCCATCGGCAGGATCGCCACCGGTCGCTCCCGCTGCCCGATCACCACGCGCGACAGTGCGGCGCGGCCGGTCCTGGCGATGGCGTCGCGCAGCACCACGAATACGTCCTGACCCGCCTCCCCATCAGGCACCAGGTAATAGCTGGTATCGAAATAGATCGGCTCGATCGAGGCCCGGTCGACGAACTTCGCAACCGTCAGCGTGGCGGAAGACGCGATCCGCGCGGTCTCGAAATCATCCTCCTCCAGCAGGACGTAGCGGTCCTTCTCGAACTCGTAGCCCTTCACCAGGTCGCGGCGGGAGACTTCGGCATCGGTCTCGGCATCCAGCGTCACCATGCGGACGCGGTGGCCGGTATCGGGATTGATGAGGTGGAAATGCAGGCCGCTGCTGGCCCGTTCCACGCTGTGCAGCGCGATCGGACACGAAACGAGCGCAAGGCGCAGATGTCCGCGCCAGATCGGTCGAGCCGCCATTCCCCGTCTCCCTGCGATGTCGTCCAAAGGCATAGCTGGGGGCTGGCAGGTTGCGGTTGGAGTCACGTTCGCGCGTGGAACGGACGCAGCCGTGGTGCCGTGCCCTACTGGTCCAGCAATACGCCCGGCCACGCGCGGCTGCGCACCTGATGGCGCACCGTCTCGCGAATCATCCCGGCCAGGGCAGCGGAAATCTCGGTCCGCCGCTCATCCGCGGTGGCGACCAGCGCCAGGTTCCAATACGCGCGCGGACGGAACGGCCAGGCCTCCAACTCGCCGTGGCGCAGGTCCGGCAGGAACGCGCCCTGGCTGAGCAGGCTGAACCCAACCCCTTCCTTCATCAAAGCGCGGATCACCAGATGGTCGTCCGCTTCCAGCTTCACGTTCAGTCGGATGCCGCGGCGCGACAGCCACCCGTCCAGCAGCCGGCGGGACGCGTTGGGCCGCCCCGGCAGGATCAGCGGCAATCCTGCCAGGTCCTGCGTCCGCACATGGTCGCGCGGCCCGGTGAAGGCGCCGGGGCGACCGACCAGGAACACCTCCTCCTTCACCAGCGGAACCACCGTGAAGCCCGGCTGCGGCACCGGGTCGTGCAGGCACGCAAGGTCGACCTGGCCGCGCACCAGCCACTCATGGATGTAGCCGCTGAACCCGGCAACGACCTTCATGAACACGTTCGGATAGGCCGCGGCGAATCGCTTCGTCAGAGGCGGGATCAGGAAGTTTCCCGCCGCCGGCGGTACCGCCAGCGTCACGGTGCCGGACGGGCCGGCCAGCCCGAGGCTTATGTCGTCGCGCGCCTGGTCGAACTGGCGCAGGATCGCCTGGCCGCGCTCCAGCAGCATCCGCCCCGCATCCGTCAGGTTCACGCCATGGCTGTGGCGGATGAACAGCTTCCGGCCCAGTTCGTCTTCCAGCGCGCGGATCTGGCGGCTGACGGCAGGTTGCGAGATGCGCAGGAATTCCGCCCCGCGGCTGTAGCTGCCGAACTCCGCCACCGCCTGGAAATAGCGCAGGCCCCGCGTGTCCATGGCGCCCCTGATCGAACGTTATAGTTATATGACGTATGCCTCTTATGTCTTGGACGCAAGGCAGCGTCCCGCCCTAGCCTTCCTCTCAACGGCGCGCGACCGCCCAACACGAGGAGGCCAGGACCGTGAAATTCGGCCTGATGACACAGATCCAGATGCCGCGTCCCTGGGGGCCGGAGCCCGAACTGCACGCGTACCGCAACGCGGTCGCCCAGGCCGAGGCCGCGGATGCCGCCGGCTTCAGCCACTACTGGATCACCGAACAGCACTTCTTCCTGGAGATCGGGCACAGCGCGTGCCCCGACATGCTGCTCTCCGCGATCAGCCAGCGCACCAGCCGCATTCGACTGGGTTTCTCCGTCGTCCTGATGACGGTGAACAATCCGTTCGCGATCGCCGAACGGGTCGCCACGCTCGATGTGCTGAGCAACGGGCGGGTGGATTTCGGCATGGGCCGTGGCTCGACGCCCTATATGGTGGACGCGTTCGGCGTCGATCGCGCCACCGAACGGGCGCGGGCGGCCGAGGCCACCGAGGCGGTCATGCAGATGTTCGCCGAGGACCGTTTCACCGGATACAAGGGCGCCCATTTCGATCTGCCGCCTCGCCATGTGCTGCCGCGGCCGATCCAGCAGCCGCATCCGCCGCTCTGGGTCGCCGCCTCTAACCTGTCCAGCTATGAGCGGGCCGGGCGCCAGGGCGTCGGCGTGATCGGCGTCACCCGCAACAGCATCGCCGAAACGCGCGAGGCGATCCGCAGCTACCGCGCGGCCATCCGCAGCACCGATCCGAAGGACTTCGTCGGCGCCTATCCGAACGAGCAGGTGGCGGGTTTCGCGCTGGCGTTCTGCCATGAGGACGACCGGATCGGCCGCGACGTCGCCTGCGCCGCCGCCCGCTGGTACAACGGCGACAACCAGGCCGAACTTAACCCGGTGCGCTTCGCCAGTGCCGGCGGGGTGGAAGCGGTGGTCGGCAAATTCCGCAGCCGCAGCAACGAGCAACTGATCGAGGACGGCATGGCGATCGGCGGCAACCCGGACACGGTCAGCCGGTCGGTGGAGAAATGGGCCGAGGCCGGGCTGGACCAGATGATCTTCGTGCTGCAGGCCGGCCGCAACACGCATGACCAGATCATGCGGTCGATCGAGCTGATCGGCGACAAGGTGATCCCCCGTTTCGCCTCCAGCGCAGCGGCGGCAGAGTAGGAAGGAGAATTCCTCCCCCTCCCCTTGAGGGAGGGGGAGGAGATACGGAACTGAAGCGACCGGCAGCCTGAACGCCGGCGCACAAGCGTTGGGAAAGGAGTGATCCGCCGCATTCGCGCGTTCCGGCGCCGGCATGCGGTCGGGCGCGGTCACGCGGCGAGAGGGGTGCGGGAATGAAGCTGAAAGATCTGGTCGGTGCCTGTCTGGGCCTGCTGCTGTGCGGGACGGCCCAGGCGCAGACGGTGAAACTCGATGTTGCCGGCTCCAACACCTGGTGGGGCCAGATCCCCATCATGGTCGCGATCGACAAGGGCTTCTTCAAGGAGCAGGGCATCGACACGACGATGCAGAACATCCCGGCCTCCGGCGACCGCATCGCCGCGCTGACCGCCGGGTCCGTCGCATTCAGCAACCTCGGCCGCATCGCCCCGATCGTGGAGATGGCCCGCGGCAACAAGAGCTTCTACTTCTTCGCCAATATCGACGACTCGCCCGGCAACGAAGGCTGCTGGGCCCGCCCCGGTTTCGCCGACTTCAAGTCGTTGCATGGCAAGAAAGTCGCTGCCAACACCTCAGCCGAGATCACCATGAACGGCCTGCTGGCGAATGACGGCATGACCGAGAAGGACATCCAGTTCGTCAACCTGCCCGGCGGCGAGATGGCCGGTGCGCTGGCCAAAGGCGACGTCGATGCCGCCTGCGTCTGGCAGCCCTTGCTCGACAATGTCAAAAAAGCCACTCCCGACGGCAAGCTGCTCGGAACCGACGCCGACACGCCAAACTACAAGCAGTTCGGCACCATGGCGTCACCCGATGTCATGATCATTTCCGCCAAGCTGGTAGACGAGCAGCCGGCCCTCGCCGGCAAGCTGATGGCAGCGATCTTCAAAGGCGTGGACTACACCAACACCCATCCCGACGACGCTGCCGAGACAGTCGCGCATTACTTCCGCAAGGAACCCGCCGAGGTCCTGGCCGCCATGAAGCAGTTCAAGTATTTCGGCGCCGCCGACTGGCAGCAGCACATGAAGCTCCATGCCGGGCAGATGCAGTTTCTTGCCCAGTGGCTCTACGACAACGGCAAGATCCCGACGCTGCCGGACACCGCGAAATGGGAGAACACCAGCTTCATCCCGAAGCCCTGACATGGCAGACGCCTTGAATATGAGCGAGGCCGTGCTTCCCGCTGCCGATTCGCCACGCCCACGGCGAAGCTGGCGGTTTCGTCACCTGCTGCTGGCGCTCAATGTCGCGGCCGTCGCCGTCGCGTTACTGCTGTGGTGGGCCGCGACACGCTTCGGCTGGGTCGCGCCGGTCTTCCTGCCCGCCCCCGGCGACGTGCTGCACGCCGCACGCATAACCCTCGCAAGCGGCGACCTGCTGACCGACATCGCCGTCTCCGCCCGCCGTGTCTTCCTCGGCTTCGCCCTCGCCGCGATCGTTGCAGTGCCGCTGGGCATCGTCATGGGCGTGTGGCGGCCGGCCAAGGCCGTCATGGACCCGTTCGTTTCGTTGCTGCGCCCACTGCCCTCGATCACCTGGATCCCGCTTTCCATCCTGTGGCTTGGCATCGGCGAAAGCCAGAAGATCGCCATCGTCTTCATGGGTTCGTGGATCTACATCCTGCTCTACACCTATGAGAGCACTCGCCGCATCGATCCGTTGCTGTTGCGGGCGGCGCGAAACCTCGGCGCCTCCGACCTGGCGATCATGTGGGAGGTGATCCTGCCAGGCTCCCTGCCAGGCATCATCACCGGCCTGAAAGTGACGCTGGCCATCTCCTGGTCCTGCGTGCTGAGCGCGGAAATGATCGCGGCACAGAACGGTCTGGGCGCGCTGATCTGGCAGGCCAAGGACTGGGGCAACATGCCGCTGGTGCTGGTCGGCATGCTGTGCATCTCGCTGACCGTGCTGGTGGCCGACTGGCTGATGCTGCGGATCGAACGGGCCCTGCTGCCCTGGGAACGCGGCCGGCGTGGCTGAAGGAACGCACATGGCCCCCATCCTGTCCGCCCGCCACGTCACCAAGACCTTCGCAGCCGAGGCCGGCCGAACGCTGACCGCCATCCACGACCTCTCGCTCGACGTCGTCGAAGGCGAATTCCTCTGTCTGCTCGGGGCCTCCGGCTGCGGCAAGTCCACCATGCTGTCGCTGTTCGCCGGCTTCATGCAGCCGAACGCCGGACAGGTGATGTTGCGCGGGCAACCAATCACCCGGATCGAACCGCGCTGCGGCATGGTGTTCCAGTCCTACGCATTGTTCCCCTGGAAGACCGTGCGCGCCAATGTCGAGTTCGGCCTGAAGATGCAACGCGTCGGCCGCACCGAACGCCACGCGACAGCACAGCGCTTCATCGACTTGGTGAAACTCTCCGGCTTCGAGGATCGCTACCCGACGGAACTCTCCGGCGGTATGCAGCAGCGCGTCACGCTCGCCCGCATTCTGGCGGCCAATCCCGAAGTCCTGCTGATGGACGAACCGTTCGCCGCGCTGGATGCGATGACGCGCCAGGTGATGCAGGAGGAACTGCTGCGCATTCATGATGCCAACCACAAGACGACAGTGTTCATCACGCACTCGATCGATGAGGCGCTGATCCTGTCCGACCGTATCGTGGTGATGTCGGCGCGGCCCGGCCGTATCAAGGCCATCCTGCCCAATCCGTTGCCCGCGCCGCGGCACGTGTCGGTGCAGCTCTCGCCGGAATACGCCGCACTGAAGGCCCAGGTCTGGCAGCTCGTCGAATCCGAGGTGCTCGCGCACGACGAAACGTATCGTTCGAAACAGTGACAGGTCGCCATGTCGAAACATGATTTTGCCCCTGCGGAATTCGCCGACCGACTGCAACGGCTGCGCGCCTCGATCGGCGCGGCGGGGCTGGATTGGCTGCTGGTGCTGCACCCGGTCTCGATCCGCTGGCTGATCGGGCAGGACACCAAGAGCTACACGGTGTTCCAGTGCCTGCCGGTCTCCGCCAAACCCGGCAAGCTGACGATCTTCACCCGCGGTACCGAACGCGCGGAGTTCATGGCCGACACCATGGCCGAGGCGTTTCGCTTCTACGGCGGTGCCGAACCCGAGGACCCGATGCAGGCCTTCGCCCGTTTCGCCGACGACCTGGGTCTGCGCAATGCCCGCGTCGGCATGGAAGTCCCGGGCAGCTACCTGCAACCATCGCATTACGTGGCGCTGAAGGCGATGCTTGGCGATGCGCTGGTGCAGGATTCGTCCTCGCTCTGCACCACGCTGCGCGCCGTGAAGTCGCCCGCGGAACTGGACTATGTCCGCCGCGCCGCGGAGATCTCCGCCCTGGCGCTGCAGGCGCTGATCGGAGCGGTGGCCGAGGGCCGCTCCGAACTGGAACTCGCCGCCGCGGCCTATCATGCGCTGCTGAGCAACGGCAGTGGCCTGCCGGCCAGCACGATGAACCTGATGACCGGCGAACGCAGCGCCTTCGCCCTCGGTTCCCCGACGGAACGAAAGATGCAACGCGGCGACACCGGCCTCGTCGAGATCGGCGCCGCCCGCCGCCGCTACACCTCCACGCTCGGTCGCCAATGGACGTTGGGACCGGCTTCGAAACGCCTACGCGACATCCACGCCGTCATCCTGGAAGCCTCCGACGCGTGTCTTGCCGAGATGCGGGCCGGTGCGCGCGCGATCGCAGCGCATGAGGCTTCCACGCGGGTGATCGCACGGGCTGGTCTCGACCAGTATCGCGCGCACACCACCGGCTATGGCATGGCGCCCGGCTTCCCGCCCTCCTGGGGCGAGAGCCCGAACCTGTTCGGCGGCAGCAACGACGTGCTGCGCGCCGGCATGGTGGTCTCGGTGGAGCCTGCCGTGTTCCTGCCGGAGGAAGGCCTGGGCGTCCGGCTGATCGACAACGTCATTGTCACCGACACGGGATTCGAACTGCTGTCCTGCACGCCGCGGGACCTCATCCAGGTCGGCTGAACCCGTCGATCGCGTCCTGGACTCGATACATCTGCAACAAGGCGCCGACCGGCAACGCCGCGAATCGGTGCCAGCGCAGCGGTCGCAGCGGGCTGACCGGGAACACCAGCGCGTCGTCGGCCACCCCGCGGATGCGGGCGGCGAGTTCCGACCCGATCAGCGTGGCGGCCGCGATGCCTCGCCCGCTATACCCCAACCCGGCATACAGCCCCGGTGCCAGCACGTGCACGCGCGGGAAGTGGTCCGGCGTCATGGCGACGAAGCCGCTCCAGGCCTCCTCCCAGACCATGCGTCCAAGCTGCGGATAGAGACGTGCCAGGCGGGCATTGAGCTTTGCAACCCGTGGCGGCGCGGCGGGACCGAAGGCCGGGCCGTCCAGGCTGACATGCAGCCGCCCATCGGGCAGCACGCGCACGCCGGAGAACAGCCGGCGGGTGTCGGTCAATGCCTGGCCGCCCGGCAGGATGGTTCCGCGCAGGTTGTCGCCGAGCGGGCCGGAGACCATGGCGTGCCCGCGGACTGGGATCACGCTTGCTGCCAGCCCCGGCCAGAGCTGGTCGGTGTAGGCGTTGGTGGCGAGGATGACGGCATCGGCGGTGACCGTGTGCGGGCCGACCTGCAGGCGCCAGGCATCGCCGATCCGTGTCAGCGACTGCACTTTTGCGTCCTCGGCGATCCGTGCCCCGGCCGCGACTGCCGCATTGGCGAGGCCGCGTGCATAGGCGAACGGATTGAGATGCACGCCGCGATGGTCCAGCAGCGCGGTCGCATAGGCCCCCGACCCGGTCGCTGCGCGTGTGGCTGCTGTATCCAGCATCTCCATCGGTGCGCCGCGGGTCTGCCAGTACGCTGCGCGGGCTTCCAGCGCGCGTGTGCCGGAGGGTGCGTGCGCGCCGAAGATCAGTCCGCTGCGGCACAGGCCGCACGCGATGCGAAACCGGTCCACCAGGCCGGCGACCAAAGCCGGTCCGGCACCGATCGCATCGACCATCCGCGCACCTCGTTCCGCACCGTAGTGGCGCATGACCTCCGCGTGATCGTGCTTGAGGTAAGGCACGACCTGGCCAAATGCGCGGCCCGATGCGCCCCAGGCGATGTGGCGCGATTCCAGCACGGTGACTGACACGCCGGCCTCGGCCAAATGCAGCGCAGCGGACAGGCCGGTGAAGCCCGCACCCACGACCGCGACGGTGGTGCGGTGATCTGCGTCCAGCACGAAGCGCGACGGCGAGGGTGGGGCGCTGCGCACATAGGCCTGGGGCGGCCCAGCGGTGTCGTCGGACGGATGGTGCATGTGCCCAGCATGCAACGTTTATGCGGCGTACAACAACACGCCGGTTGGCATCGATCGCGATGCGTCGTGCTATGCGGCGATGCCGGGTTTGGTCACGTCGCTCAGGCCGCATCCGGTGCAGCGGCAACGCGCCGGCGCCAGTCGTCGAGCACGTCCTGCAACGTTTGCGTCCAGCCGACCGTCGAGGTCCAGCCGAGGCGTGCGGCGGCGCGTGCCGCATCGTCGCTGGCGGTCCGCAGGTCCGTCGTCCGGACGCGGGACTGGTCCACCTGGACATCGACCGTGACGCCGGCCAGTTCCAGCAATGTGGCCAGGATGTCGCCGATCCGGCGCGGCGTGCCCGAGGCAAGGTTGAAGATCGTTCCTGGCTCCAGCGTCTCGCGCCGGTCGAGGCAGGCGACATAGGCGGCACAGACGTCGCGCACGTCCAGGAAGTCGCGCCAGGTGTCGATATTGCCGACGGCCATGACCGGGCCTGCAGGCCGGTGGCGACGCGTGCGATCTGGCGGGCGAACGCGGCCACGACGAAGGCGTCCGACTGGCTGGTGCCGGTGTGGTTGAATGCCCGGGCCGCACCGCGCGCAGCCCGTCCTGGGCGGCGACCATGCTGCCTCGGCTGCCGCCTTGGTGGCGCTGTAGACGTTCGTCGGCGCCAGCGCGGCGGTTTCGTCGAGCGGCGTACCGGTGCGGAACGATTCGCCGTACACCTCCGAACTGGATGCAAACAGCATCTGGCATTTCGGCACATGGCGCAGGATTGCGCGCGCGAGGTGGATGCTGCCCAGCAGGTTGACCTGCCAGGCCTGGGTTTCGTCCTGGCGGGCAGCGGGAACACTGGCGATGGCCGCGAGGTGGATGCAGGCATCGGGCGCGGATGCACGCACGGCCGTATCCACGGCGTCGGTGTTACGAACGTCAAACCACGAGGCCAGGACTGTGGCATTCGGATAGGCCCGGGCCAGGGTCGTGACCGGATGCCGGCCGACGAATCCGGATGCGCCCGTGATCAGGATACGGGCGGGGGCAGCGATCATTTCACCCGCGGTGCGGGCCATATGTCTGCGTCGACCATCTCGGCGATCATGTCTTTCAACGTAACGGTTGGCTGCCATCCCAGCAGGTTCTTCGCCTTGCTGGCATCGCCCAGCAGGACATCGACCTCGGCCGGGCGCCGCAGGTCGTTGCGGGTCACGACATGGTCCTGGCAGTTCAACCCGGCATGCTCGAAGGCCATGCGGCACAGTTCGCGGATGGTCGTCGTGCGGCCGGTCGCCACGACGAAATCGTCGGGCGTGGGCTGCTGCAGCATCAGCCACATGGCGCGGACATAGTCGCGGGCATGGCCCCAGTCGCGCCTGGCATCGAGGTTGCCCAGCGACAGCTCCCGCGCCAGGCCCAGCTTGATGCGTGCGACGCCGTCGGTGACCTTGCGGGTCACGAACTCGATGCCGCGCAGCGGGCTTTCATGGTTGAACAGGATGCCCGACGAGGCGTGCATGCCGAAGCTCTCGCGGTGGTTGACCGTCATCCAGTGGGCATAGAGTTTCGCGGCGGCGTAGGGGGAGCGGGGATAGAACGGCGTGGTCTCGGTCTGCTGCGGCGCTTGGATCAGGCCGAACATCTCGGACGAGGAGGCCTGGTAGAAGCGGGCCTGCGGGCGGACGATCCGCAGGGCTTCCAGGACGTGGACGGCGCCGAGGCCGGTGACCTGGCCGGTCAGGATCGGCTGATTCCAGGCTTCGGCCACGAAGCTCTGGGCGGCGAGGTTGTAGACTTCGTCGGGCTGGTAGGTCTGGATCAGACGGATCAGGCTGGACAGGTTCGGCAGGTCGGCATCGACGAGCTCGGTCTGGTCGAGGACGCCGAACCAGCGAAGCCGGTGTTGGCGGGACCGGCCCGAAATGCACCAGGACGCCCCGGAATCGTGTCAAAATGGCACAAAACGCCCCACGCCAACGGGCCGACTCTCAACAAAGCGCGCTAACCCATTGATGCGAGTCGACATAGCCGTGACTCCCACAGAATGAAGGACTTGCCTGGCGGCGTTCGACCAAGATCTCAGCATAAGGCCAAATCGGGCCGTTGCGACGCGCACAAAAAGGAGCACAATCCGTGGCCCAAACGTGGCACTTCTTGTGTCAGGAATGGACCGATTCCGATCCGATCTGCCGCGCGCAGCGACGGCCGCCCCGATCGGTCGAAATTGGTGTCCCCGGCGAGATTCGAACTCACGGCCCCAAGATTAGGAATCTTGTGCTCTATCCGGCTGAGCTACGGGGACACGCCCAAAACCATACCGCAAACCGGGTCGGCCGGTAACCCCGGCGATCAGCTCCGGACCGGCCGGCCCTCGATCGGATATTGCGGATCGTTGTAGCCGGGCGTCGATGGATGGCCGGGCGACACCAGCCGGTCGACCAGCGCCTCATCGTCCGGGCTGAGGCGAAATTCCAGCGCCCCACCATAGGAATCCCATTGTTCCTCAGTCCGCGGCCCGGCAATGGCCGCGGTGACCAGCCGGTTGTGCAGCACCCAGGCAAACGCGAACTGGCCCGGCGTGACTCCCCGGGCTTGCGCGTGGGTCGCAATTTTCTGAGCGATTTCAAGACTTTCCGTGCGCCACTCGGATTCCAGCATGCGCCGGTCGCGCCGGCCGGCGCGGGAACCCGGGTCGGGCGCCACGTTGGGCGCGTATTTGCCGGTCAGCACGCCGCGCGCCAGCGGGCTGTACGGCACCACGCCGAGGCCGAAATGACCGCAGGCCGGCAGATGCTCGACCTCCACTTCGCGATTGAGGGCGTTGTACAGCGGCTGGCTGGCGACCGGGCGGTCGATGCCGGCCTCGTCGCACAGGCGGCAGATTTCCGCGATCCGCCAACTGCGGTAGTTCGACACCCCGAAATAGCGGATCTTGCCGGCGCGGAGCAGGTCGGCGAGCGCGTGCACGGTCTCGGCCAGCGGCGTCGCGTGGTCCTCTTTATGCAAGTACATCAAGTCGATATGGTCGACGCCGAGGCGCTTCAGGCTGGCTTCGGTGGCGGCGATCACGTGCCGGCGGGAGGTGCCGCGTCCGTTCGGGCCCGTGCCGGTCGGATTGGCACATTTGGTCGCCAGCACCCACCAGTCGCGCCGGGCGCGGATCGCGCGGCCGACCACGACCTCCGATTCGCCGCCATTGTAGACGTCGGCGGTGTCGATGAAGTTGACGCCCTGGCCGTGGGCGCGGTCCACGATCCGGCAGGCCGTCGCTTCGTCGGTGGCGCCGCCGAACATCATGGTGCCCAGGCAGAGCGGCGAGACCCGCAACCCGCTGCATCCCAAGGTCCGATAGCTCATCGTCGCGTCGTCCATGCCGCCGTCCTCCGTCTGAGTGCTGGGCAGCCTACACCGGACGGGCTTGAATGGCGGAATGCCGAATCCAGAGCCCCCAGACCGTCCGAACCAGCCTCCGGGCCTGCCCACGCTGGCAGCGTTGTTCGTGAGCTTCGTCAGCATCGGCATGATGAGCTTCGGCGGCGGCCTGGCCGCCTGGACCCGGCGGGAGGTTGTCCAGCGCCGCCAATGGCTTGACGATCCACAGTTTTTATCCGGCTACGCGCTGTCGCAACTGGTGCCGGGCGCGACCAATGTGAACCTGGCGGTGTTCATCGGCACGCAGATGCGCGGGATTTCCGGGGCGGTCGCGGCGCTGACCGGCTTGGTCGCGCTGCCGGTGGTCATCGTGTTGGCGGTGGGCACGATCTACCTGCGGACGCAGGGGCTGCCCGGCGGGGCCTGGCTGAGCGGCGCGCTGGCCGGCATGGGCGCCGTTGCAATCGGTATGAGCCTCGGCACCGGCATCCGGCTCGGCCAGCGCAACATCACCCGCCTCGTGCCGGCTTTGGTCACCGCGGCCGTGGCGCTCTCGATCGGCGTGTTCGACCTGAAGCTGGTGCACGTGCTGGCCGTCATGATGCCGGTCAGCCTCCTGCTCGCCTGGTGGGGACGCACCCGATGAGCGGCGCGCTGCTGCAACTGGCCGCGCTGTTCGCGATGCTGTCGATGCTGGCCTTCGGCGGCGGCGCCGGCGTCCTGCCCGACATGCAGCGCGCCACGGTGGACCATTACCACTGGCTGACGTCCCGCGAATTCCTCGACATGTTCGCGATCTCGCGCGCCGCCCCGGGGCCCGGCTCGCTGATCGTGCTGCTGATCGGGCAGAAAGTGGCCGGGCTGACCGGGGCGGCGGTCGCGTTTGTCGCCATGTTCGGGCCGTCCTGCGCGCTGGTCTATCTGGTCGCGCGGGTTTGGCACCGCGCCGCCCATGCCGCCTGGCGCCGGCTGCTGGAGGCCGCCTTGGCGCCGATCGCCGTCGGCCTGACCTTCGCCAGCGGGCTCGCGCTGATGCGCAGCACTGAACATGGGCCGGCGGCTTACGCGGTGACCGCGGCCAGCACGCTCGCCTTTGCCTTCACCGAGGTCAGCCCGCTGATATTGCTGGGCCTTGGCGCCGTCGTGCTGCTCGTCGCCGGCGGCTGACTTCAGCGCAACTGCCAGCGCAGGCGAGGGATGAACCGCGCGATCCTTGTGTCCGCCACCTGCACCTGGTTGTCGACGTCCCGGATGCGGCCCGAGGGGTATGGATTGTCGGTCGACAGCTTCTCGTCCGCCTTGCCACGTTGCAGCTTGGCCGCCCAGTCGGCCTTGGACTTGGTGAAATAATGGTGCAATGCCATGACCTTATGGCACGGCACCGGCTGCAGCGCGTATTTCACGATCGGCTCGCCCGCCGGATCGCAGGCCATCCCGGTGGTCGGGAAGATATGCGGCGTGGTGCCGGCCCCCAGCAAGGCCGAACCGCGAGCGATCGTCTTGACGTGGCCGTTCACCTCGGACTCGGCCGGCAGGCGCTGGCAATAGTTCTCCAGGACCAGCCCCTCCGGCCGCTGCTCGTAGCCGGACGAGCCGAACAGCATCCAGAAAATGAGAATCTCGGAATATGCCTCATACCGCGGATGCTGCAGGATCTCGCGCAACGAGTTCCCCTCGAGCGGATGAATGAACTCGTCCAGGTCGATGAACCCGATCCAGCCGAACCGCTCGGCATAACGCGCGATGCAATCGGCATAGGCGGTGAACTGGCCGGGCCGCTGCGGCCAGTCGACGATGGTCAGGCTGTCGGCGAACACGGAGCCCCGGATCAGTTCGGTGCCCCCGTCGTCGCTGCCGTTGTCGTACAGCACGAAATGGTCAACGCCGATCATTTTGTGAAAGGCGATCCACTCCAGCAGATAGGGCGCCTCGTTCTTATAGATGGCGCAGATCGCGATGGGTTGCACGGGGCGACAGGCTCCGGGATTGGGGGCGCGCGGCGCCGCGACAAAGAGCGCAACCGAGCGCGGGTGTCCAGCAGGACCGCCGGCCGTCAGCCGAAGGTCATGGGGGACCTTTCCACCGAGGGTTGTTCGATTTGCTTGACACGGCACGCCAAGACGCGGGATTCGCAATGACGAAACGGTCTGGTGCGGCACCGGTATGATAAGTCCGGACATCCAGCCGCGCGATCAGGGGGCGAAGCGGGACCTTGGCGAACGGGACATCCATGCTGCCTGACCCTGGCCTGCCGAAACCGGCGGGCAGCGGCGCGTACGCCCAGGCCTTCGCCGGGTTCTTCGATGCCACCTGGTACCTGAAGCGCTATCCGGATATCGCCGCCGCCGGCCTGGACCCGCTCGACCATTTCGTCCGCCATGGCATCGCCGAGGGGCGCGATCCGAACCCCTGGTTCATTTCCGATTGGTATCGCGAACACTACCCCGATATCGCCGCCAGCGGCGCCAATCCGCTGATCCATTACCTGCAGACCGGCGCCTCGGAGCTGCGCAACCCGCATCCGCGTTTCGACGCCGCATGGTACGTCCAGCAGCATCCCGAGGCGGCAGCCAACCCGATGCTGTACCATGTCCGGATCGGCTATGAGGCCGGCTGGCCGACCGAACCCCTGCTCGACATCGCGGACTACCTGCCCTCCACCCGGGCGCCGCTGCCGTTGCCTGCGGGGGTCGCGGTCGACGTGGTCATTCCGGTCTACAAGGGGCTGCAGGAGACCCGGCGCTGCCTCGCCTCGGTGCTGGCCGATATCGACGGGCCGGAGGGCTACCCCGCCAGCCGGGTCATCGTGGTGGACGACCGCTCGCCCGAACCGGCGCTCTCGGCCTGGCTGGACGGGCTGGCGGCCATGGGCCGGATCGTGTTGCTGCGCAACGCGCGCAACCGGGGCTTCGTCGCCTCGGCCAATCGTGGCATGGCCGCGGCCGCCCCGCACGACGTCGTCCTGCTGAACAGCGACACCGAGGTCCCGCGCGGCTGGCTGCGCCGGCTGGCAGCGCATGCCTATGCGACGCCGCAGACCGCCTCGGTCTCGCCGTTCTCCAACAATGCGACGATCTGCGGCTATCCGCGCGATGCCGGCGGCCCGATCCCGTTCGGCCTGACGCTGGAGGCGGTCGATGCCGCCTGCCGGACGATCAACGCCGGGCGCAGCGTGAAGGTGCCGACAACCGTCGGATTCTGCATGTATATCCGCCGCGCGGCGCTCGATGCGGTGGGGACGTTCGATGAGAAGGCGTTCGGCCGCGGCTACGGCGAGGAGAACGATTTCTGCATGCGCGTCGCCCAGCAGGGCTGGGACAACCGGCTGGCCTGCGACCTGTTCGTCTATCACGAGGGGTCCGTCAGCTTCGGGCCCACGGCCGGCGCGCTCGCGGAGCAAGGGTTCGCCCAGATGAACGTGCGCTACCGCGACTATGCCGGAATCGTCGCGCGCCATGTCACCCTCGACGCGGTCGGTCCATTCCGCTTCGCCGTCACGTTCGGCCTGTTCGCGCGCTCCACCCGGCCGAAGATCCTCATGGTCGTGCACGACCTGGGCGGCGGGGTGCGGCGCCATGTCGATCGGCTGGTGGCGCAACTGGACGGCCGCGCAGACTGCCTGCTGCTGGCGGCCAGCCCGCGCGGGGCGGCGCTGTCGGTGCCGGCCCTGCCGGGCCATCCCGAACTGGTGCTGCCAGAAGACCAGGTCGATGCGTTGGTGACGGTGCTGCGCCATGCCGGCGTCGGGCGCGTCCATCTGCACCACCTCGTGGGGCTGGACATGGACGTCCGCGCGCTGATCCACCGGCTGGATGTGCCGTTCGACGTCACGGTGCACGACTATTTCGCGCTCTGCCCGCAGGTGAACCTGCTGCCCTGGCCGGACCAGCCCTATTGCGGAGAACCGGCGCCGGCGGTCTGCAACGCCTGCATCGGCCAGCGGCCCTCACATGGCGCGCGGGAGATCCTGTCCTGGCGGCGCGAGCAGGCATGGCAATTCCTGGAAGCGGAGCGCGTGCTGTGCCCCAGCGAGGACCTGCGCCAGCGGCTGGTCCGGCACGGCATCGGGCATCGCGCCATCCTGGCGCCGCATGAGCCGGTGGCGGGGGGAGCCTGGCAGGTGACCCCGCCGCCGCTGCGCGCGGGCCGGCTGCGCGTGGCCGTTTTGGGCGTGCTGGCCAACCACAAGGGCGCCCATGTCGTCGCGTCGGTGGCCGAGGCGGCCGATCCGGTGCAACTACGTATCGACCTGATCGGGCATACCGAGGCCGATTTCCCGGCCGACGCAGAGCCGCTGCTGCACGCCACCGGCGAATATGACGACGCCGACCTGCCGGCGCTGCTGGCCAAGGTCAACCCGCATGTCGTCTGGTTCCCCGCCCCCTGGCCGGAGACCTTCAGCTACACGCTGAGCGCCGCCCTGGCGGCCGGCTTGCCGGTGGTGGCCAGCCGTATCGGGGTATTCCCCGAGCGTCTGGAGGGACGCCCGTTCACCTGGCTGATCGAGCCGACCGCCGCCACCGCGGACTGGCTCGCAGTGTTCGAGGAAGTACGGACGACTTTGCGCACGCGGTCGGCCGTGGCGTCGCCGCCGCGCGCGGCGGTGGCGGATTTCTACGCCTCAGACTACCTGGCGGCGCCGGCCGTCCGCCGGACCGGCGCGCTGGCCGACCTGCGTCGGCCCGGGCGGATCGCGGTGGTGCTGATCCCCGAACGGCTGGACAACGGCGCGCTCAGCCCGTGCGCCTATATCCGGCTGCTGCAGCCGCTCGATCATCCGGCGATCGGCGGCGACCTCGATATCGTCATCGCGGATGCGGCAGAGGCGCTGGCCTACCATGCCGACCTGATCGTGACGCAGCGCTACGCGATCCCCGACATCGCGGCGGCGGATGCCCTGGCGGCGCATGCGCGGGCGACCGGCGCCGGGCTGGTCTACGACATCGACGACGACCTGCTGCACATCCCGATCACCCATGCCGATGCGGCCGAACTCCGCCCCAAGGCGCGGACCGTGCAGCGGATGCTGCGCCACGCGACCCAGGTCTGGGTCTCCACGCCCGCCCTGGCGCGGGCGTTCCGGGAGGTGCGGGACGATGCCCTGGTGCTGGCGAACGCGCTCGATGAGCGGCTGTGGTCGGCGCCGCCTCGTCCGTCGCATCTCCCCGGCAGCCCGTTGCGCATTCTGTGCATGGGCACCGCGACCCACAGCGACGATTTCGCGCTGATCCAGCCGGGGCTCGCCCGCCTGAAGGAGGTGTTCGCCGACCGCGTGACGATCGACATGCTGGGCGTGACCAGCCGCGGCGACATGCCGTCCTGGATCAACCGGCTGAGCATGACGCCGAACGGCAGCATGTCCTACCCCGGCTTCGTCAATTGGATCACCCAGCAGCGCCCATGGGATATCGGCCTGGCACCGCTGGCGGAGACGCCGTTCAACCGCGGCAAGTCGATGATCAAGACCCTGGACTATGCGGCGCTGGGAATGCCGGTGCTGGCCTCGGCCGTCGAAGCCTATCGCGGCTCGCTGGCCGACGGCCCAGGCGGGATGCTGCTGCCGAACGAGCCGCAGGCCTGGTACGCCGCACTCAGCCGGTTGCGGCGCGACCCCGGCGTACGCCAACGCCTGGCCGACGGTGCCAGGGCTGCGTTTGCGGCCTCCGGCACCCTGGCCAGCCAGGCCGACCTCCGCCGTACCGCGCTCGCCGCCGCCATGGCGACCCGGCCGGTCGTGGCCGCACCGCGGCGTCGGCGCGTAGCAGGCTAAGGCCGGGGCTTCTGCCCCGGACCCCGACCAGGGGACGCTGTCCCCTGGACCCCTGCCAAGGGCGACGGCCCTTGGAACCGATCCATGGTGTTCATCCGGGGAGAGGGGGGGTCGCGGGCCCCACAACGGGGCCGGTCCCCCCCCTGCCCCGCGGCCCACCACCCCCATGTGGGCCCGGGCCGGGGGGCCGGGCGGG
>JARLIJ010000004.1 GCA_031291795.1 Acetobacteraceae bacterium | reverse complement strand
GCCTGGCTTGACCTGGGGATCGGCCTGACCGCCGACGTCTTTGACCCATGCGGCACCGCAAGCCGTGGGTCCTCGCGCCAAGCGCGAGGATGACGTGGGGTAGTGCCATGCCGAACGGTCAGTACATTTGCCGGCTGGTATCAGCAGGACGCCTGGAGATCACGCGCAGGGCCTGGCGACCGCACGCTGCCATCTGCGTGTTCTGGTGCATCGATTTGCATCTGCGTTGAAAATTCTTTCTTCGCCTCCGGCGCCACACGCCCGCAATGGCGGCCGGGACCGTACGGGCCGCCACTGCCCAACCGCCGGAGGAAGCATACTCAGCCGGTCAGGACCGCTATGCCGCCCGGCCCGGTTCACCCGCCGCGTCTGATCTCATCCGCGATCTTCTCGGCAAGCATGATCGTCGAGAAGTTCGTGTTCGCCCGCACCACCTCGGGCATCACCGAGGCATCCACCACGCGCAGTCCGCTCACACCCCGCACCCGGCAATCCGGCCCGACGACCGAACGTGGATCGTCCACCGCGCCCATCCGGCAGGTGCCGCTGGCGTGCTGCGCGTCGGAACACTCATCGAACAGCCACGCATCCAGGTCGGCGTCGCTCAGCTCTTCCTCGATCGAACGGCCGGTCATGCCGTACTCCACCCGTTCGGCGATCGCCTGCACCGCGTCCTGCAGCCCGATCGCGCGCAGCCGGCGCACACCGTCGCGCATCCGCACCAGATCGCTTGCATCGGTCAGCATCCGCTCCTCCACGGCCGGATCGACGGTCGGATCGGTTGAAACGATCCGCACCGTGCCCTGGCTGAACGCCTGGTAGACCGACACGGCGATCCGCCCGCGCGACAGGTCGCCACCACCGAGGGACACCAGGTTGCCGGCGATCATGATCATGTCGTTCTCGCCGGCGCCCGCCAGGCCGGAGGAATAGCGCAGGCAGCAATTGGTATGGCGGTGCATCATGGTCGTGACGCGCCGGTCGTCGCGCAGTGTCAGGAACAGCGCCATGATCGGGTGGTCCAGCAGGTTCTCGCCCACCGGCAGGTCCGCCACCAGCGGGACCCCGAAGGAATGCAGCAGGGCAGCTGGGCCGATGCCGGAGCGCTGCAGGATGGCGGGCGAGTGGATCGCACCGGCCGCCACGATCACCTCCTGCGTCGCGCGCACGCTCACGGCCTGGCCGGCGATCGTGACCTGCACGCCGTTGGCATGCGGACGGTTTCCCTCGAAACTAAGTCCACCCACCAGGGCGCTGCCGACGATCGTCAGGTTGGGCCGTTCGCGGGCCGGCTCCAGGTAGCCGTCATTGGTGGAGACACGCACCAGGTTGCGGCTGTTGATTGCGTACGGCGAGACGCCGGTGCCGGTGGGCGCGTTGTGATCCTCGCACCAGGGATAACCGAGCGCTTCGGCAGCCCCTTTCAGGGCGCGGTCGACCGGGCCCCAGGCGTCGACCGGCGCGCGATAGACCGGGATCGGCCCGCTGTCCCCATGCCAGGGCGCGTCGCCGAAATTCATGTCGGTTTCGAGCTTGTTGAAGTAGGGCAGCACGTCGGGCCAGGTCCAGCCGGTGCAGCCGGCGGCGGCCCAGCGGTCGAAATCATCCGGCACGCCGCGGATCGCGATCTGTCCGTTGATGGTCGAACTGCCGCCCATCGCGCGGCCGCGCCACAGCAGCTTCGGCTCCTGCCGTTCGGTCCGCCGCGCGAGCAGCTGCGGCCAGCGGAAGTCGTCGTCGGCGATCGCGCGCATCGGGTTGGGGATGCGGATGTGGTCGGGCGTCTCGGCGGAGCGGAAATCACGGCCGGCTTCCAGCAGCAGCACGCGCCGGCGCGGGTCCTCGGAGAGGCGCGCGGCCAGGACTGCGCCGGCGGACCCGCCGCCCACGATGATGGTGTCGTAGTGTTCTTCAAGCATGCCCCGCCCCGATCGTTTGTCGTCGTACGATCATCGCCGAGTGCGGCGGCGGTTGCCAGAGGGGGGGCGGCCAGGGGTGCTGGACAGTCGTGTGTGCCCCGCGGTCGCCCGCGAGGCACACACGTGCTGGTTCCTACAGGTAGACGCCCGCCATCCCGCCGGCCGGGTAGCGCGTGCCGGCTGCCGCACCGCGCGGCACTGCCGCCGAAATCGCCGCCAGTTCGTCCGCCGACAGCGTCACCTTCAGCGCACCCAGGTTCTCGTCCAGGCGGCCCTTGTACCGCGTGCCGGGGATCGCCACGACGTCGTCGCCCTGGGCCAGCAGCCAGGCCAGGGTCAACTGCGCCGGCGTACAGCGCTTCTCCGCGGCGATCGCCTCGATCTTTGCCACCAAAGCGCGGTTCGTCTCGAAATTCTCGGCCTGGAACCGGGGATGGGAGGCGCGCCTGCCGTCGATCGCGGCGAGATTCTGGATGGTGCCGGTCAGGAAGCCGCGCCCCAGCGGCGAATAGGCCACGAACCCGATGCCCAGTTCCCGGGTGGTCTGCCGGGTCTCTTCGGCGTCCTCGCGGTAAAGTAACGAATACTCGGTCTGCACCGCGGCGATCGGGTGCACCGCGTGGGCGCGGCGGATACGGTCCGGCGCCGCCTCCGACAGCCCGAGGAAACGGACTTTCCCCTGCTGCACCAGCGCCGCCATCGCGCCGACGGTGTCTTCCACCGGGACGGCCGGGTCGACACGATGCTGGTAATACAGGTCGATCATATCGACACCGAGGCGTTTGAGGCTGGCTTCGCAGGCGGCCTGGACGTATTCGGGACGGCCGTCCACGCCATTCTCCTGGCCCGGCCGCTGGATCTGGCCGAATTTGGTGGCCAGGATCACCTGATCGCGCCGGCCCTTCAGGGCGCGACCGACCACGCCTTCATTGTGGCCCCAGCCGTACATGTCGGAGCTGTCGAAATGGTCGACCCCCTGGTCGATGGCGTAGCGGATCAGGTCCTCCGACACCGCGTCGTCGGCCGCGCCGTAGAGCCCGGACAGCGACATGCAGCCCAACCCGATGGCCGAGACCGTCAGCCCGCCGCTGCCAAGGGCCCGATGTTCCAGCTTCTGTGCAGCCATGATGCAAGCCTTTCCGCTCGTGATATCGCCCTGAATTCGGGCGTGGCAGGATATAGGCACGGGCGGCACGCCGGTAAGCCGGCTATTCCGCAGAAAACACGATGTCCTGGGCGCCCGACCACAGCACCAGCTTGCCGAGGTTCGCCAGGTTCTCCTGGCCCTCGACCACCGTCAGGAAGTGGTTGCCGGCCAGTTGTCCCACCTTGGAGGCGAAGCAGACGGCGCCGTAGCTCAGCAGGATCTCGGTCTCGCTCGCGCTGGTGTGGGCCGAGTGCAGCAGGATCTGGCCGGCGGCGGGATAGCTGGTGGCGTTCTCGAAGGGCAGGCTGCCGAAGTCGAAGTCGCCCAGGGGGATCCAGCAGGCCTCGCCGCTCCAGCGGACATGG
>JARLIJ010000216.1 GCA_031291795.1 Acetobacteraceae bacterium | reverse complement strand
GGCAGCCGCGCGGTGGTGAGTGGCGACAACAAGCGCGTGGCGGACCCGACCTGCGATCCGTTCGAGCCGATCCAATGCGACGTGTTCGTGACCGAGGCGACCTTCGCACTGCCGGTGTTCGTGCACCCTCCGCCGGAGCATGAGATCGCGCGGCTGCTGGACAGCGTGGCGCTGTTCCCGGATCGCACGCATGTCGTGGGCTGCTACGCGCTGGGGAAGTGCCAGCGCCTGATCGCGCTGCTGCGCGCGGCCGGGTGGGACAAGCCGATCTGGCTGCACGGCGCCCTCGCCGCCATGTGCGACCTCTACACCGCTTTGGGCGTGCCGCTCGGAGACCTGCGTCCGGCGACGACCGCCCCCAAGGGCGCGCTGGCCGGTGCAATCGTGCTGGCGCCGCCGGGTGCGCTCAGCGACCGCTGGGCACGGCGGATGGAGGACCCGGTGGTGGCGCTGGCGTCGGGCTGGATGCGGGTGCGCCAGCGGGCGAAGTCGCGCGGGGTGGAGCTGCCGCTGGTGATCTCCGACCACGCCGACTGGAACGAGCTGAACGCCACGCTGGACGAGGTCGCCGCCCCCGAGGTCTGGGTGACCCACGGGCGGGAGGAAGCGCTGATCCACGCCGCCGCCAAGCGCGGCATCCGCGGGCGGGCGTTGCGCCTGGTGGGCTATGGCGAGGAAGATGAGGCGGAGGACGCGGCCGAGGCCGCCCCCGTGGCGGATGGCGCGCCGCCCGTGTTGTTGTAGCGTGACGTTCCGCATGAGGAGGCCAAAATGGCCAGCCACTGACGTTCCAGTTCAAGGACGACGGGACCATCCCGAACTCGTCGCTGCCCTTGCTGGTCTACCGCGACGCCGTGCCGCCGGATCCGGCCGAGATCGAGCGGATTTTCGCCGCCAACGCCTGGCCGCCCGCCTGGCGCGACGCCGTCCACCCGTTCCACCATTTCCATACCAACACCCACGAGGCGCTGGGCGTCGCACAAGGCGAGGCCGAGGTGCTGTTCGGCGGCCCCGGCGGCGAGGTGCTGCAGGTGCGCGCGGGCGACGTGGTGGTGGTGCCGGCCGGCGTCGGGCACTGCAACCAGAGCCAGTCGGCGGACCTGCTGATCGTGGGGGCGTATCCCGCCGCTGCGCCCCGCGCCGACCTGCATCGCGGCGAGGCGCAGGCGCATGATGCGGCGGTGCGGGCGATCGCGAAGGTGGCGGTGCCGGCGGAGGACCCGGTGGCGGGCAGCGGCGGACCGCTGGCGGGGCTTTGGGGGGCGAAAGGGTAGGGGCGGGTGGTTTCGCGAGCGGATACACGACCTGAAAGTTCTGAAGTGTCCGTTCGCCCGATCCGGTCACCTGCGGACCATGCGGCCGCATTGCTGGAAATCGAGCAGCTGATGAATGCTCGGTCTGGCACGCCGGAAAGCGATCGCCTGGATGTCCTGGCAACGCTGGTGGAGGCCTGGGAGGCGCGACACGTCCCGATTGCGGCCCCCGACCCGATTGCCGCCATCCTGTTCATGATGGAACAGAAGGGACTCACCCGGCGCGACCTGGAACCGGCGATCGGCAGTCGTGCGCGCGTGGCGGAAATCCTCAACCGCAAGCGGGCGCTGACGCTGCCGATGATCCGCGCGCTCAGCGTGCTGCTGGATTTGCCTGCGGACGTGCTGGTGCAGGCTTACGAGGTTGCCAGCGCCGCCTGATCGCCGGACCAGACGCTACGCCCGCCGCGTCTCGAACCGGTACGGCGTCGCCCCCGCCGTCAGCGGATCAAGCGACAGCCGGTGCTCCAGCGGCGGGAAGGCGCGGCTGCGGCAGTCGAGGCGAGCGTTGCGCCTGGACTCAGGCCATCGCCTCGCTTTGGTCTGATCCAATGAAACGATCACCGCTGAGGGTGGAAACCGGACGCATGACCCAGCCTTTCGACGGCTGATTTGCGCCCATGCCGGCCGCTGCCCGGTGTCAGACGGGGTCCCGATAGCGGACCTAAGTCGAGACCTATCGAATGGCGGGTGTGAGTGGAAAGCGGACTCGCGAGTTTTGCCACGGACCGGCGGTCAGCGCCTTGATGAAAGAACCCGAAAGTGTCGCCGTTACCTCCGGGGTCACCCTTGCTTTTCTCCACACGGGGCATCATTTTAGCCCAAGTGGTCGAGGGAAAATAGCATGCTGACGAATTATGATGCCAAGGCCGTCGCGGAGGTGATGGGCATTGCCTTTCTGCGAAGCTCAAAAGTTGGTCCCTTGCCTCCCGCCTCTTCGTCCACGACAGCGAAAGGGGTTTCCAAGTCTCCTGCCAGTGGTTTAGGAGGGGACTTTGTCATTTGCGTTGATGATGTCCTCGTGTTGGTAGTCGAGGCCAAGATGAATAACACATTCTCTCAGTTCAACCAGTCGAAAGGTCGAGCTAACCGGAATTCCGACTTCAAAAATGACTTGGTATCGTCTCCCTCTCCCGTTCTCATTGAGAAGGCGGTGGAACGGGGTCTTCCCCGGCAAGCCCTCCGACACGTCGCAGAATGGCTAGCCGGAGGCGATAAAGCGAAGGCATCTTGGCTGGAGTGGGGTGTCGTTCCGAAGACGACTCTTGAACGCCGCGAGACACAACTCTCACCTCAGGAGAGCGAGCGGACGGAACGAGTTGCCCGACTATTCGTGCACGCGCGCCGAGCTCTCGGCACCGAGGCAGAGGCACGAGAGTTTATGACAACACCACACCCTCAACTCGATGAGCGTAGCCCGGTTGACGCTGCAAGGACGGATCTAGGTGCCCGCCGCACTGAGCAAATTCTGAATGCGCTTGAATACGGTCTTGCCCTCTGAGCACCGCGCCTCTCCGCCTTTGGCGCATCGTCACCGGCTCACATCCGATCTGGTCTGGAGAAGGAGCCCGCCTCTTTGGCCAGCGCTGGGACCCGCCGGGATTAGCGGCCATCTACACAGGCACAAGCTTCGCTGTCTGCCTCGTTGAGATACTTGTCCATGCCAACCGCAAAACGCCCCCGAGTGCCGCACGATACGTCGAAGCTGTAGTTCCCGATGATGTATCCAGGGAGACATTCGATCCTCTCTTACACGTTGGATGGGACGACCCGCTCGACGTTTCAATCGCTCAAGCCTTTGGTAAGGCTTGGATCGAGGGACGTAGATCGGCGCTCCTAATCGTCCCTTCAGTCGTCACTGCGGGCCGCGACGGAAACGTTGTGGTAAATCCGAACCACCCAGACGCTACACGAATCTCGGTAGGGCCAGAGACGCCGGTCGCACTCGACCCGCGGCTTTTTGGACGCTGATCTGTTGGCTTGCGAGGCGCGTGCCATCCTCAAACCCCTAAACCGAGACACCTACGCAAGGTCCGCAAAGGGTCGATAGCCGTCACAGCACCGACCCAACAGCGATGTCCGCTATCCTGCTGTGCGCGTCCAAAAGCGGACTGTCCGCTCTCGGCCAGTTTGGGCCGATTGGGTCGCGGCTACGCACGACCGCTTCGGATCGAATGCGCCCATAGCAACACCACCGCTCCCTCCTCACCCCCGCCGCGTCTCGAACCGGTACGGCGTCGCCCCCGCCGTCAGCGGATCGAGCGACAGCCGGTGCTCCAGCGGCGGAAACGCGCGGCTGCGGCAGTCGGGGCGCTCGCACAGCCGGCACGACAGGCCGATGCCCACCTTGGCCCGTTCCAGATCCAGCCCGTCCGCATAGGTGACCTCCCCCGCATGGGCCAGTGCGCAGCCCATCGCCACCACGTGCATCGGGCGCGGCTCGCCCCAGCGCGTGGCCGACCGCGCCTCGGCCCGCGCGAAGCACAGATAGGCGGCGCCGTCGGGCAGTTCCGCGACCTGCACCTGCACCGATCCCGGCTGGGCGAACGCCGTGTGCACCACCCAGCGCGGGCAGGACCCGCCGTAGCGCGCGAACGGGAACCCCGCGGCCGAGAACCGCTTCGACACGTTCCCCGCCGGATCGGCGCGCAGGTGATGCCGTACGCGGCGTACCTGGCCGCGGCGCAGGACCTGCGGCACGACATGGAGGCGGTGGCGGCGCGGTTCGGCGTCTCGTTCGACCAGGCCTGCCATCGGCTGTCCACGCTGCAGCGGCCGGGCGCGCGGGGGGTACCGTTCTTCTTCCTGCGCGCCGATCCGGCGGGGAACGTGTCG
>JARLIJ010000035.1 GCA_031291795.1 Acetobacteraceae bacterium | reverse complement strand
GGCGTCAGCCGACGCATCTGCCGCAGCAGGTGCGTCCGGTCTTCGGGAGGGAGAATCACGCCGCTCATGACACGTCATCGAGTCAGAGATGACTGGCGGTGTAAAGGTCCCTTCCCAGATTCTCGCGGATTCTGGGTATATCAGACGGCGATACTCAGGCCAGCGTTACAGGGGAGGCATTCTCCGGCCGCCTGATACTGTTCTACCTGCCCCAGAGGCCAAGCCGTTCCGTCCGTGCCTGTTCTTCCGCCGTTCGCAGCGCGGGCTCATCGCGCTCCGCCCTGGCCCAGCCTGCCAGCACGAGCGCACGGTTCAACTGCATGCCCCGGGCGTCGCAGACCGCCAGCGCGCGGCCCATCGTATCGTGCCCACGCACCGCGCAGTCCACCAGCGGGGCCTCCCGCACCAGCGCGGCCAGCACGTTCGCGGCAGCCGCCCCGCAATCCTGTTCGGTCCCGTCCAGGTGGTGGCACACCGCCCCGCGCTGAGCCGGCACGATCCCATCCAGTCGCACGACATTGTCCCGCAGCCGCAGGGTGCCGCCATCGACGACGGCGACCTGGGACCAATCGGCAGCAATCCGCGAAACGACTGGCTGCTGGGCCGGCGCTTCGGAGGGGCGGAGCATCATCCACGCGCCGCCGCTCACACCGGATATTGCTGCCAGCGCGGCAAGCAGGAGCCCCGGAGAGGGCAGCGACGGCAACGACAATGCGGCCGGACGGAAGATCCGGCGCTTGCGGTTGAGCGACAAGGTTTCAATCCCCGACAGTGCCTTATGCGCCTGCGTTGGCGCCCCGATGCCGAGACTGTCGCCGCCGGTCAAGCCCAGAATGGCGCCTGACGCAGAAATTTCTCCCAGGTCCGGATAATCCTCGGTCGGATGACGGCCGATCCGGCGCCGACAAAGCCCACCACCACCCCCACCGCATAGCCGTGGCGCCCGGCTGGGCCGCCCAGCTCGTGCAACAGCGAGGTGGCCACGGCGCGATCGTTCAGCGTCCCCAGGCGGGCCTGCAGGACGCTGAGGCGGCCGATGAAGCGCTTTGTCAATTTTCCGGGAAACAGCGGCGCCAGGATTTCGGCCGCGTAACGCATCCGCTTGGCGCGCAGCCGCAGCGCGTGCAGGGCGACGACGTCCAGCGTCTCGATGTCCTCGCCCGCCGCGCGAAGCTTCTTCAGCCGGCGCTGCAATACCTGGGCGGCGAACTCGGCCAGGTCCCGGCCCAGCGCTTCCTGCTCCATGGGGTCCAGGGCCGCGTGCCAGGTTCGCGCGCCGGCCAGCCAGGCCAGTTCGATGCCCAACGACCGGTAGCTGCGGCTCTCCAGGTACTCGGTCAGCGCGGCGTGGCTGCCCTTCTGCCGCCGTTCGGCCGCGCCCAGCAGGCGCTGCAGCCGGTCATCGTGCGGCAGCACTTCGGTCACGGCGGCGGCCGTCTCGGTTACGAACACGTCCCAGTCGCGCGCCGGGCCGAGCCGCTGAGCCAATGCCTTCAGCGCGGTGTCTGTCGCGCTGACCGGCTCCGAGGCGATCGCGGCACGGAACACCGTGATGGCCGAACGCAGCCGCCGGACCGCAACCCGCATCTGGTGGACGGATTCCGGCCCGCCACGCCCCGCGGCGGCGTCCGGAGCGTGGTGCAGGATGACGTCGGTGAGATGGCCGAGCGCGTGGGCGAAGGCGTCGCCGATCGAGATGTTGGCGGGCAGGAGGGGAGGCCCCAGCCGGCGTGGCCGCGGCGGGGTGCTGTCGGCGGCGGCCAATGCCTCGGCTGCCAGGCTGGCGCGCGGCACGGATACCTCCAACGCCTCGCAGAGGGCCCGTGCCACGGTCAGGACCGCGGGTTCGGCGCCCGAGAGCAGCAGGCGCGCGATCGGTCGCTCCGCCGCCACCGCCCGCAACCCGCCGCGCAGCCGCTGCAGCGTGACAGGGCCATGGTCCGTTGCGATGGTATATTCGGTCGAATGACCGTCGAAGGCCGCCACCGGTGCCAGCGCGTCGGGCAGCGCGATGCCCAGCAGGGTCGGATCGGCGTCTTGCGCCAGCAGGGGGGCGGGCGCGGCGGGCGGCCAGTCTTCGGCGCCGGGGTAGAGCCGTTCCAGCCGCCAGATGCCGTGCTGCTCAGCCAGGGCCAACCCGGCGGCGGCCAGCGCGCGGTTCGGGCTGTCATGCCAGATGATGCGCTGCTTCAATGATTTGGCACGCCCGGAGCGGCCATGCGCGAGGAGAGCCAGCCGCGGCAGCTTTGCGGCGGTCTCAGGCTCGATGCTGAGCTCGAATTGCATGGCTCAGTCGGCCGGCTCCAGGCTGCGGGGCGTCAGGAAGTGCTGCAGCCGGCCACCACCCTCGTCAAGCTGCCACCAGGGGCCGGCGATGGCGAAATCCGCCAGTGCGCCGGTCGGGAAGCCCTGTGCCAGCCGCTTGCCCGCCTCACCCTGTTCCAGGCCGTGCGGGCCGGCCAGCGTCACGGCCAATTCGTGCAGGCCGGGATTGTGGCCGATCAGCAGCACGCTGCGCACCGTCTCCGCCACCCCGTGCAGGGCAGCCAGCAACTGCTGCACATCGGCGAGGTAAAGCTGGTCCATCGGCTCGATCAGGGGGGCGTCGTCCCACGGCTCCAAGGCTTCGAGCGTCTCCAGGGTGCGCTTTGCGGTGGACACCAGCACGACGTCCGGTACCAGGCCCAGCTCACGCATGGCGCGACGCATGGTGGCCGCGGCGCGCCTGCCGCGGTGGTTCAGGGGGCGGTCGCGATCGGCCTTCTTCGCGTCGTCCCACGCGGATTTGGCGTGCCGCAGTAGCAGAAGCTGGCGCATGGCTGCCGGTTGGATCCCGCTTTGTCGCTGGAAAATGATCTTGCCACGCCGCGGCCCGCTTGTCCCTCCCCCTCGCTTCGCGCGGTGCTGTCACGCTAGTGTCATCGCGAATCGGGGAGAATCGAGGCGCTGAAGCGCATGGGTCGACGTGCCGTGCTCGCCGGCGGGGCGGTGTCTGTGATGGGACAACCGCCCGCGAGGGCGTTTGGCCCCATGGACGCGCTGATCCCGCCGGGCAACGCGCTCGCCTTTCGGCTGATCCGCCACGGCTCTCCGATCGGCACGCACACCGTCACGTTTGAGCGGAGCGACGCGGCCCTGCAGGTGCGGATCGCGGTCGATGCCCAGGTCCGCTTCGGGCCGATCCCGCTGTATCGCTATGTCCATCATGCCGTGGAGGTTTGGCGCGACGGGCTGTTGCAGGAGGTCAGCAGCCGGACCGACAGGAACGGCACGGCGCTTTCGATGCGGGCGCAGCGCAACGCGAACGGCCTGGCGGCGCAGGGTACCGGCACACCGCCTTATGTGGCGCCGGAAGAGGCGCTGCCGACGACCTACTGGAACAGGCGCATGCTGCACGTGCCGCTGGTCGGCATCCAGGATGCGACACTGCTGCATCCCGAGGTCACCCGTCGCGGGCAGGACACCATCCGCACGGGTTCCGGCGCCCCGCTGCGCGTCGACCTCTGGCAGCTTTCGGGCGACCTCGACCTGACGCTGCTCTATGACATGGACGGGCACTGGGCCGGCATGCGGCTGACCGTCGCCGATGGGTCGGCGGTGACCTATGAGCGGCTTTGAAGGTCGGGGGCCGGCAGTTTCCCCTCGCGCAGGCGGCGGGCCAGTTCTTCCTGCGCGCGCCGCACCGTATCGTCGCTGATCCGCCGCTCGCTGCCGAATTTCTCCTGCCGCCGATCGTGCATGGAGACCAGCACGGCCAGCAACTCCTTCGCGGTGTCGAGGTCGCCGTTCAGGCAGGCCTGCCGGAACACCTGGTCGACCGCGTCGTCGAGGCGGCGACGCAGCGCCTGGTTGACACGCTCGATCCGCTCGACCGGCACGCGGACCTGCGACAGGCCCGCCATACGGCCGACAAGCGTGGACCAACGGCGCTGTACCATGGGTAAGCCCTCCGCCCGCTAATCTAATATCAACCCGTAACAGGAAGGTTGCGGGTTGGGGTGGGGATGTCGATCCAGGACAGATGGCCGCCCTTGCCGGCGCCGGTGTCCAGGAACACCGCGCGTCCGCCGAGCACACCGATGCGGACGTAGGGGCGCCCGTCGGTGCTGCGCCGGTCGTGGCCGCAATACACCGTCAGGCCATGCGGGATGCGATCGACCCAGCGCAGGCTGCGTTCGGGAAAGCCGTCGGGCTGCATCCGGCCAGTCGGCTCCCCGTACAGCGCGCGGGCGAGGGCGCCGCGCGGGCGGTCGAGGCCGAATTCCGGCGCGGGCGTGTTCAGCATATCGGTGTGGAAGCCGCCATGGACGAACAGTGCATCGCCCTGCCGCAGCCAGGCGGGCGCGCGGGAGGCTTCCAGCACCATCCGGGCGCGCAGCGTCTCATCGAGTTGGGCGATCGTCGCCTGGACCACGCGGTCTTCGCGCAGCGACTGGCCGGCCAGCGTGCGTGCCAGCTTGAGGTCGTGGTTGCCCAGCAGGAACAGGCCGCGGCCCTCGTCGATCAGCCGGAACATCAGGCGCAGGGTGGCGGGGCTGTCCGGGCCGTGGTCGGCGAGGTCGCCCAGTTGGATGATGAACCGGTCATCGGCCGCGGCGGCATAGCGGAATGCCACGGCGTCACCATGCACATCGCCCACCACGCGGATGGCAGCGCCGGAAGGGATCTCAAGCGGCTTCATTTTGTCGACACAAATCATACGCCTCGAAGGCCGCTTCCATGCAACAACTTGCGACCGGGGATCGGTCGAGCGTCGACCGCGTTCCCACCGTCAGCGCTTCTGCACCTGCGCGAATGCTGCGAGCGCCCGGGCCCGCCCCGCCGCCAGGCCGACCAGGGGAGGCGGATAGGTCCGGCCGGGAATGATGCCGGCCTGGGCCAGCGCAACGGGCGGCGCCTCCCACGGCGCATGGATCCACCGCGCATCGAGCCGCGCGAGTTCCGGGACGAAGCGGCGAACATAGGCGCCGTCGGGGTCGAACTTGCGGCCTTGCAGCACCGGGTTGAACACCCGGAAATACGGCGCGGCATCGGCGCCGCTGCCGGCGACCCACTGCCAGTTGCCGGCGTTGTTGCCGAGGTCGGCGTCCACCAGCGTGTCCCAGAACCAGCGCGCGCCGGCCTGCC
>JARLIJ010000215.1 GCA_031291795.1 Acetobacteraceae bacterium | reverse complement strand
GGTCATCACCAGGGCATGGTTGGCCACCACCAGTTCGGCGGTGCGGGCGCGGCGGACGGTGTGCTCGATGAAGCAGCGGCGCCAATGCGGGCAGGCGGCGTGGATGCACTCGCCGCGGCGGTCGGCGAGCTGGGCGATCAGCGCGGTGCCGTACAGCTCCACCAGCCATCCCGGCAGGTCGCCGCCCTGGACGTCGCCGTCGTCGGTGACCATCGCCCAGCGCGCGATCAGGCCGAGCGGGATGACCTGCTGCTGCATGAAGCCGCCGGTGGCGGTGTTGACGGCGTCTTCGAGGTTCAGCAGGCAGAGGTAGTTCTCCCGCCCCTTCCGCACCACGACGCGGGCGCGGCGGATGGTGGGATCGGGGAACAGGCGGCCGAGCTCGCCGTCGATCTGGCGCTGCAGGTGGCGGGTGAAGGTGCTGATCCAGACGGCGCCCTTGTTCTTCTGGGCCCAGACGCTGGCCGGTGCCAGGTAGCCCAATGTCTTGCCGGTGCCGGTGCCGGCCTCGGCGAGGACGAAATGCGGGTCGCCGCGGGTCTCCCGCGGGGCGAAGGCGGCCGACGCAGCCCCGGCGTAGTCGGCCTGGCCGGGGCGCTGCTCCGCGTTGGGGCCCAGCATCTCGGCGAGGCGGGCGCGGGCCTCGAATTGCTCCACCGGGTAGGAGGAGGGCGGCGGCAGGGGTGCCGCATCCTCCCATTCCGGCAGGCGCTTCCAGACCTTCAGAGGATCGGCGGAGGCGGGCGCGTCGGGCCGGCCGAGGGCGGCCATCACGTAGGGCGCCCAGCCCCAGCCGGCCTTGCCCATGCGCGCGGCGAGGCTGGCGGCGTCGCGGTTCAGCACCGTCTCTCGCCCCAGGGAGAGATGGTGCAGCAGCGCGGTGACGAGGTCGGGCAGCAAGGTGGCCTCGGCTTCCGGCCCGCTCTCCGGCAGGTCGAGGTCGAGCGCCAGCGCCAGGCCGCGCGGCGTGGGCGCGGCGGTGCGGGCGGGCATGGCGAAGGCGAACAGCTCCAGCAGGTCGAAGGCCGGCCCGGGACGCAGGCTGAGGCGACGGAAGGTGGCGGGGGCGTGCACCAGGATGGGCGGCGGCATCTCCCGCAGCTTTTCCGCAGCCTGCGCGGCGGGCAGCACGAAGACCTCGCCATCCGGGGTGACGATGGCGGCGCGGCCATGCCCTGCGACGACGGCGGGCGCATCGGGCAGCACAAGGGAACGGTTCACGCTCCCTGCGTAACCGGATTTCGCGGCGGGCGCCAATGTTCCCGTGCGGCGCGGCAGGGGCTACCACATGATCGCGCCGTCACCGGTTCGGTCGTTTCCCGGCATGGACGCCATTGCCAGGGACGCCAGCCACGGTCGTCAATAGCGCGCCATGTGACCTTGGGTGGCGCAGCGCCTGCTCGGGGCGGCCCTCGGTGCGCCTTACGTCTGCTTCGGCGCGATCAGCCCGGGGATCCGCTCCAGCATCGCAATTACCTGGGCCGCGGTGATCAGCCTTGTGCATTCGAACTGGCGCGGCGTCCCGGCATGGCGCGGGCACCACAGGAAGTCGTTGTGGTCGAACCGATGCCGCACGTCGTTCCAGCAGGAATTGCAGGCGTGCCAGTTGATCACCCGGTATGGCGTGGCGAACTCGTTCGTTGGATGGGTGAAGCCGCTGATCAGCACCACCTTCGTGCCGGCCGCCCACGCCAGCCACGACAACCCGCTGCTCAGTCCGATGAAAGCGGACGCATGCCGAAGCCAGCGCACCCGTTCGGCCAGCGGGCGGTCGCCGGTTTCGTCCTCGGCACCGTGCGGAATGTGGTTCCAAACGATACCAGCGCCGTGCACCGGCTTCTGGTCGATGCAGATCACCCGGTAGCCGCTCGCCTTGAGGAACGCGACCACCGCGCGCCAGCCGTCCGGGTTCGTCCAGTACTTGCTCTGCGTCGAACTTTGCACCGCGATGCAGACATAGCGGTCGGCGATCGGCGGCCCCTCGTCCGCTACGCCGAGGCGCGGCGCTGCCTCCGCCGGATCGACGCCGAGGATATAGCCGGCGGTGCGGTGCAGCCCGACCTGGCGAAAATCGGTCGGCTGATGGACGCAGTCGGCATCGTCGAAGAACAGGCCGAGGTAATAGGTGGCGTAGGCTGCCTGGGCGATCTGCCGGTCGGCCACTTCGTCATGCGTCACGAAGCGGATATCGGGATACGCATCGCGCAGCAGGGGAATGAGCAGGTCCGACATCGCGCAGGTCAGCCGGCATCGATGCACCGCGGCGAACCGGGCGGCATAGGGAAACCAGGCGAGGGTGTCGCCCAGCGTGCCGACCGGGAACTGGATCAGCACCTCGCGATCGCGCGCGTCGTAGTCGTGGGTCAGCACCAGGGTGGGCGTTCCGGCCTCATCCAGCGTCCACACTTCGATGCCGAAGCGGACGAAGAAGCGCTTGGACGATCGGACCTGCGCGCCCTGGTTCTCCGTCTGGAACAGGATATTGCCGGTGTCGCGGTCGCGGATACGGATGCGCCACCGGCCCTCGGTCCGCGGCGGCAGGAGCACCCTGGCCCCCTCGTTGAAATCGAACCGGATGCCGGACGGGCCGTCCTGCGTGGGCAGGACGGCGGTGGGCGGATAGGGGCGTTTCTTGCTGACGTCCTGGCCGGCGGCCGCCGAGGACGGGCCCGGCCGCGGCGGGTCGGTGTCGTCGGCGGCCGCCGCCGGGATCGCGGTTGGGCTCGTTGCCATGTCGTTCATGCGTGTCTTACCTGGTCCGGGGCATGCCGACGCCGGCAGCCCGCCCAAGTCTGCCACATCATCGCCGATCGATCAGGCTGCGGTTTGCATCCGCGCGAACGTCCCGACGCGTTCGCGCGCCGCAGTGAAGTCTGGGCCGATGACGACCAGCGGCGCGCAGCCATAGGCTTCCCAGATGCGGCTGGAGTAGTCCGGGCACAGTGGGACCGCGCCGCGCGCGTCGGCATAATTCGCGCCGTCCTTGATGTCGAGGAAGCTCTCCACCGACAGGCCCTGCGCCAGCACCACGTCGTGCTGCGGCAGCTCGACATGGTAGTAGGTGACCTGGTCCATCGAGACCTGCGCAATCGTGTCGCCGTTGATCAGGTGTTTCACCGGGATCAGCACCGCACCGACGAACACGGCGTGGTCCGGCGAGAGGAACAGATCGGTGTGCGGCTGGCCTGGCCCGAATGCGCCGGCAGCGACGCGGACCGGCCAGACCTCCCGCGGTTTCGCATGGTGCGCGCAGTCCACGTCGCGCCGGCCGATCCAGACGATCGGCCGGGTGCGCCCGCCCAGCACCGTCGGGAGCAGGTCGCCGACTGTCAGGTCCTCCACGGCGATTTCCCCGCGCGCGGTGGCGATGCGCGTGCCGGCGGCGAAGCACGGCACCACTTCGGTGATGCCGCCGCTGCTCACCAGGCCCAGCTGGTCCTCCACGCCGGCAAAGATCAGCGACTGGCTGACGCCGCCGCTGGTGATCGTTGCGACCGTATTGCCGCCGGACATCGTCGTGCTGAGCGTGGCGCCCGAACCGACCGAGGTGAACGCGATCAGGTCGCCGGCGCCGAAGCCGGAGATGACGCCCAGGTCGCCGAAGCCCGCGCTGCTGATCGCGGTGACCTCGATCGTGCCCGGCCCGTCGAAGGTGACCGAACCGGCAAGCACCGCCTTGGGCGATTGCAGCTCGATCAGGCCGCCATTGATGACGGTGTTGTTGGCCGTCGCGTTGCCGCTGATCAGCAGCGCGCCGCCGGCTTCCACGGTCAGGTTGTTCGCGATAGCGCCCTTCAGGAACAGTTCGACGGTGCCGCCATTGAACACCGTTTCGTTGCTGACGACCGAGGTGGCCGCGTTGAGCAGCTGGATGCCGTAGACCTGGTCGTGGCTGGCCGAACCGACCACCGTCTCATTGCCGCCGGCGGAGATAATGGAGCCGGAGTCGGTCCCACCGAGCGCCACGGTGGCCAGGCCGCCGGACATAATCGTTTCGTTGGCAACGGAACCGCTGACGACCTGCGAACCGAAGACCTGGTCGAGGCTGGCCGCCCCGATGACGGTCTCGACGCCGCCCGCCGATACAATGGAGGCGCTGTCGACGCCACCCGATTCCACCGTCACCGATCCGCCCGAGAGGATGGTCGCGCCGACGATGGTGCCGCCCGACAGCACGTCGAGGATCATTCCGCCGCTGACCACGAGGCCGCTCTGCGTCGTGCCGCTGGTAACGGATGTGGCTGACGACGACGAGGTCGTTCCGCCGGAAGAGGTGAAGACGATCTCCTCGCCGCCCGCGCCGTCGCTGGTCAGCATGAGGTTGGAGCCGACCGATCCGGCGAAGATTGCGCTCTGGCTGACGCCGCCGCTGGTGATCGTCGCGACCGTGTTGCCGCCGGACAGCACCGTGCTGAGCGAGGCGCCTGCGCCGAACAGCGTATAGTCGATGACGGCACCGCTGCCGAAGCCGGAGATGACCGCGAGCTCGCCGAACCCGGCGCTGCTGATGCCGGTCAGCTCGAGCGTGCCGGCCCCGGAGAATGTCAGCCCATTGGCCAGCGTCGCCTTGGGCGATTGCAGCTCCACCGTACCGCCGGCCTCGATCACCGTGTTGTTGGCGGTCGCGTTGCCGTTGATGTTGAGGCTGCCACCGCTCGACACCGTCACGTTGTTGGCGACGGCGCCCTTCAGGAACAGGTCGACCGCACCACCGTTGAAGACGGTTTCGTTGCTGACCACCGCGATCGACGACGCGGCGCTGGTGGGCGCACTGAGGAGCTGCGTGCCGCTGACGGCGTCGCCGGTGGCGGAGCCGAACACCGTCTCGTTGCCGCCGGACGCGATGGTGCTGGCGGAGTCGATCCCGCCGATCTCCACCGTCGCCACGCCGCCCGAGGCGACCGTCGCGCTAACGGCGGTGCCGCCGGACAGGATGTCCAGGAAACTGCCGCTGGTGACGGTAAGGTTGCTCGATGTGACGCCGCTGCTGATGGTCGTGACGGTCGGCGGCGGCGGCGAGAAGATGATCTTCTCACCCCCCTTCCCGTCGCCCGTGAGCACCAGTTCGGAGCCGATCGATCCGGCGAAGAGATAGGTCTCCGTGAAACCGCCGCCCGAGACGGTCGCGACGGTATTGCCGCCGGACACCGTCGTGCTGAGCGTTGCCGCCGACCCCGCGGCACCCACCGAGGTGGTTGCAGTGAAGTCGATCGCGTCCCCGACGCCGAAGCCCGAGATGACGGCCAGGTCGCCGAACGTGACGCCGCTGGAGATCGGGCTGGTGTTAGCGGTGACCTCGATCGTGCCCGCGCCGGCGAATGTCAGCGAGCCGGCAAGGACCGCCTTCGCCGACTCCAGCTCGATCAGGCCGCCGCTGATGACCGCATTGTTGACCGTGGCGTTGCCGCTGATCGTCAGCGCGCCGCCGGTTTCCACGGTCACGCCGTTGGCAACGGCACCTTTCAGGTTCAGTTCGACCGTGCCGCCGTTGAAGACGGTTTCGTTGCTGACGACTGCGGTCGCGGCGCTGACGATCTGCACGCCGTCGACGAAGTCCCCCGTGGCGGAGCCGAGGACCAGTTCGCTGCCGCCCTGGGCGATATCCGAACCGGAGTCGACGCCGCCGATCGAGATCGTCGCCGAACCGCCGGACATGATCGTTGCGGCGACCGCGGTGCCGCCATTCGCGACCAGCAGCGAGCTGCCGCTGGTCACGACCACGCCGCTCGACGTGACGCCGCTGGTGACGGACGTCACCGACGTCGTCGCCGCAGCCGCGCTCGGTGCGAACGATATGCCGCGGATGATGGTGTCCGGCGCCGCGGTCTCCAGCACGGTGAAACTTTCACCCGCGCCGGTGGTGGCACTGAGCGTGTCGGTGATGCCGTAGAGATAGGTCTGGTCGAGTTCGCCGACGGTCTCGTTGGTGGCGTAGAGCTCCACGACGCCGCCGACCACGGTGCCGGTCAGGCCGATCAGCCCGGTGGTGCCGGACGTTGCCGTCGTGGAATTGACCAGGTTCAGTCCCAGCGAGAGCGTGTATTCCAGCGTCCAGGTCGTGCCGTTGAACACCCATTTCTGCAGGCCGCCGTCACCGATGCCGCCGTTCTTGGGAACGCCGCCGTCGGCGACGTACAGCGTGTCCGCATCGGCGAAGAAGAAGTTTTCCGGGCTGAGATGGACGCTGGTGCCGACAGCGCCGGCGTTGACCGTATTGTCCTGCGCAGCGGTCAGCGTGATCGATTCGCCGATGCCGGTCAGCACGCTGGGGCTGGTCCTGGTCGTGGGCAGCGTCGTGCCGTAGGTCGCAATGTTCGTCCCGCTGGCGCTTTGCGTGCTGTCGCGCGAGACGTACAGCTCACCGTTGTAGATCGTGGCGAACCGTGTGTCCGTGCTGGTGTCGATGGCCGTCGCACTGCTCGCACCGTCATGGGCATAGAACACGCCCTGGGTGGAGTCGCCCTTCACGCCCTGGCCCGCGAGGTAGAACGTCGTGCCGTCATACGTCGCGACGCTGCGCGGATTGTTGGTGTTGAACACGTTGTACAGCGCCGTACTGGTGTCCACGGTGCCGTTGTAACTGATGTCCGCAATGACGCGGGGCACCGCGGTGATGGTCCCGCCCGGCACGCTGGTGGTCTGCCCCAGGGCGCTCGTGCCATAGACAGTGCCGGTATTGAACGCGTCTGCGTTGACTCCGTAGCCCACGATGACCAGCGACTGGCCATCGCCGGACAGCTGCAGGGAGCCTTCCGACGCCGAACCGTATTCGCCGGAGATGGCATATTCGGTGACGCCGTTCACGACGACCGTGGCCTGCGGCAGGATCATGTCGCCCACGACCGTCCCGCTTGCGGTGAGCTCCTCGAGATAGATCGGCGATGCCTGGTCGAGGGTCAGGGTCCCGGTGTTCTCAACATCTCCCACGACACTGATGACCAGGTCGCCCGCGGTGAAGGCGGTCAACGTTCCGGTTGTTCCCGACATGCTTTGGAGCTCGCTTCCGACTGATTGGGTATGAGTGTCGCAATTGCCGTGAGGCGGCGCGCTTTGCCCAATGACATAACAATTGCATTCGCGTGACAGCAACGTTCCGTAACGTTCCGCGACGCGTGGTCATATACGAGCGAGACCGAGCAGCAGGATTGTGGTGCCGCGCCGGGGGCCGTCGGAGGACGGCCAGCCACTTCTTCCGTGCCGCTTCCGGATCGCCGGCGAGCGCAAGCGCGGCAGACGACAGCCAAGGCAGATGGCGACGCGCGGCCGCCCCCGCTTCACCGCATGCGCGCGACGGCCCTCGGCTCGAACGGCAGGACCACCGCGGTCGGCCGGTCGCGCCGGGTTGCGGCATAGCGCTTGGCGAGGCTGGCGCAGACCATCAGCTGGATCTGGTGGAACAGCATCAGTGGCAGCACGATCAGCCCGACCGGGTGGCCGGCCAGCAGCACTGTCGCCATCGGCAACCCGCTCGCCAGGCTCTTCTTCGAGCCGCAGAACACGATGGTGATCTCGTCGGCGCGGGAGAAGCCCAGCAGCCGGCTACCCCAGGTGGTGATCGCCAGCACCAGGCCGAGCAGCATGGCGTCCACGACCAGCAGCGTCGCCAGCAGGGGAACGTCGACCTGGTGCCAGATGTCCTGGGTCACGCCCTCGCTGAACGCGGTGTAGACGACCAGCAGGATGGAGCCACGGTCGACCAGGCCGAGCAGGGATTTGTTCGCGGCCACCCAGGTGCCGATCAGCGGGCGGGCAAGCTGGCCGAGGGCGAAGGGCAGCATGAGCTGCAGCATGATGTCGCCCAGCGCGTGCCAGGAGAACCCGCCATGGGAGCTCAGCATCAGCCCGGCCAGCAGCGGGGTCAGCACCATGCCCAGCAGGTTGGAGGCGGTGGCGGAGCACAAAGCCGCCGGCACGTTGCCGCCGGCGATCGAGGTGAACGCGATCGAGGACTGCACGGTGGAGGGCAGCACGCACAGCAGCACGATGCCGGTCCACAGCGCAGGCGTCAGCAGGTTCGGCAGCAGTGCCTGGCCGGCGAGGCCCAGCAGCGGAAACAGCACGAAGGTGGAGCCGAGCACGGCAGCGTGGAGGCGCCAGTGGGAGGCGCCCTGCAGCGCGTCGGCCGGCGCCAGGCGTGCGCCGTGCAGGAAGAACAGCAGGGCGATGGCGGCCTGCGCGGCGTACCCGGCGGCCACGGCGCTCTCGCCGCGCACCGGCAGCACCGATGCGAGCGCGACCATGCCGACGATGGCGAGGACGTAGGGGTCGACCGGCGAGCGGGCGATAAGGGATTTGAACGTCACGGCCGGCTCCTCCGAAATGCTGCGGCGGAGGGGAAGATGGAATTGTATCCGGCCATTGTGAACCGCGTTGACCATGGTTAGTGTGATCGTGTTTTGTGATGGTCAAGGTCTGCGAACGTCTCCCTCTCCCCTGGCGGGAGAGGGTTGGGGTGAGGGGGCAAACAGCCGCGGTCAGCCGTCGTGGGGCCCCCCCCCCCCCCCCCCACCCACCCCCGGC
>JARLIJ010000214.1 GCA_031291795.1 Acetobacteraceae bacterium | reverse complement strand
GCTGCTGGACGTCAAAGGCATGGCCTGCCCGCTGCCGGTGCTGCGGGCCAACCGCTCGCTGCGCAGCATGGCCCCCGGGGAGCGGCTGCGCGTGCTGGCCACCGACCGCGCCGCCGTCGCCGATTTCCAGGCGTTCTGCCGGGAAACCGGCCACGCCCTGCTGGCCTGGAGCGAGGAAGCCGGCGTCTTCAGCTTCGTGATCCGCCGTCGCCCCGATCAGCCCGAGACGCCCGTTCCAAAGGACACGTAACGTGACCACAGCGCTGATCACGCACCTGGCCTGCCTGGAGCACGACATGGGGCCATACCACCCCGAGTGCCCCGACCGGCTCCGCGCCGTGCTGAAAGCGCTGGAAACCAAGGAATTCACCGACCTGCTGCGCGAGCAGGCGCCGCAGGCGACGATCGAGCAACTCACCCGCGTCCACCCGAAGAACTACGTCGACGCGATCCTGGCGATCCGCCCGCCCGAGGGCGACACGGTCCCGCTCGACGCCGACACGCTGATGAGCCACGGCAGCGCCGAGGCCGCCCTGCGCGCCGCCGGCGGCGCGGTCATGGCAGTCGATGCGGTGATGGAGGGCTGGGCCCGCACCGCCTTCGCCGCAGTCCGCCCGCCCGGCCACCACGCCGAACCGCAGCGCCCGATGGGGTTCTGCCTGTTCAACAACGCCGCCGTGGCCGCCTTGCACGCGCGCACCCGGTGGGGCGTGCAGCGCGTCGCGGTGCTCGATTTCGACGTGCACCACGGCAACGGCACGCAGGACATGTTCTTCAACGACGCCGACCTGTTCTACGGCTCCACCCACCAGAGCCCGTGCTTCCCCGGCACCGGCGACATGTGGGAACGCGGGGCGGCGAACAACATCGTCAACGTCACGCTGCGCCCCGGCCAGGGCAGCGAGGCGTTCCGCTCCGCCTGGGCCGATACGATCCTGCCGGAGCTGGACCGATTCGCGCCGGGGCTGGTGATCGTCTCGGCCGGGTTCGACGCCCACAAGCTGGACCCGCTGGCGCAACTGCGGCTGGAGACGGCGGATTTCACCTGGATCACCAATGAGCTGGTGGCGCTGGCGGAGCGGCATTGCGGGGGCAGGGTGGCCTCGGTGCTGGAAGGGGGCTACGACCTGGGCGCGCTGGCGGCGGCCTCGGCCGCGCATGTGCGGGCCTTGATGCAAGCCTGAAGGAATCGAAGCCTATGTCGGAGACCAAACGCCCGGAGGTCGCCTCCCTGTCGTTCGAGGATGCGCTGGCGGAGCTGGAGCAGATCGTGCGCGGCCTGGAGAGCGGGCAGCAGAAGCTGGAGGACGCGATCAGCGCCTATGAGCGCGGCGCGGCCCTGCGCAAGCACTGCGAGGCGAAGCTGGCCGAAGCCGAAGCGCGCGTCGCGGCGATCGTGGAGCGGGCGGACGGCACCCTGGGCATGCGCCCGCTGGAGTAGCGTGGGCGTCGCGTTTGCGGTCCTGCCGGGGATTGCCGGTGGGGGGATTGCCGGTGGCTTGAATTTATGCACCCACCATGTCCAGTCGTGTTTCTTCTGATCGCGGTTACGGGGAGTCCCGGTGATGATCACGTTCGAAATAGGTCTTCGACGCGCGCCTGACCGCACTGCCAGCGCCCTGACCGGCCGGCCATAAAGATCATGCCGCCCAAGGAACTTCACCGCACGCACCGGACAGGATGGCTGCGCGCATCGGTATTGGGTGCAAATGACGGTATCGTCTCAACCGCCAGTCTCCTGCTCGGTGTTGCGGCGGCGCATGCGAGTTCCGCCGCTGTGCTGCTCGCGGGTGTTGCCGGCCTGGTTGCAGGCGCCATGGCGATGGCCGCTGGCGAGTACGTCTCGGTAAGCTCGCAGGCGGATACGGAACGCGCCGATCTCACCCTCGAACGCCTGGGACTCGAAGCGGACGGCGCGGCGGAGCACGACGAGCTGGCCGAGATTTATGCCAGGCGCGGCCTGGACCCTGCGTTGGCGAAGGAAGTCGCCAGGCAGCTGATGGCGCATGACGCATTGGGCGCGCACGCGCGTGACGAACTCGGGATTCATGAGAACTTCACGGCCCGTCCTCTGCAGGCCGCCTTTGCGTCGGCCGCAAGCTTCGTTGTTGGCGCCGCAATGCCGCTGCTGACGGCTGTCGTTGCGCCTGAAACGGCCTTGATACCCCTTATCGCCGGAACGTCTCTGGCATTCCTCGCGCTCTTGGGTGCCTTGGCCGCGTACGCGGGTGGCGGGAGCATGATGACGGGAGCGCGCCGTGTTCTTGTCTGGGGCGCCTTGGCGATGGGCCTGACAGCCGGTGTTGGCATGCTGTTCGAAACGCCCCTGTGAGCCGCGCAGCCAGGCACCGACGCGGCCATGGCCCGTCCGGCTCCTCTACTGCCCCAGCGCGAGTTGCACGACGCGGACCACGACCAGCCCGACGGCCAGGACCAGGTATCCGCGCAACACGATCATCCATACGCGCGTGGTCCCCGTCAGCCGTGCCGGCGCAAGCTGGGTGAGCGGGCGCATCCGCCACATGGGACGGAGCGACCGGTCCGGCGGCGCGTCAGCCAATTTCGGGCGGAACGCCAGGGTCGCGCCGGCGGCAAGCACGGCCAGCACGGTACCGCCGCCCAGGACGAACAGGATCTGCTCGCCGGTGATGGTCGGATACAGCACCGAGGCCGTCAGCACGATGGACAGCATGACGAGCAGCGCGATCACCGACCCGGTGAACAGGTTGGTCCACCGGCCGTTGACCCACGGGCCAAGCACCGCACGATCGTTGCACAGCAGCAGCAGGAACACCGTCGCGGACGGCAACAGCACGCCGGCCAGCGTCTGCACGGCCTCGGTGATAAGCCCAAGCGGCGAGCCGGGGATCAGCACCAGGGTCGCGGCCCCGGCGATCAGGCCGCAATAGACGAGGTAGAAGCCGCGCGCATCCTTCGCCCCGCGATGCAGGGAGTGCTTGAGCGACAGGACGTCGCCGAGCGCATAGGCGGTGGCCAGCGACACGGCGGAGGCGCCGATGATGCTGGCGTCGATCAGTGCGATGGCGAACAGCGTGGCCGGGACCTGTCCGGCGTATTTCGCCAGACCGGCGGCGACGGCGCCGGCATCGGTGAAATTGCCTGCCTCGGATTGCCCTGAGAATGCGGCTGCGCAGAACGCCATCATCGCGATCGCGCCGACCATCACGAACACGATGCCGATGCAGAGATCGGCCTTTTCGTATGCCATGAAGCGGGGCGTGAGCCGCTTGTCGATGACATAGCTCTGCTGGAAGAACAGTTGCCACGGCGCGACCGTCGTGCCGACGATCGC
>JARLIJ010000213.1 GCA_031291795.1 Acetobacteraceae bacterium | reverse complement strand
TTCGGGGATGGTGCAGCCGGCGGCCAGCTCGATCTCGGCGTCCGCGTCGCGGAACGGCAGGCCGAGGCGGGCGGCGAGGCGGCGGCCGATGGAGGTCTTGCCGGCACCCATCAGGCCGACCAGCACGATGCTGCGGCCGTGGAGGGTGTCGGGCAGCGGAACGGTTTCGCGCAGGGCGGTGTTGCGTGTCATGGTGCTGAAAGGCTAGCACACGCCCCCACACGCGGGCCACGTTGGTTGCCCGCAACGCAGGAGCGACGAGCGACGCGATGATCCGCATGTTACTGGCCGTCGTGGTCGTGGGCCTGCTGCTGTTGGGCGTGGGCGTGATGATGCTGGGGGCGTTCCCGCCGCAGCCGCATCCGCAGACGGTGGAGAAGGTGCTGCCGAACGACAAGTTCCAGAGCCACTAGGGCGGGGCCGGCCGGCATGGATCGCCATGTCGAGGCCTTCCTGGAGATGCTGGCCGCCGAACGCGGCGCGGCGCGCAACACGCTGGCGGCCTACACGCTGGACCTGGAGGATTTTGCCGCGTTCGCAGCGGCGCGTGGCCAGGCGGTGGCAGGGGCCGATGCGGCCGCACTGCAGGGCTACATGGCGGGGTTGCAGGGGCAGGGGCTGTCGGCCCGCACCGCCGCGCGGCGGCTGTCGGCGCTGCGCCAGTTCCACCGCTTCCTGCTGCGCGAGGGCGTGCGGACGGACGATCCCACGTCCCTGCTGGATACGCCCCGGCTGCCGGTCGTGCTGCCGAAATACCTGACCGAGGCCGAGGTGGACGCGCTGCTGGAAGCGGCCGGAAGGCGGGCAGGGCGGCCGGGGCTGGTGGCGCGGGCGGCGCTGGAGATCCTGTACGCGACCGGGCTGCGGGTGTCGGAACTGCTGTCCCTGCCGCGCGGCGCGCTGAGTTCGGACGCCGCCCTGCTGCTGGTGAAGGGCAAAGGCGGGCGGGAGCGGATGGTGCCGCTGTCGGACGCGGCGAAGCGGGAGGCGGCGGCGCTGACGGCCGATGGGCCGGCGGGGCGGTGGCTGTTCCCCGGGCGCGACCCGAAGGTGCCGATGACGCGGCAGGGGTTCTTCGCGCTGCTGAAGCAGGTGGCGCTGGAGGCGGGGCTCGATCCAATGCGGGTGTCGCCGCATGTGCTGCGGCACTCGTTCGCCTCACACATGCTGGCGCGCGGGGCGGACCTGCGGAGTTTGCAGATGCTGCTGGGGCACGCGGATATCGCGACGACGCAGATCTACACGCATGTGCTGGCCGAGCGGCTGCAACGGCTGGTGGAGGCGCATCATCCGCTGGCGAAGGCGGGGGGGTAGGGGGGCGGGGGCATTTCGGGCGCTGCCTGTCGACAGAGGCAGCCAAGCTCCCTGATTGTCAAAACCGGGGTGCACCGCTAGCAATCAGATATGCTGACTCGAATCGAGATTGACGGTTTCAAGACGTTTGAGGGCTTCAGTCTTGATCTGGAGCCGCTAACGGCGGTCGTTGGACCGAATGCAAGCGGAAAATCCAATCTCTTTGACGCGCTTCGGTTTTTGTCTCTCCTTGCCCAATACGACATCCGAACTGCAATGCAGGGTCTGAGGGGAGAGCCGGAAGAGCTTTTCAGACAGACACCTTCGGGCATCTCGGACTCCATGTCATTCGCGGTGGAGGTACTTCTTGGTCGGAAGGGCGTGGACGCCTTTGGGACGAGCTATGAAATACCGGCACAGCGGCTACGCTATGAGCTGCAGTTGGGCTTTGCTCAGAACGCTGAAGGGGTACCGAGAGGTATATTTGTTCGTGCAGAGAATTGCCGGCCAATCGCTAAAAAGGAGGATAGGGCCACATACCTCCATGGCCCAAATTTAAAATTGAGTTATAACGCCCGCGTCGCCCCCTTCATTAGGCGGAATGATAACGGGGATGCGATTGAAGTGCGTCAAGATGGTCGAACGAAACATGGCCGTCCAGTGCGACTTCCATTGAAGGAAGCCTCCCGCTCTGCCCTATCAACTATTACAACGGCTGAGTTCCCCCACCTCTATGCTCTTCGGGAGACGCTAACGAGCATCCGGTTCTTGGAGATCAATCCGCGAGCAGCAAGAAATGCGAACGACCGATTTGAAGACCGTGTGCTGAAGCCTGATGCATCGAATCTCGCCGCCGTTCTAGCATACCTGAGGGAGGAGACGGCTGACGAGCTTCGACCCGATGGCGTGTTGTCAGATATCGCAGCTGACCTTGCGTCACTTATTCCTTCAGTCCGCCGCATTGAGATTCGGAATGATCCTAATCAGCGTCAATATTCCTTTGGCTTGGAGTTTAACGGCGATCTCGTGTTCAGCTCACGTGTGATCTCGGATGGAACGCTACGACTGCTTGCTCTACTCACGGTTCTTAATGATCCGGGCCGCCGGGGAACACTGTGTTTCGAAGAGCCCGAGAACGGCGTGCACGAGGGACGTGTGCCGATGTTGGTAGAGTTCCTCCGAGGCGCGGCAAGTGTATCGACAAATTCCGACGTGCCTTCGTTCCAAATCCTACTTAATACTCATTCACCTAAGGTGATGGAGGCTTTGCATGACCATGAAATTGTAGCTGCTGACAGCGTGATTAGCATAGACCCGACCACCCGACTTCGGTCTACCAAAACACGTATGCGAACGGGAATTCAACCAATCGGCGACCTGTTTGATCCCGAGAAGCACCTTTCCAGATCGGAAGTGGAGCGTTTACTCCAGAATCTTACCGACGCAGCATGACCTACGTGAGTTGGGCGGCCCTTTACGAGGGAGCTACTGACGAGGCCTACTTCGAACTGCTAATTCCACGGGTTATGGAAGACATCGTTTCGCAACGCGGAACACGAAACTCGACGATTCCGCTCGTTCCTGCAATCAGGTTGGCGCGCGCAGACATCGAAACGGTTGCGCGGGAAGCCTGTGACGCAAAGGAGGCGTTTCACCTCATCTTTATCCATGCTGATACGGGTGGCCGCAACCTCGAGATTGGATTGCAAGGGCGCTCAGGTCGGTATTGCGAAGCTATGCATGCTCTCTGCGGGTTATCTCCGGCTCGGTGCATCACGATAGCACCGCGACATGAAACAGAGGCGTGGATTCTTGCTGACGCACAAGCCGTCACTGCAGCACTCGGATATCGCGGCGCACCTCAATCAATTGGATTGCCGCGTAACGCGACCGAGGCCGAGCGGCTCGGGGACCCAAAAGGTGTCCTTGCAGAGGCCGTGAGCCGCGTGCGAGGGAGGCGCCGTCCTTTTGACGTCAAGCAGATATTCCCTGCGATTGCTCAGCGGCAGTCACTGACTAACCTTCGCGAAGCGAGGTCCTTCCTTACTTTTGAGGCGGATCTGTTGGCCGCTCTTGCTGACCTAGGTTGCATTCGCGTCTAGCAGGTTGCTGAAAAGCCGCTTGCCGCGACGCCGGTGGATCGAATTCGCTATAGCCTGCCTGATCAACCCTGGGGCCACGATGCGCGGCGTAGATACCCGCAACGAGACGATATTCAGCCACGTGCAACTGGACAGCAGCGTTCCGTCCGACCTTCCGCTGCGTGCCATCCGGGCGATCACCGAGGCCACCCTGACCAGACTGTCTGGGGCGTTCGACGCGCTCTACCTATTCGGACGTCGGCCGCCCCTCGATCCCGCCTAAAGACACCGTATCTATGGCCGCCAGCCGAAGCGTCGCGAGCTACGCAGTTGGAGTTCCGCGAGGTTAAGCCGCGACCTTGCTCCCCCTCACACCCGCCCCAGCTCCCGCGGCGTCCGCAGTCCCGCCGTCTCGCCTCCATCGACCGTGATCACCGCCCCGTTTACATACGCAGACGCCGGCGACAGCAGCCAACCGATAACATCCGCAACTTCCTCCGGCGTGCCGAACCGGCCGGCCGGGATGCGCAGTTCCAGCCGCCGACGCGTGTCGTCCTCGCCCAGGATGCGACTCATCATCCGGGTGGCGATCTGGCCGGGGCAGATCGCGTTGAAGCGCACCTCGGCGCCAAATTCCAGAGCCAGCGCCTGCGTCATTCCGAGCAGGGCGGCTTTCGAGGCGCAGTAGATGGCGAGGCCTTCCTCGCCCACCTTGCCGGCGATCGAGGAGACATTCACCACCGATCCCCGTCCCGCCTGCAGCCCCGGCAGCGCGTAGCGCGTGAACAGGAAGGCGCTGCGGGCGTTGACATCCAGGACCACGTCCCAGTCTTCCGCCTCGGCCTCCAGGAAGCCCACGCGGCGCGACATGCCGGCGTTGTTGACCAGCCCTTTCAGCGTGCCGCCGCCCAGGGCCAGCGCGTGGTCGACCGCGTGCCGGATCTCGGCCGGCACGCTGACATCGGCCGCGATGAAGTGCGCACCCGGCAGTGTCGCCTCGATCTCGGCGCCCGCCGCCGCGTCCCGGCCGACGGCGAGGACCTGCTCTCCCAGGCGGCTCAAATGCGCGACACAGGCACGGCCGATGCCGTGCGTGGCGCCTGTCACGATGTACATCGGTTCTCCTCAGGTTCGGTTCGACCCGATCATATCCAACCGGCAGGGCAGGCGGGAATCGCAGCATCGGCCAACAGGTGCGCCAGATCATCCCCAACGCAGCAAGCGTGTCCCACCTCGGAAACACGACAGGCGCGGCACTACTCCCTGGTGCCGCGCCTGTCGTCAGACCTGCCGCCCCGTCACCGGGACGGCCTCAAACCCCTTCAGTCTCCAGCCGCATGCGCGTGCGGGCCGATGGGGCGGCGGATGCCCGCCTCGCCAGCAACCCGGTCGCCCCGCAGCGCGGCGATCCGCTTGTCGGCCCCGATCATCATGACAATCCCGGCCGCGATCAGCAGGAACACCGCCAGCACCAGGAACCCGGCAAACCCGCTCCCGGTCGCCGTGCGCACATAACCCACCACGTACGGCCCGAGGAACCCGCCGAGGTTGGCCATGTTGATCAGCCCCATCGCGACACCGGTGACCTCCGGCCGCAGGATCGCGCTGGGGATCGCCCAGAACGGCCCGTACGGCCCGTAGACGCCGATCGCCGCAATAATCAGGAACATCAGCTGCAAGGCCGGCGCATGCACGAACTGCCCGGCGATCAGCCCGATGGCCCCGATGACCGCCGGCACGGCCACGAACGCCTGCCGCTTCATCATCCGGTCCGACCAGGCTGACGTCGCCAGCATGCTGACCAACGCGAAGGCAAACGGAATCGCACTGATCGCGCCCACCGTGAACGACGAGGTGTCCGGACCCGCGAAGCCCTTCACCACCGCGGGAACCCACATCGTGAAGCCGTAGAAACCGGCCATCCAGAAGAAATACGCGACGACCAGCCACACCACCGTGCGGTCGGTCATTGCCGCCACGATGCCGGCCGACGCAGGCTTGCCAGCGTTCTCGCGGGCAATCGCGCCCTCCACGTAATCCCGCTCCGCAGCCGACACCCACACCGCCTCGCTCGGACGGTCCGCGATGAAGAACCACCACACGAACACCCACACCAGCGGCGGCAGGCCTTCGATCACGAACACCGTGCGCCAGGTCAGGAAGTTCAGCAGCCAGCCGGTCAGCGGCGCCATGAACACCGCCGAGATCGGCAGGCAGCTCATCCAAAACGCGTTCGCCCGGGCCCGCTCATTCTGCGGGAACCACGTGGCGAGCAGCACCAGCACGGCCGGCCACACGCCGCCCTCGAAGATACCGAGGATGAAGCGCGCGGCGTAGAGCTGGTTGCGGCTCTGCACGAAGCCGGTCGCCACCGCCGTGACGCCCCACAGCACCATCAGGATTGCGACGGTTTTGCGGGCGCTCCACCGGCTGGCCAGGATCCCGCCGGGGATCTGCAGGACCATGTAGCCGACGAAGAATATCCCGGCGGCGAATCCCGAATCGGCGGCACTCAGGCCGAACGACTGGTCGACGTAAGGCAGGATCATCGCCACGTTGATGCGGTCAACGTAGGCGAGGATGTACATCACGATGGCCATGGGGATCACAAATCCCCATCGCCTGGCGGGTATTCTGGCTTCCATGGTTGGGTTTCCTTTCGTCTCTCGGGCGGTCCCGAGCGACAGATGTGTTATCCGGCGAGCGCCGCAAGCGTGCGCGGCGACGTCTCGCCGCGCGGCACCCCGCGCCCGGCGTAGCAGGCGCCGACCCGCAGCGCCTCGATCATGCTCACAGCACTGGCTTTGCCCGTTCCGGCGATGTCGAACGCCGTTCCGTGATCGACGCTGGTGCGCATGATCGGCAGCCCAAGCGTTACACTCACGGTACGGTCGAAGTCGATCATCTTGGACGCGATGTGGCCCTGGTCGTGGTACAGCGACAGCACCGCGTCGTAGCGGCCGTGCTGGGCAAAGTGGAAGACGGAATCGGCCGGGGCCGGGCCGCTCACGTGGTAGCCGCGCCGGCGGGCTTCGGCGATGGCGGGGACGATCTCATCGACTTCCTCGCGCCCGAACAGGCCGTCCTCGCCGCCATGCGGGTTGAGCGCCGCGACCACCAGATGCGCGTTGGCAATTCCGAGCTGATCCAATGCGCGCATGGCCTTCTCGATGCCGGCCAGCACGCGGTCGCGCGTGACCAGCCGGCAGGCTTCGATCAGCGACACGTGGCGCGACAGGAAGAAGATCTTCAGCGCGCCGATGGCGAACATCGTCATCTCCTCACGCGCGCCCGTGAGGTCGGCGAACATCTCGGTGTGGCCGATATAGGGGATGCGCGCGGCCTTGAGCGCCTCCTTGTTGATCGGCGCGGTGACCACGGCCCCCACCGCGCCGGCATTGGCGAGTTCGATCGACTTGCGGATATAGGCCGCAGCCGCCTGGCCGCCCAAAGCCTGTACCGCGCCGACCACCAGCCGGTCCGGCCTCGCGATGCCCAGGTCGAACACGTCGATCTCGCCCGGCGCATGGCGCGCGGCGGCGACGCTGTCGATCCGGTTGAACCGGCCGGTGATGCCGCAGAAACCCAGCGCCTGTTCCAGCATGGCGACGTCGCCGACGACGACCGGGCGGCAGAATGTGCGGACCTCGGGCGCGAGCATCGCCTTGACCGTGATTTCCGGCCCGATGCCGGCAGGATCGCCCATCGTCACCGCCAGCAGCGGCATCGTATCAGTCATGTTACGGGTCCTTATATTGTTATTCCGCTGCCGGCAGTGCTGCCAGCGCTTGCTGCGCGGCAGCGGCACGGGTGGTTCGATTGGCGTCTTCGGCAAGCCGTGCCGGGGACGCCGCGCCGTCATCGACAAGCGCGTCGTACAGTCGCCCAAGGGCGTCGGCGATCGCCGACTTGCCGCCCACCGCGCCGCCCTTGGTCACCAGGAGCGCGCCGCGCAGCCGGCCGTCGACGATCCGGCTCAGCGAGATCAGCGGCAGGATTTCGCTTTGCATGCGCAGGCTCTGCACGCCGAACGCGGCAAGCAGCCGCCCGGCCGTTTCTCCGCCGGAGAGGAAGTATCCGCCCACCGTCGGGAAGCGCTCGATCGCAAGGGCGAACAGCGCCGTGAGGTTTTCGTAAAGATGCAGCGTCGCGTTGGCGTCCAGGTCCGCCGTGTCGGTGCGCAGCAGCAGCGCCTTGGTGCAGAGCGGGGCTGCTTCGAAGGCTGCCAGCAGCTCCGACGCCGGCTGGCCGCGATAGGCAACGGTGTAGGCATAGCCGCCGGCTTCGACGAAATCCATCTGCTGGCGGGAAGTCTCCATCATGCTGCCGACGATGCCCAGCACCCAGGGGCTCAGCCGGACGGGCTCGCGCATCGCCCGCAGGACGGCGGCGGTGAACGGTCCGGGATCGACCGGCAGCAGCGACAGCTCCCGATGGTCGCGGCCGATGGCCAGGGCGGCGCGGGCGATCTCGTCGATATCCAGGTCGGTCTGCGCATCGAAGAACACGGCCCGCGCGCCTTCGGCCAACTGTTCATTGAGTCGCGCGATCATGGCCACCCTGCCGCTGCGAACTTCCGCGAGACCGAGCGTGGCCCAGGGCACGCGCAGGCGCGCGCCGATCCATTCCGTCACGGAGGAGGCGGTGACGGGGCAAACCGGGTCATGCGCGACTTCCGTCTCGGCGAGCGGCGTGCCGTTGACGTAATGGATGCCGCCCAGCGTGGTGCGACCGGAGGCCGGGAAGGCCGGCACGACCAGTGCGAGGCGGTGCGTGTCGCAGAGCAGCGTGTTGAGCGAGGCGGGGATCGGCCCGCGCAAGGTGCTGTCGATGCGCAAGCCGAACAGGTCCGCCGTATCGCCGACTTTGGCCGCGACAATGGCAATCCGGTCGGATGTTTCGTTGTCGCCACGGTCGCGGGTGTCGAGGTCCAGCACGTGGATCCCGTCCTCATGCAGCGACGCCGGCGTATCCCCCGCCCACTCGCGCCCGAAAATATGCGTATGGCTTGGCAGGCCCTGGCGCTTCAGCAGGGATGCTGTGGCATTGGCCCCAGTCAAATCGTCGGCGAGAACGAAGACGCGCATGGCATTTCATCCGGTACGCCCAGGCTTCACCCTAGATCGACGCATCCAAGACGATGAGCCGGCGGGCCGGACGATTGGCGCCGAAAAGCTTCCGACGCGCGACCATTCAGCGCCCGCCTGGAGAAACCGGCATTGACCTGAATCAAACGGTGCGGGCAATCGCGCTGTGGTCCGCCCGGCCGCCCCGCGGTCGACCGGGCGTGCGAAACGATATGCGGAATGACGTATCGCGGGCCGGACATGTGGCCCGTGCCACCTTCATTCCCCGTGCCACCTTCGTTCCTTGACCAGCGATGCCTCGCCGTTCCCGAACGACCAGTCGTCCCGCGCCGTCCCGACCAGGGTGATGAACACGTCCTCACGCCACAGATTGTGCCGCCGGTTCAACGCATCAGCCACCTGCTGGTAGAACCCGCGCTTCTGCTCTGTCGTGCGTCCTTCGGCCAAGGCCGGTTACACGAACACACTGAATACTTGTCGTGCAGCCCGCACCGCGCGCCGGCTCAGGCCCCGGCCGATATGTGCGCGCGCTGCGCCAGGCCGCGACCGAAGGAGATGTTCTCGCCCGGCAACTCGTAGAGCAGGATCACCAGGTCGTCGGGCGATATTCCGGTTGCCGCAACCACGCGCGTGTTGAGCTCCTGCAACAGCGCAAGCCGGACCTCTTTCGACCGCCCCGCGATGAATGTGAGCTCGAGCAGGATCAGGTCATCGCTGTACTGCATGCCGACGAACGACGGCGTGTGCACGAAGTGGCCTTCGGGCAGGACTTGGAAGATACGGTAGTAGTCCTCCGGTGGCACTTTCAGCACGGCTTCCAGCGCGCCCTGGATGGCCTCCCCAAGCCGGGCGAGGCGGTCGGAGTCGTAGCGACTGGCGTGGAGGTGGATTTTCGCCGTGGGCATTGGTGTTCTCCTTGGGGGTATATACCCATATATGGACCAATAACGACTTATACCAACCGCCGTTGAGACCGACTCATAGGTTGCGGCGGCAGCAACGCCTCCCTCTCCCCTTGAGGGAGAGGGGCGGGGGGTTGGGGGGGGGCGCCCCCCCCCGGGGGGTTAGGCCCCCCAACCCCCCCCAGGTTCGCACAGTGGGCCCCAACCACAACCT
>JARLIJ010000212.1 GCA_031291795.1 Acetobacteraceae bacterium | reverse complement strand
GCCGCCACGGTGCTGCTCGCCACCGACAAGCCGGTCATGGTGGCGCCGGCGATGAATGTGCGGATGTGGCTGCATCCGGCGACCCAGGCCAACATGGCGACGCTGGCCGCGCGCGGCGTGCACGTGGTGGGCCCCGTCGAGGGCGCGATGGCCTGCAACGAGTTCGGCTTCGGTCGCATGTCGGAGCCGGAGGCGATCCTGGCGGCGATCGAGGCGCTGCTCGCGGGCCCTGGTGCTGGTGCGCTGCCCTTGTCCGAACCGCGTCCCGGCGCGCCGCCTGATGCGTGCCCTGGCGCGGTCTCGCTGGCCGGCAGGCACGTGCTGGTCACCGCCGGCCCGACCCATGAGCCGATCGACCCGGTGCGCTACCTCGCCAACCGCTCCTCCGGCCGCCAGGGCTATGCGATCGCCGCCGCCGTGGCTGCGTTCGGTGCCCGCGTGACGCTGGTCAGCGGGCCGGTCAACCTGCCCGCGCCATCCGGGATCACGCTGCGCCGGGTGGAAACCGCGCAGCAGATGCTGGCGGCGTGCGAGGCCGCATTGCCCGCCGATGTCGCCGTGTTTGCCGCGGCCGTGGCGGACTGGCGGGTGGCCAACGCGGCGGGCGGCAAGATCAAGAAGCGGCCAGGCACCGCACCACCGGCCCTGGAACTGGTGCCCAACCCCGACATCCTGGCCACGATCGCCGCCGACGGGCCGCGCCGCCCGCGCCTGGTGGTGGGCTTCGCCGCCGAGACCGACGACCTGCTGGCGAACGCGCAGGCCAAGCGCGTCCGCAAGAACGCCGACTGGATCGTCGCCAACGATGTCTCCCCGGCGACCGGCATCATGGGCGGCGTGGAGAACGCGGTGCACCTGGTCACCGCCGCCGGGGTCGAGGACTGGCCGCGTTTGCCCAAGGACGAAGTCGCGCGCCGCATCGCCGGCCGCATCGCCGAGGCGCTGCGCTGACCCAGCCCTGGCAGGTCCGGCCGCTCGCACCGGCGGACCTGGCCGCGTATCGCCGCGTTCGCCTCGCCGCCCTGGCGGCCCATCCGGAGGCGTTCGGCAGTTCCTGGGAGGAAGAAACGCTGTTCGACGACGCAACCTTCCTCCAACGGATTCAGCCCGCGCCGCCCGGTCTGATGCTGGGGGGCTTCGCCGCGGACGCGCTTGTCGGCATCGCCGGCCTGTTCGTCCAGCCGCGGTCGAAGCAGCGCCATAAGGGGTTGGTCGTCGGTATCTACGTCGCGCCGGACCATCGCGGCAGCGGCCTCGGGCGCGGCCTGCTCTCGGCACTGATCGACGCGGCCCGGCGCTCCGGCCTGCTGGTGCTGCAGCTCTCAGTCTCGGTCGGCAACGCACCGGCGCGCCGGCTGTATGAGGGCCTCGGCTTCCGCACCTACGGCATCGAGCGCCGCGCCCTGAAATTGGCCGATCGCTTCGTCGACGAAGAGCTGATGTCGCTCGACCTGGACTGAAAGCGCAGGCTGGGCCGCTGTGCCGGCGGAACGGGCAGCTCCAGCCGCGCGAGCGTGCCGTTGTCGCGCCGCAGCTCCAGCGTGCCGCCGAGCTGGAGGGCGAGGCCGGAGGCGACGCCGAGGCCTTCGCCGCGCGCGACCGTCGGCTCAAAGCCCCAACCATCGTCGCGGACCGTCAGAATCGTGCCCGATGGGGAGCAGACCAGCTGAACGATGATGCAGCCGGAGGCGCGTGCATGCATGCCATGCCGCACTGCGTTCCCCACCAGCTCATGCGCGACCCGCAGCACGGCCGAACGGTGCTCCGCCGGGCAGGTTCCGCTGACCTGGACGTCCAGCCGGATCGCCTGGCCGGGATTGCCCATCAGGGCGACGATGCTGCGTCCCAGCGTGCGCAGCCGTTCCGCCATCGAGCCGGGTGCTCGCGTCATGCCGAACAGCGCGTTCGAGATCGCAGCCGACAGGCAGATGCGCTGCTCCAGCTCGCGGGCGAGCCGGGCGCCTTGCGGGGTTTGCTGCAGTTCGGGGGATTCCGCGATCAGCCCGATGATCCGCTGCAGCGCGTTCTTGGTGTGGTGGCGCAGCTGGCGGAAGTCGAGTTCGTCGTCGGACGCCTCGGGCGTGGCGCAGAGCGGGAGGCCGGATGAGGGGAACTGCATGCGCGACGGCGTCCTTCCGGGGTTTGCGCGGGCGTTCGCGGCGAGCCCTGGCCCGATCTATGTGGGAAAATTTCCCACGTCAAGCGGATTTGGTCCCGTGTGGGTCTTTTTCCCACGCTAATCTGTGCTACATGCCCGCTTCCTCCCAGGAGCCGATGCACCGGTAATGAGTTCAGGCCACGAGCCCGCCGCCCCAGCCGCCGTGCCGCTTGCCGGCCCGCTGCTGCTGGCGGTGCGCCGACTGCTGCGTCCGCTGGTGCGCCTGCTCATCCAGCAGGGTGTGACGTGGCCGGTGCTGACCGAAATGTTGCGCAGCCTGTATGTCGAGATCGCGCTCGACGTCCTGCCCGACGACCGGGCGCGGACCGATAGCCGGATCAGCCTGCTGACAGGCGTGCATCGCAAGGAGATCCGGCGGCTGCGCCTGCTGGAGGCGGACCGCACCGAGGCACCGAAGGTGGTGACGGTCAGCAGCCAGATCGTCGCCCGCTGGCTCGCCATGCCGGGCTACCAGGATGCCGAGGGCCAGCCGATCGCATTGCCGCGCACGCCCTCGGCAGGTGGTCCGTCGTTTGACGGCCTGGTGGAGGCGGTGACGACCGATGTCCGTCCGCGGGCCGTCCTCGACAGCTGGCTCGCCGACGGCATGGTGACGGTGGACGCGCAGGATCGCCTGCATCTCAACACCGCGGCCTTCGTCCCACGGGCCGGCAGTGAGGCTCAGTTGTTCTACTTCGCCCGCAACCTGCACGATCACCTGGCCGCCGCATCCGCCAACGTCGCAGCGGCCGGGCCGGCCCCGTTTGTCGATCGCAGCGTGCATTACGACCGCCTGACCGACGCGCAGGCCCAGCGGCTGGAGGCAGCGGCCCGCGCCGCGGCCATCCACGCCGTGCTGCAGGTGAACCGGCTTGCCCTGACGCTGCTGGACACCGATCCCACGGAGACCCCTGCTGCCGGCAAGCGGGTCAATTTCGGCGTCTACATCTACAAGGAGGACGAGACGCCGTGATCCGGTGGCTGGGTCCGATCGCGGTCGCGCTGGCGCTTGCGTCCTGCGTTGCCCCGCCCGCGCCTCCGGTCGCGGCAACCGCCGATTCGGTGTGCCGCATCGGCCCGGACGGCGGCCCGGTCGTTGCCGACCGCGGGATTGGCGGCACCGGCGCACCCGTGCGGGCAGCCGATCGCGGCATCGGCGGCACCGGGATCGTCGGTGTGATCACGGGCTTTGCCAGCATCTGCGTGGATGGCCTGGAAGCGGCGCTGGACCCGGCGACGCGCATCGACATCGACGGTTCGGCCGGGACCGTCTCGGCGCTGCGGGTCGGCCAACTGGTGGCGGTGCGCGCCGACGGACCGGCCTATGCCCTGCGCGCCCGCGAGGTTTCCGTCCGGCATGAGGTGTCAGGCCCGGTCCAGGCCGTCGAGGTCGGGTCCGGCGCGCTCCACGTTGCCGGCCAGCGCGTGGTGGTGCCGGAAAGTGCCTGGGGGCGCGGATCGGTCCGACTGGGCGATTGGGCGACGGTCAGCGGCCTGCGCGCGCCCGACGGCAGCATCCTCGCGACCCGGATCGATCCGGCCCCGCCGGGCCAGGTCCGGGTGACCGGCCCGCTGCAGGAGGTCGACGGGGTCTGGCGGATCGGCGGCCTGATCGTCGCGGCACCGCCTCCCTCCGGGGCATCGGCCGGGCTGTACGCCGTCGCCACGGGCGAGCTGATGGGCGACACCCTGAGCGACGCGCACGTGGTCCCCGACGTGATGATGGCAAACCCCCCGGCATTCTTCGCCGGCGCCGACCGGCTGGTGCTGGAGACGTTCGCCCACCTCGCGGCACAAGGCATCGTGGCCCTCAGCGGCGGGTTCCAGGTCCCTGCGGGACCCGGATTTCCCCGGATCGCGGATCAGTCGAACGTCACGGTACTGTGGCTCGATCGCGGGGCGGGGGGCGGCTTCACGGCGTCCGCGCCGCCGGCGTTCGCAACCCCCGGCGGGTTCGGGCCGATCGATGCCGCGCCGCCGGGCCGTCCGGTCTCGCCCGCCTTCCGGCCCAACGGCGGCGGGTCCCGGCCGCCGCTGTCCAAGCCTCCCCTGGACTCGCCCATGCCAGGCATGCGGCCCGCACCCGGCGGCATGCCCCGACCACACGGCAGACGCCGCGAGCGCAGGCAGGCCAGGGCTCACAGGCTGTGATCCTTCGCCGGCCACGCAGCCAGGATGGCAGGGTGGCTGGTTCCGGGTGAGGCATCTCATCGTACCTATCGATCCGCCGAAAAGATGGTGGAGGAATGCCCAGGCGATGCGAGCCGGGCTGGGCGACACGGCCCATGTTCATGCGACCCGACGGCCACGCCACCTCCTGAAACCGGCTCCGGTTGCGTCTTGATCCACATCAATGCCGGTGCGACTGGCCGGACCATTATGCGAATCATAACCAGGCGCTGCGGCAGAGGCACGCTGCGGCGCAGCGAAAATCGGTAAGGAGAACGCTCCATGATCGGACGTCGCACGTTGTTGGCCAGTTCGGCCGCACTGCTGGCTGCGCCTGCCATCATCAGAACGGTCCATGCCCAGTCCACGTTCGACTGGAAGCGCTGCAAGGGCCAGCGGGTGGTCATCGCCCTGACCAAAAACCCGCGGGCCGATTGCCTCCAGCAGCACCAGAAGGAATTTGAGGAACTGACCGGCATCCGCGTTGAATCGGAGCAGATGCCGGAGCAGCAGCAGCGCCCCAAGATGGTGATGGAGCTGGCCTCGGGTCGCCCCAGCTTCGACGTGACGCATTTCTCCCTGCACGTGTCCAAGCGCGTGGTCGGCACCGGCCTGTGGCTGGAGGACATGCGTCCCTACCTCGCCAACCCCGCCCTGACCGCTCCGGACTACGACTGGGCCGACATGAGCCCCGGCGCGCTGCGGGCCGCGACCCAGCCGGACGGCCGCATCGACAGCCTGCCGCTGGAGTCCGATATCTGGCTCGTCTACTACAACAAGCAGCTGTTCCAGCAGAAAGGCCTCAGCTTCCCGAAGACCTTCGATGAGATGCTGGCGACCGCCCGCAAGCTCAACGATCCGGCCAGCGGGACCTACGGCTTCGTCGCGCGCGGCGTGAAGAATGCCAACGTGCCGGTATGGACGAGCATACTGCTTGGTCAGGATCAGGAGACGGTCACGCCGGACGGCCGGACCTTGCTCACCGATACGCCGGGCGCGATCTGGGCCGGCGAGATGTACAAATCCCTGCTGCGCGAATGCGCGCCTCCGGGCGTGATTGGGTTCAACTGGAACGAGTGCCAGACCAGCTTCATGCAGGGCAAGGTCGGCATGTGGCTGGACGGCGTCGGTTTCACCCCGCCGCTGCTGGATCCGAAGGTCTCCAAGATCGTCGATCATGTTGGCTTCGGCGTGATGCCCGCCGGCCCGAAGGCGCAGGCCTGCCCGGTGTTCACCGATGCCCTCGGCATCCCGGTGCAGAGCAAGGCGAAAGAGGCCGCCTATCTCTACTGCCAATGGGCGACCAGCAAGCAGATGCTGCTGAACCTGGTCAACATGGGGGCAGGGGCCTCGCCCCGGCTCTCCACCTACCAGGACCCTGTCCTGATGAAGGCCAGTCCGTTCGGGCAGGAGTGGCTGCAGACCTTGCTCGCCAGCATGAAGATCGCCCGCAGCGGCCTGCCGGAGATCGTGCCGGTCAACGAGTTCCGCGATGTGATCGGGATTGCGCTCAGCAACATGATCGGCGGCGCCGACGTGGCGAAGGAGCTGCATGCCGCCACGACGGCATTCCAGCCGGTCCTGGCGCAGTCGCTGAAGACCTGAACCGTCGCGCCGTCCGCCCGGATCGTCTCATGAGCGCCAGCACGACCACCTTGCACCCTGCAGCCTTGGCGCGACGCCCGACCGGGCGGCGGAACTACGCGCGACAGTACTGGCTGTTCGCCATGCCGGCTGCGGTGGTCGTCGTCGCCGTCATCCTGTTCCCCTGGTTGTTCACCTTCGTGATGTCGGTGAACGACTGGAAGGTGTCCGGGAACGTCTATTTCGTTGGCCTGGGCAATTACGAGCACCTGTTCCACGACCCGCGCTTCCTGTGGGCGGTGGTACGCACGCTGTATTTCACCACCGCCGCGGTCGTCGCCCCGATGCTGCTCGGCATCTGGGCCGCCGTCTGCTTCGCCGAGAACTTCAAGCTGCGCGGCGCGGCACGCACCATCTTCATCCTGCCGATGATGGCCACCCCGGTGGCGATCGCCTTGGTCTGGACCATGATGTTCCACCCCCAGCTCGGCGTGCTGAACTACCTGCTGAGCCTGGTTGGCCTGCCGCCGTCGAGCTGGGTCTACAGCAGCGCGACCGTCATCCCGACCCTGGTCATGGTGGAGACCTGGCAGTGGACGCCGCTTGTCATGCTGATCGTGCTGGGCGGCATCACCAGCCTGCCGATCGACCCCTATGAGGCGGCGGTGATCGACGGTGCCAACGGCTGGCAGATGTTCCGCTACATCACGCTGCCTTTGGTCTGGCCGTTCATCGTCGTGGCGGCCGCAATGCGCATCATCGACGCGCTGAAGGCGTTCGACACCATCTTCGTCATCACCAATGGCGGACCCGGCACATCCAGCGAAACCATCAACATGCTGCTGTACCAGACCGCGTTCGGCTATTACGACCTGGGCTACGCCTCGGCCATGGTGGTGGTGTTCTTCGCACTGATCCTCCTGCTGAGCGGCGTACTGCTGCGCATGCGCAAATGGGAGCACGGGGTATGACCGTCGCGCCCCAGGCGGTGCGCGGCGACCAGGCAACCAAGCCGGCTGCCACCCGCGCTGCCGCACAGCTGCGTGCCGTCAATCCATATCGGCTCCGCCGCCAGTTGAACCGGGTCGGGCTTTATGCCTCCATCCTGTTCCTGGTTTCCCCGGCGATCCTGTTCTTCTTCTGGATGCTGTCGCTGTCGTTGAAGAACGAGCTGGACAACACGGCGTACCCGCCGGTCTTCCTGCCGCATCCGCCGACGCTCGCAAACTTCATCGACGTGTTCGCGAAGAACGACTTCCTGACCTACACGATCAACTCGGTGATCGTGTCGTTCACTGCGACCGGGCTGGCGCTGCTGCTGGGCGTGCCGGCCGGCTATGGCATCGCCAAAAGCAAGGCGACCAAGGCCGCCGTGCTGATCCTGGTCGCCCGCGTCACCCCGGGGCTCTCCTACCTGATCCCCTTATTCCTTATGTTTCAATGGCTTGGCATGCTCGGTTCGCTCGCGCCGCTGATCATCACCCATCTGGTGATCACCGTGCCGATCGTGGTCTGGATCATGATCGGCTACTTCGAGGGCCTGCCGATCGAGCTGGAAGAGGCAGCCCTGGTCGACGGCTGCAACATCTGGCAGGCGTTCCGCTATGTCGCGGTGCCGCTGGCCCGGCCCGGCATCGTCGTCGGCATGATCCTCTCGTTTATTTTCAGCTGGAACAACTTCATCTTCGGCGTCGTGTTGGCCGGGCGCGACACGCGAACCCTGCCGGTCGCCGTCTACAACGTGCTGACCTTCGAGCAGATCTCCTGGGGACCGCTGGCCGCCGCCGCCCTGGTGGTGACGGCGCCGGTCCTGCTGCTGACCCTGCTGATGCAGAAGGAGATCGTGGCGGGCCTGACCGCCGGAGGCGTGAAGGGTGGCTGAGCACAACCATGTGGCGTCGGTCGGCGTCGATGTGGGCTCCGCCAGCGTGCGCGCCGCCGTGTTCGACCATGCCGGCCAGCGGCGTGCCAACGTCGTCCGTCCGATCCGCCAGTTCAACCCGCGTGCCGACGTCTACGAGCAGTCGACCGCGGACATCTGGCAACAGACCTGCGCCGCCGTGCGCCAGGCGATCGCCGAAAGCGGCCTGCCGCCCGCCGTGATCCGCGGCATCGGCTTCGACGCGACCTGTTCGCTGGTCGCGGTCGGTGCCGGGGGCGAGCCGGTCTCGGTGGCCGAGGATGGCGATCCGGAACGCGACATCGTCATGTGGATGGACCACCGCGCCGTCGCCGAAGCCGCCGATATCAACGCCACCGGCGATGCCGCCCTGGCCTATGTCGGCGGTGAGGTCAGCGTCGAGATGGAACTGCCGAAGCTGCTCTGGCTGCACCGGCACTTTCCCGACCGGGCGGACGGCGTGTGGCGGTGGCTCGACCTGGCCGATTACATGGTGTGGCGCGCGAGCGGCGCCGAGGTCGCCAGTGTCTGCACCCTGGCTTGCAAGTGGAACTACCTGGCGCACGAGCGCCGTTTCAGCGACAACCTGCTTGCGGAGGTCGGACTGACCGACCTGCTGGCGAAGATCCCCACCGATATCCGCCAGCTGGGCTCCGCTGCCGGCGTCCTGACCTCGCACAGTGCGGCGGAACTGGGGTTGCGGCCGGGGACGGCGGTGGCCACCGGCATCATCGACGCGCATGCCGGCGGCCTCGCCTTGCTTGGCGCGGCCCCCGAAGGCGGCCTTGCCATCATCAGCGGCACGTCGTGCTGCCACCTGGTGAACAGCCGCGAGCCGGTGATGGTGCCTGGCGTGTGGGGGCCCTATTTCGGCGCCATGCTGCCGGGC
>JARLIJ010000034.1 GCA_031291795.1 Acetobacteraceae bacterium | reverse complement strand
CGCCACGTCCGGCGCATACACCTTCGTCTTGAGGCATTGCAGCGCCAGCAACTGCTTCTCGCCTTCCTCGGTCAGCCACAATTCGATCTGCCGCGGCGTCATGATCCAGCCGGGGATCACGGTGTTCACCCGGATCCCGTCCGGGCCGAGGTCGCGCGCCATGCCCTTGGTCAGCCCCTCCACCCCCGCCTTCGCGGTGGTGTAGGCCGGCATCCCGCCCGAATTGATGTGCCAGCTGATCGAGCCGAAATTGACGATCGAGCCGCCGCCGGCCGCCCGCATCATCGGCGCCACCGCCTGGATCGCGAAGAACTGGTGGCGCAGGTTGGTCGCCATCCGTTCGTCCCAGTATGCGACCGTAACGTCCTCGAACGCATGTCGCTGGTCGTTCGCCGCGTTGTTCACCAGCACGGCGATCGGGCCCAACTGCCGGCCGGCCTCGGCAATCGCCGCCTGCAATGCAGCGACGTCGCGGATGTCGCAATGGCGGTACCAGGGCGCCGGACAACCCTCCGCCCGCAGCGCCTCCACCAGCGCCAGGGACGCCTCGTCGGCGATGTCGACGAACGCCACCTGGGCACCCTGGCGGGCAAACTGGCCGACCTCCTCGGCGCCGATCCCGCTGCCCCCGCCGGTCACGAACACCACCCGCCCCTGCAGGCTTGGATAGATCGCGAAGCTCATGCCGTACGCGCCCGGACCTGGCGCAACACCTCGTCGACGATCGCCTCGGGCGCGGCATCGACCGAGACGATCAGCGCGTGTTCGTCCGGCGTCGGCTCCTCCAGCGTCGCGAACTGGCTGTCGAGCAGCGATGCTGGCATGTAATGCCCCTTGCGCGCGGCCAGCCGCTGCCCGATCAACGCCTGCGAGCCCTGCAGGTAGACCAGCAGGACGTCCGGCCGGTTCCCCACCAGGATCGCGCGATAGGCGTGCTTCAGCGCCGAACACGCGACCACCGCCGACTCGCCTGCCGCCCGCCTCGCATCGATCGCCGCGGCGATCGCATGCAGCCACGGCCAGCGATCCTCATCGGTCAGCGGATGGCCGGCATGCATCTTGGCGACATTCGCCGGAGGGTGAAACTGATCACCCTCCAGCAAATCCCAGCCCAATCGTTCCGCCACTCCGGCGGCAATGGTGGTCTTGCCGCTGCCGGAAACCCCCATCATCACCAGAATGGTCATTTCTTGCCCGACGGCTCCACGTGCCCGCCGAAGCCGAAGCGCATCGCCGACAGGATCTTCTCGGCGAAGGTGTGCGCCTGGCGGGAGCGGAAGCGGGTGAACAGCGAAGCCGCCAGCACGTCTGCCGGCACCGCCTCCTCGATCGCCGCCTCCACCGTCCAGCGGCCCTCCCCGCTGTCTTCGACCTCGCCCGAGAACGCGTCGAGCTTTTCGTCCTTGGCCAGCGCATCGGCGGTCAGGTCGAGCAGCCAGGACGTGACGACGCTGCCCCGCCGCCACGCCTCGGCAATGTCGCCCATGTTGAGGTCGAACCGCTCGCCCTCGGGCAGCGAGTCCGAGTTGCGGTTGCGCAGGATGTCGAAGCCCTCCGCCATCGCCTGCATCATGCCGTATTCGATGCCATTGTGGATCATCTTCACGAAATGCCCAGCGCCGACCGGCCCGGCATGGATATACCCCTGCTCGGGGCGTGCATCGCGGCCTTCGCGGCCGGGCGTGCGCTCGATCGTGCCGATCCCCGGGGCGAGCGCCGAGAAGATCGGGTCGAGATGCTTCACCGCATCGGCATCGCCGCCGATCATCAGGCAATAGCCGCGCGCCAGGCCCCATACGCCGCCGGACGTGCCGACGTCGAGATAGCGGATGCCCTTGGCCGCCAAGGCCTTCCCGCGGCGGACGTCGTCCTTGTAGTAGGTGTTGCCCCCGTCGATGATGATGTCGCCTTCCCGCAGCATGCCGCCGAGCGCCGCGATGGTGTCCTCGGTGATCTTGCCGTGCGGCAGCATCACCCAGACCGCGCGCGGCGTGCCCGACAACTGGCCCACCAGGTCGGCCAGGCCGCTTGCGCTCGTGGCGCCGTCCCGCCCCAACGCCTGCACCGCGGCGTCGCTCGCGTCCCATACCACCGCGCTGTGTTCCGCCCGCATCAGCCGTCGTGCGATGTTCGCACCCATCCGGCCCAGCCCGACCACGCCGATCTGCATCGTCCGCTCCTTTTGCACGCCAGAAACCCATCGCGGGGTAAGCACGCTCCTGACCGGAAGGCAAGCGCAGGGCGTTCCCGCACCCCGCGTCAGGGCCGGCTGGTCCCACCATCGTGGTGGAGTTTGATTGCAATTCCATGCGATATTCGCAGAAACGTCACGCGGCAAACCAAGTGCCCTATCGCCCCAGCATTGCAGCCGACCGCCGCGCCGCGGCCCGCCTGCTCCGCCTGTTGTCCGTCGCGGCCATTGTGCTGCCCCTGGCAGTGTTGGCGGGCGGCAGCGCGATCGCCTGGCGGAACCAGCAGCGCGACACCTGGGACAGCACGGCGCGGCTGACCGACCTCGTCTATGAATGCTTCTCGAAACTGTTCGAGGCCCAGTTGCTGGTGCTCGACGAGACGCAGGCCCTGACCGACGGGCTCGATGACGCGGCCCTGCAGGCCGGCGAGGCCGAACTGCACCAGCGGCTTGCCACGATGCTGGTCCATCTGCCGCATGTGCGCGACGTGTTTGTCGTCGGGCGGCAGGCGCGGGTGCTGGTGGATGGCGTGACGTATCCCGCGCCCTATCGCAACGACGTCGGCGACCGCGACTACATGCAGCATTTTGCCGCCGGCGGCGGGGGCCTGTTCGTCAGCATCCACGGCGCGCGAAAGGTGGACGGGTTGCGCGACTTCACCCTCGCGATCCCACGCAGCCGGCAAGGCGGGGCCTATGCCGGGGTGATTGCCGCCTCGGTCGCGCCGGAGTTCTTCGAGGGGTATTTTCGCCAGGCTGTGCTGGCCTATGGCGCGCCCGCCGCCCGCACCATCTCCATCCGCCGCACCGACGGCGCCCTGCTGGTCCGCTCCGGGGCCGACCAGGCGATCAGCGCGGCCGATGCAGCGGTCTTCGCCGATCGCGTGCGCCAGGCCATCGGCCCGAGCGGCCGGTTCGAGGTCGCGCTGGCCGACACCGGACAACATCGGCTGGTCGCCTGGCGGCGCCTGCCGTCGGTCGACATGATCGTCCTCACCTCCATCGACCGCTCGGCGATGCTCCAGACCTGGGCCTGGAGCATCGTCACGCAGCTCTATTTCGGCGTGCCGGTCACGCTGGCGCTGTTCGGCATCACGCTGCTGGCGCTGCGCCGCACCACCCAGGCGGCGAACGCGCTGGAGCAGGCCGCAGTCGAGATGGCGCGCCGCGAGCAGGCCGAGGAAGCCGTGCGGCAGAGCCAGAAGATGGAGGCACTGGGCAAGCTCACCGGCGGCGTGGCGCATGATTTCAACAACCTGCTCGCGGTCATCCTCGGCAGCGCGGAACTGGCGAAGCAGCGCCCACCGGAGCGGGTGGCACGGCTGCTGGACAACATCCTCCATGCCGGCCAGCGCGCCGCGACGCTGACGCGGCAGTTGCTGTCGTTCTCGCGTACGCAGAACGTGGCGCCACAGGTGCTCGACCTGCAAGGCGAACTGCCGCGGATGCTGGAGTTGCTGACGTCCTCGTTGCGTTGCGATATCGACCTCACGCTCGACATCGCGGGCGACGCCTGGCCGGTGAAGGTCGATCCGGGCGAGTTCGAGATCGCGCTGCTGAACGTGGCAGTGAACGCGCGCGATGCGATGCCGTCGGGCGGGCGATTCACGATCGCGGCGACCAACCGGACGGTGGCGCGGCTGGACGTCGCGGAAGCGCCGGCGCTGGCGGGGGATTTTGTCGCGATCGGGCTGTCCGACACCGGCTCCGGCATGACGGCGGAGGTGGCGGCGCGGGCATTCGAGCCGTTCTTCACCACCAAGGATATCGGGCACGGCACCGGCCTCGGCCTCAGCCAGGTCTACGGCTTCGCCCGCCAGGCCGGCGGCGCGGCGACGATCGACAGCCCGCCAAGGGGCGGCACGCGGATCACGCTGTTGCTGCCCCGCAGCGCCCACCCGCCGCAGCCCCAGGCCACCGATCCGCCGATGGCGGCACAACCGCATGCCGGGCTGCGCGTGCTGCTGGTCGAGGACAATGCCGAGGTCGCGGCGATCACCAGCGAGATGCTGCACAGCCTGGGGTGGCAGGTGGTGGTGGCCGAACGCGCGCGCCCCACGCTCGAACGGCTGGCGGAGCGGTTCGACCTGCTGCTGTCGGACGTGGTGATGCCGGATGGCATGAGCGGGCTGGAACTGGCCCATGCGGCGCGGATCCGGTGGCCGGACCTGCCGATCCTGCTGGTCTCCGGCTACAGCCAGGCGGTGGCGACGGACCAGGCGGCGTTCCCGGTGCTGCGCAAGCCGTTCTCGCTGGACCAGTTGGCGCAGGCGGTGCACCAGGTGATGGGCGAGCACCTGGCGGTGACGGCGGGGCGGTAGCTGGAGGCAGGAAGGATCAGGGCGCTGCCCTGAAACCCGCCAGGGACACAGTCCCTGGACCCATTCCATTGGTGTTCATACCGGGGGTGGGGGCACCCCGGGCCATCCCAGGGCCGGATGGGGCCCTGTCCCCGGGAGGACACGCTT
>JARLIJ010000211.1 GCA_031291795.1 Acetobacteraceae bacterium | reverse complement strand
GCAGGCCGGCAGCGATCCGGCCATACAGTGGCAGTTGAATCGCGGCGGCATCGCTCGCCGCACGCACCCCCGGCAGGCGAGAGGTGAAGTCGCCCCGGATGACATTGGGGGAGAATGGCGGCGCACCCGTCGGTTCGGCGTCGGCCTGCATCCCCGCGGCCTGTATCCCCGAGGCCTGCTCCCCCGGCGTCTGCGCCAGCCCGGCCGGCAGCACTGTGGCGGCCGGTCCATTCGCCACAATACCGACTGCGGCGCCGCTCAAGGCCCCAGTTGAGGCCAGGACGGGCTGGGTCATGTTGTCCGGCAGGCGCAGCACCTCCAGCGCGCGTGCGCGATGGTGGCGGCGTCCCAGGAAACCACGCTCTTCCAGGGCCGAAATCAGCCGATGTATCCCCGACTTCGACTTCAGCTGCAGCGCCTCCTTCATCTCCTCGAAGCTTGGGGAGAAGCCGGTTTCCCTCAGGTGCCGGTCAATATAGACCAGCAGTTCGTGCTGCTTGCGCGTGAGCATGACGGACGCTTTCGCTAGGCTGGTTTGGAACAAACCAGCAACCGGATTGCGTTCTATGTTGGTTCCGCGCGCCCCGTCAAGTTCCGCTGAAGTAATGCCCGAAAAACCGGCCCTAAAGGCCGAGCGAATCGAGACGAATCACCGGCACTTCGGCGCCGGATTGCAGGGCAGGGGCGTGCGGCGGGCGCAAAATCAGCGCGTCGGCCTGGGCGAGGCGGCGCAACATGGCCGAGTCCTGCACTGTAAACGGTGTCGCAACGACCCGGCCGTCCTCGGCAATGCTGATTGTTGCGCGCAAGTGGTCGGCGCGCCGGTCGTTCTGTCGCACTGCCCCACCCAGGATGGCGGTGGTGATCGGCGGCGCCGCGGCCGGCAGGCCTGACAGCCGCGCCAGGGCCGGTCCAAGGAACAGCACGGCACAGACCATCGCCGAGACCGGGTTGCCCGGCAGCCCCAGCACCGGCACGGCCCCGAGCCGGCCGAACAGCAGGGGTTTGCCGGGGCGCATGGCGATTTGCCAGAAGTTCAGCACCAGCCCGCGGCTCTGAAGGCCGGACATCACCAGGTCATGGTCGCCCACCGAGGCGCCGCCGGTCGTTACCAGCATGTCGAGCCCGGCGATCGCGTCGGCCACCGCGGCGACCGCCTCGGTGGTGTCCTGCGCGATCGGCAGGATCGTCGGATCGCCGCCGGCCGCACGCACCATGGCCGCCAAAGCGTGCGAATTGGAGCTGACGATGCCGCCGGCCGGGATCGGCTCGCCCGGCATGGCGATCTCATCGCCGGTGGCCAGGATGCCGATGCGCGGGCGGCGATGCACCGTGATCCAGGGATGGTTGGCGGCGGCCGCGAGGCCGATGTCGCGCGCGCTGATCCGCCGCCCGGCCGCGACGACCGTATCGCCCGCCGCAAAATCCTGGCCCGCGCGGCGGATATGGCGGCCGGCGACAGCGGCCTCGTTGATCCGCACGATCTCGCCGTCCCGCGTCGCGTCTTCCTGGATCACGATGGCGTCGGCGCCGGCGGGGACCACGCTGCCGGTGAACAGGCGCACGCTCTGGCCGGGGCCGATCGTGCCCCCGAACGGGTGGCCGGCCGGCGCCGCGCCGATCACCGTCAGGGCCGCGCCCAGCGTGGCGTCGGCGGCACGCAGGGCATAGCCGTCCATCGCCGACAGGTCGGCCGGCGGCTGGGTCAGCCTGGCAGTCACGGGGGCTGCGGTGACGCGGCTCCAGGCCTCGGACAGCGCGACGATCTCGGTGGAAGTCGGGGTCAAGGCGGCGAGGATCCGGGCGCGGGCGTCCTCGACACTGATCATGGACGGGGGGGGCGATGCGGCATCGGTCATGGCTGGGTGAACTCTCCGGACTTGCCGCCCGCCTTGTGCACCACGCGCAGCCCATCGACGCGCATGCCGCGGTCGACCGCCTTGCACATGTCGTAGACCGTCAACGCGGCGACGGAGGCGGCGGTCAGCGCTTCCATCTCCACGCCGGTCTGGCCCGTGGTGCGCACCGTGGCGGCGATCTGCACGGCATTGGCCGCCGGATCGGCCGTCAGCTCGACCGTGACGGCAGTGATCGGCAGCGGATGGCAAAGCGGGATGAGGTCGGCGGTGCGCTTGGCGGCCATGATGCCGGCGAGCCGCGCCACCCCCAGCACGTCGCCCTTCTTCGCAGTGCCGGCCTGGATCATCGCCAGCGTCGCGGGTTGCATCGCCACGCTGACGCGCGCGGTGGCGGAGCGGTCGGTGACCGGCTTGGCCGTGACGTCGACCATGGCAGCGTTGCCAGCGGCGTCGAAATGGGTGAATCCCCTATGGGTGAGGTCGCTCATGGGGGCGTTACGCCTGGGCCTCGCCCAGCAGCTCGCGGGTGGCCGCGGTGACGTCCTCGTGCCGCAGCAGGGCCTCACCGACCAGGTAGCATTGCGGGCCCACGGCGGACAGGCGCCGGAGGTCGTCGGTGTTGCGGATGCCACTCTCGGCGACCAGGAACCGGTCGGGCGGGACCAGCGGCGCAAGTTCCTCGGTGGTTGTAAGATCAGTCTGCAACGTCTTGAGATTGCGGTTATTAATCCCGATCAAAGACGTCTCAAGCCCGAGTGCCCGCTCGAGTTCGCGGCGGTCATGGACCTCCGCCAGGACGTCCATGTCCAGGCCACGGGCGAGCGCTTCGAGTTCGCGCGCCTGGGCGTCGGACAGCGCAGCCATGATCAGCAGGATGCAGTCCGCCCCGATCGCACGGCTTTCGTAGACCTGCCAGGGGTCGAGGATGAATTCCTTGCGCAGCACCGGCAGCGGGACCGCCGCGCGGGCAGCCTTCAGGTCGGCGATGTTGCCCTGGAAGTAGCGCTCGTTGGTCAGCACGGAAAGGCAGGTTGCGCCGCCCTCGGCATAGGCGCGCGCCAGGGACGCCGGGTCGAAATCCGGCCGGATCAGGCCACCGGACGGCGACGCCTTCTTGATCTCGGCGATCAGGCCGTAGCGGCCGAGGACCGTCGCGGCCTTCAGCGCCTGGCCGAAGCCGCGCGGCACATCGGCACGGGAGGCAATCTCAAGGCGAAGTGCCTCGGTCGTACGGCTGGCCTTGCGGGCCGCCACGTCGGCTCGGGTGTCGCTGCAGATGCGGGCGAGCACATCGGACGTGAGGGTGCTGTCGTTCGGCATTCGGTCTCCTCGGTGCGCCCTGCGAGCGGGTGCACTCAGCTCCCACCCGTCTCGGCGGGCGCGGTCTCGCGGCGTAGCGTCTCCAACGCGGCAAGGGCCGCCCCGGATGCAATGGCGTCACGCGCGATGGCCACACCTTCGCGAAGGTCGGCAGCGCGGTCGGCAACCACAAGAGCCGCGGCGGCATTCAGCAGTACGGTGTCGCGATATGGGCCCGGTGCATCTTGCAACAAGGCCAGCAGGGCGGCCGCGTTGAACGCCGCATCGCCGCCGCGGATCGCCGCGATGGGCGCGCGCGGCAGGCCGGCATCCTCGGGTGTGACAGGAAAGCTGCTGATCGCCCCGCGGTGCAGGGCGGTGACCTGGTTCTCCCCGGCGAGGGTCAGCTCGTCGAGGCCCTGGCCATGCACGATCCAGGCGGCGGTCGTGCCGAGGGCAGCGAGGGTTTCCGCCATCGGGACGGTCCAGACGGGCGAGAACACGCCGGTGAGTTGGCGCGTCACGCGGGCCGGATTTGCCAATGGTCCCAGCAGGTTGAAGATGGTGCGGGTGCCCAGTTCGACGCGTGGGCCGGCGGCGTGGCGCATCGACGGATGATGGCGCGGCGCGAACAGGAAGACGCAGCCGGCGGCCCGCAGGATCGCGCCCAGGCGCTCGATCGGGGCATCGACATTGACGCCCAGCGCGGCCAGCACGTCGGCGCCGCCGGTGCGCGAGGACAGCGCGCGGTTGCCGTGCTTGGCCACTGGCACGCCGCAGCCGGCGATCACGAAGGTGACGGCGGTGGAGACGTTCAGCGTACCGGCGCCGTCGCCGCCGGTGCCGCAGACGTCCATCGCCTCGGCGGGGGCCTCGATCGCGGCCATGCGGGCGCGCATGGCGCGGACGGCGCCGGTGATCTCCGCCACCGTCTCGCCGCGCAGGCGCATCGCCATCAGCAGCCCGCCGATCTGGGCGGGGGTGGCCTCGCCGTCCATGATGACGTCGAACGCCGCCTCGGCATCGGCGGCCGAGAGGGTCTCGCCGGCGGCAAGGCGGGCGAGCACGGGTTTGAGGGTATTGGACACGTCAGGCCGTGTCAGGCGGCGCGGGCGGGTGCGTTGGAACCCCGGGCAATCGCCAGGAAGTTGGCCAGGATCTGGTGGCCATGCTCGCTGGCGATGCTCTCGGGGTGGAACTGCACGCCGAAGATGGGAAGCGTGCGATGGTGCATCGCCATGATCAGGCCGTCCTCGGTCCAGGCGTTCGGCACCAGCGTTTCGGGCAGGCCGTCCCGCTCCACGACCAGGCTGTGGTAGCGGGTGGCGGCGAATGGCGAGGGCAGGCCGGCCAGGATGTCGGTTGCGGTGTGGCTGATCCGGCTGATCTTGCCGTGCATGGGGGTGGGGGCGCGGACGACGGTGCCGCCGAACGCCTGGCCGATCGCCTGGTGGCCGAGGCAAACGCCCAGGATCGGCAGCTTGCCGGCGGCGGCGGCGATCAGGTCGAGGCAGATGCCGGCCTCGTTCGGGGTACAGGGGCCGGGCGAGAGCACGATCGCCTCCGGCTGCATCGCCAGGGCCTGATCCACGCTCAGCTTGTCGTTGCGCCACACCTCGCACTGGGCGCCGACATCGCCCAGGAAGTGGTAGAGGTTGAAGGTAAAGCTGTCGTAGTTGTCGATAAGAAGGATCATGACGGCGCATCCTTGCGCTGCGGCACGCCGCCGGTCAACGGTAAGTGATGGGGGGGCATCGGGCGATCGCCTGACGCGGTGCGGACGCGCCCATGTCCCGATTCCGTCACGATCATTCGGAGGCCGGGCACCATGTTCGAGCCGGCGTGTGCCACAGGCCACCACTACCAACGGCGCGGCGGTGTCGGCTTCGGCATCCTGCTGGCGGCCGTGGAGGTGCCCGAACCCGCCAGCCTGGCCGTGCTGGGCCTGCGGGGATCGGGCGGCTCCGGCGTCGGCGCCGCGGGCGGCTCAGCCCATCGTCTGGGTGGCGAGCGGCTCGATCTCGTAGATCACCCGCACCTCGCCCGGCTGCGAGAACGGGTACTTGTCCTTGCCGAGGTATTTCTTGGCGAGCGAGTCGATATGCGCGTCGCCGCCTTCTTCGGTGATATGGGACACCACGCCACGGACCTGCAGATAGCGGTAGGCGTTGTCCGGATCGAGGATGGACAGCGCGACCCGCGAGCCCTCCGTCATGTTGCGGGCCTTGACGCGGCCCTTGGCGGTGTTCACCCGCACCTTGCCGTTGGCAAAGTCGAACCAGACGGGCGTCACCTGGGGCGAGCCGTCCTTCATGATCGTCGCGAGGTGGGCGTAGGCCTTCGGGTTGCTCAGCAGGTCCTGAAACGCGGCGGGAATTTCGGCCATCACGGGTGCTCCGGTCTGTGTGAGGGGGATGTGGCACCATCGTGGGCGCTTGCCAACGGGGCGGGCGACGCGATCATGGCACGATCGCCGGATGACCGGCTGCGTGCCCGGACAAGCTGCGGCTGCTGGCCTGGTCTCCGCTACAGCGCCGGCCGCCGCGCCCGCGTCCCGCTTGCGCGTTCGAAATGATGGCCGACCCGCAATACCGTCGCGTCGCCCCAGGCCGGACCGATGACCTCCAGCCCGAGCGGCAGGCCAGCCGCGGTGAAGCCGCCGCAGACCACCATCGAGGGCACCGCGGCCACGTTTGCCACCGTGGTCAGGAACGGTCGCGCGAAGCCCTCGTCGGGGCGCTGCTCGCTCAGCAGGGGGGCGGCATCGGCGGTTGGCGTGCAGATCAGCACGTCGAATTTGCCGAACACGGCGGCGGTGGCTGCGATCAGGTCGGTCCGCCGACGCTGTGCGGCGATGTAGTCCGCCGCGCGCACCAGCGCACCCGCCAGCACCCGGATGCGGAACACGCGGGAGTAGTCGGACAGCCGGGTCTTCAGCGTCGATTCGTGCAGCGCGTAGGCCTCGGCGCTGATCAGCACCCGCCCGACCGCGTTGTAGTCGGCGACCGGCGGCAGCGTGGCGTCTTGCACCCGGCAGCCGAGGTCCTTCAGCAGCGCCGCCGCATTCGCCATCATTTGCAGCGTCTCGGGCGCGGCCGGCACGTCGTGCTCATAGAACCGCCGCAGCAGGCCGACGCGCAGGCCTTTCAGCGGGGCCTCGATGGCGCGCGCATAGCCCACCGCCGGCACCGCGACCGAGGCCGGGTCGAGCGGGTCGTGGCCGGCCAGCACATCCATCAGGATCGCGCAGTCCTCGGCCGTCCAGGCCATCGGCCCGGCGGTATCAAGGCTGGGGGACAGCGGGATGACGCCGCGCCGCGACACCAGGCCGGGCGTCGGCTTCAGCCCCGCAATGCCGCAATAGGCCGCCGGCAGGCGGATCGAGCCGCCGGTGTCCGACCCCAGGGCCCCCAGTGCGAGGCCGGCGGCGACCGCTGCCCCCGATCCCGAGCTGGACCCTCCGGTGAAGCGGCGGACGTCCCAGGGGTTGTGCGCCGGCGGCCAGGGCAGGTCGGTGGCCGGGCCGCCGATCGCGAACTCATGGGTCGCGAGCTTGCCTAGCATGACCGCACCGGCCTCGCCGAGGCGGCGTACGGTCTCGGCGTCCTGTTTCGGCACGTTGTCGATCAGGATGCGGGAATGCGCCGTGGTGCGCACGCCAGCGGTCTCGTAGATGTCCTTGTAGGCCAGCGGGATGCCCAGCAGGCGGCCCTTGCGGCCCTCGGCGATGGCCTTCTCGGCGGCGCGGGCGGCGGCCATCGCCTGTTTGGTGGTGACCAGCAGGAAGGCGTTCAGCTTGGGGTCCAGCGCCTCGATCCGGGCCAGCAGCGCGCGGGTGAGCTCAACTGGCGAGAGCTTTTTCGCGGCGATCAGGCGGGCAGCTTCGGCGATGGTGAGTGCGGCGGGGATCGAGCCCTTCATCGCCCGCGCGGTGTCTTGGGTGCGATGCGGCCGGTGGCGTTGCGCCCGGTACCCGCTGGCTTCGCGGCCGTGTGGGACGCTGCGGCCTTGCGGGTGGGAACGGTTGGTTTGGCGACCTTGCGACCAGAGGCCGGGTGTGCGGCGTTGCGGGTGGAGTCGGCGGTTGGGGCGGCCTTGCGTCCAGATACGGCCGGCTCGGCGGCGTTACGACCAGATGTGACGGTCTTGGCCGCCGAACGGGCCGGCGGCGCGGCCTTGGTCCGACCGGCCGGTTTGGCGGCCTCAGGCGCAGCGGCGACCGGCGGCGGCAGGCGAAAACTCACTGCCATGTCGTCAGCCAAAGGCCGGTTGTGCGGGATGGTGGCGATCAGCGCGGCGACTTGCCGCCAGGCCAGCACCAGGTCCGCAACCTGCCCCGGGTTCAGCAGCAGACCGGCGCGTGCGACCAGGATCTGCATCTCGGCAGGGCTGAGCGAGGGCGAGGCGGTCGGCGGCTCCAGCATCGGCGCGTCCGTTCCACGTGCAACGAAGCCTGGACCCTACTGGGCCAATCCGGCACCGACAAGCGCAGGCCGGCCGGTTTCTGCCCCGATCGGCTCGATACGTCGCCCCGAGGCGCGGTCGAACACATGCAGTTGCGCCGGTTGCAGCGCGACCGTGAGCGTCTCACCGGGCGGCGCATGGCCGGACAGCTTCACCACTAGCGGCGTCTCACCGGGGCTCGCGAGATGACCGTGCACCAACGTCTCCGACCCCAGCGGCTCGATCAGGTCGACGTGGAGCGCCAGGCCGTCGGGGACGAGGGAGAGATGTTCCGGTCGGATGCCGACCGTGAGTGCGTCTCCGTCGGTCCCGGCGCGGCGTCCGTCGACGAAGCGCACCAGCGGGCCGGCGTCCAGGCGCGCAGCGGTGCCACCCTCGGCCAGGGTGGCGGCCAGGAAGTTCATCGCCGGCGCGCCGATGAAGCCGGCGACGTAAGTGTCGGCCGGGCGTTCGAACACTTCCATCGGCGTGGCGAGCTGGGCCGGGTGGCCCTGGTGCAGCACCAGCAGGCGGTCGCCCAGCGTCATCGCCTCCACCTGGTCGTGCGTCACGTACAGGCTGGTGACGCCCAGGCGGCGCTGCAATCGGCGGATCTCGGCGCGCATCTGCACCCGCAGCTTGGCGTCCAGGTTGGACAGCGGCTCGTCGAACAGGAAGAGCTTCGGTTCCCGCACGATCGCTCGCCCCATCGCAACCCGCTGCCGCTGGCCGCCCGAGAGCTGGCGCGGCTTGCGCCCCAACAGCTCCGACAGCCCCAGCAGGCCGGCGGCCTCATCGACGCGGCGCTGGATGTCGGCGCGTGCCAGGCCGCGGATGCGCAGGCCGTAGGCCATGTTTTCGAACACGCTCATATGCGGGTAGAGCGCGTAGTTCTGGAACACCATGGCGATGTCGCGCTCGGCCGGGTCCAGCCCCACGATGTCGCGCCCACCCAGCACGATGCGCCCGGCGGAAGGCCGCTCCAGCCCCGCCACCATGCGCAGCAGCGTGGACTTGCCGCAGCCGGAAGCACCCACGATCACCAGCATCTCGCCGTCGGCGAGTGAGAGGTCGACCTGGCGCAGCACCTCGGTCTGTCCGAAGCTCTTGCGCAGGCCGATCAGGTCCAGGGTGGCCATCGGGTTATTTCTCGCCTTCGGTGAGGCCGGCGACGAACCAGCGCTGCATCAGTACCACGACGCAGATCGGGGGCAGGAGGGCGAGCACGGCGGTGGCCATGACGGCGCCCCAGTCGGTCTGGGTCTCCACGCCGATCAGCTTGACGATGCCGATGACGATGGTGTCGAGCCGCGGGTCGGTGGCGACCAGCAGCGGCCAGAGATACTGGTTCCAGCCATAGACGAACAGGAAGACGAACAGGGCGGCGATGTTGGCGCCGGACACCGGCAGCACGATGTCGCGCAGGAAGCGCAGCGGGCCGGCGCCGTCCATGCGCGCGGCCTCCACCAGCTCGTCGGGGATGGCGACGAACACCTGGCGGAACAGCAGCGTGGCGGTGGCCGAGGCGATCAGCGGCACCCACAGGCCGGTGAAGCTGTTGATCAGCCCGAAATCGGCCATCACGGCATAGGTCGGGATGATGCGGACCTCCACCGGCAGCATCAGGGTGACGAAGATCAGCCAGAACGCGACCTGCCGGCCGGGGAAGCGGAAGAACACCACGGCGTAGGCCGACAGGACGGAGATGACGATCTTGCCGAAGGCGATGCAGAGCGCCATGCCGAGGGAGACCAGCAGCATGTGCCAGACCGGTTGGCCGCCATTGGTGCTGCCGGTCAGCACGCGGGCGTAGACGCCGAGGCCAGCCGGATCGGGCAGAAGCGAGATCTCACCGCGGGTGATGGCGTCGGAGCTTTGCGTGGAGCCAGCGAACACCAGCCAGACCGGGAAGGCGAACAGCAGCACACCGAGGGTCAGGATGGCGTGGGCGAGGTAGTCCGGGCGGTCCTTCATGGGGTGGGCCTGCCCCCGTTCGTCATGGCCGGGCTTGACCCGGCCACCCCTGCCAGGAAAGTGCCGCACGCGGCCGTCAGGCACGCGGCTTCGTTGGTGGTGTTGGGGTTGGCGGTTACAAGCCCGCCCATGACGGGAAGGAGCCCGGCCATGACGGGAAGGAGAAGGACAACCGAATCGTCGGAACCCCTCATGCGCTGGTCCGCCTTCCCATGAAGCGGAACTGCACTGCCGTCACCACGATCACGCCCAGCATCAGCACCACCGATTGGGCGGAGGACGAGCCGATATCCTGGTTGATCATGCCGTCGCGGTAGACCTTGATCACCAGCGTCTCGGTGTCCTTGCCGGGGCCACCCTGGGTCAGTGCGTAGATCGTGCCGAATGTGTCGAACGCGGCATAGACCACGTTCACCACCAGCAGGAAGAACGTGGTCGGCGACAGCAGCGGGAAGGTGATGGTGCGGAAGCGGTGCCAGCCGCGGGCGCCGTCCATCCGCGCGGCCTCGGTCACCGCGCGCGGGATCGACTGCAATCCGGCCAGGAAGAAGATGAAATTGTAGCTGACCTGCTTCCAGGCGCTCGCCAGCACCACCATCAGCAGGGCCTGGCCGCCGTTGATATGGTAGTCCCAGGGCAGGCCGTGGGTGTTCAGCCAGCGCCCGAGCAGGCCGACCTGCGGGTTCAGGATGAACAGGAACAGCACGGCGGACAGCGCCGGGGCGATGGCATAGGGCCAGATCAGCAGCGTGCGGTAGACTGCCCGGCCGCGGATCTCCCGGTCGGCGAACACCGCCAGCGCCAGGGCGACGCTCATGGCGAGGGCGCTGACGGCCAGGCAGAACACCACCGTCCGGACGATGGACTGCACGTAGAGCGGGTCGGCGAACAGGTCGGCGAAATTGTCCAGGCCGACGAAGACGCTGCCCTGGCCGAACGGATCCTCGGAGGTAAGGCTCGACCAGACGGCCTGGCCGGCGGGCCAGTAGAAGAAGAATCCGGTGAGCAGCAGCTGCGGCAACACCAGCAGCATCGGCAGCGCCCAGCCCTGGAAGATGGTGCGGCGGTCCATGTGCTATGTGCGGGCCGACCCCTCCCCCCAACCCCCTCCCTCAAGGGGAGGGGGAGTATCGGAGTTTCTCCCCCTCCTCTTGAGGGAGGGGGTTGGGGGGAGGGGTCGAACCCACCATCAACCGCCCGCTACGCCCGCACCGACTTCTGGAACTCGCGCAGCACCTTGTCGCCGCGGGTGGTCGCGACCTCCATCGCCTGCTGCGCGGATTGGCCGCCTTGCAGGGCCTTCTCCAGCTCCTCCTGGATGATGTTGCGGATCTCCGGCAGGCGGCCCAGCCGCAACCCCTTGGAATTGGCCGTCACCTGGCCGCGGGCAAGCTGGCGGACCGGCAGGTCGGCGCCCGGGTTCTTGTCGTAGAACCCCTGCTTCTGCGACAGCTCGAACCCGGCGAGTGTCACCGGCACGTAGCCGGTCGCCTGGTGCCAGGCCGCGTCGTTCTCCGGCTGCCCGAGGAACGCCAGGAACTGCGCCACGCCCTTGTACTCCGCCGCCGTCCGGTTCGGTGCGGTCATCGCCCACAGGCTGGCGCCCCCGATGATCGAGTTCAGCGGCGTCTTGATGATCTCCGGATCGTAGGGGAGATACGCCACGCCCCAGTCGTATTTCGCCGATTTCGCCAGCGCGCCTCGCATCCCCGACGAGTTGAACGCAATCGCCGCCTGGCCCGACAGCAGCAGCGGATCGGGCGCATTGTCGCGGCCGGCATAGCGGAACGTGCCGTCCTTCGCCATGTCGAGCAGCCGCTGCACCTGCTTCACATGCGCCTTGCTGGTGATCTCGAGCTGGGTGTCCAGGCCGGCGAACCCGTCCTCCTTGCTGGCGAACGGAATGTTGTGCAGCGCGCTGTATTCCTCGAGCTGGATCCAGGTCGGCCAGGAGGTGGTCATCGGGATCTCGGCCGCGTCCTTCGTCTTGATCGCCTGGGCGGCAGCCACGACCTCCGGCCAGGTGGCCGGTGGCTTGTCGGCATCGAGGCCGGCCTTGCGGAAGGCGTCCTTATTGTACCACATTACCGCGGTGGAGGAGTTGAACGGCATCGAGGCCATCCGCCCGTCGGTCAAGCTGTAGTAGCCGCGCACCGCCGGGATGTAGCCCTTGGGGTCGAGCGCGACTCCGGTCTCCTTCGACAGCTCCCAGATCTGCTTCACGGCCTTCCCGGCGGCCAGCATGGTGCCGGTGCCGACCTCGAACACCTGCACCAGATGCGGCGCCTGGCCGGCGCGAGAGGCGGCGATGGTGGCGGTCAGGGTGTCGCCGTAGCCGCCTTTGTAGATCGGCTGGACCTCTATGGCATCCTGGGTCTGGTTGAACAGGGTGGCGAGGCGGTTCACCTCGTCGGCCAGCGAGGCGGTCATCGCGTGCCACCACACGATCTTGGTCTTCTCCGCAGCACGGAGGCGGGCGAAGGGGGCGGCTGCCAGCACGGCGGACGAGCCGGCGAGCAGAGTGCGGCGCTGCATGGGTTTTTTCCTCACCTGGAACGGGTCGTGGGCGGCGTAGTCCCGTCGCGTTGCCGCTCTATTACAGCGGGATGACGTTGGGATGAAGCGGGCAGGGACGCAGAGCGCTACCCCTCATGTCATGCCCGCGCCTGGTGGGGGCACCCATGACTTCACGCTGCTGCAGGCTGGTAAGTCGGGATCGGATCGGCCGCCCTACCCCACGAACCGAAGGATCGCCGCGTTCATCGCCGCCGGCTCATCCACCCGGATCGAGTGGCTGCTCTGCTCGAAGATCCGTAGCGTCGAGCCGGGTATCAACGCATGAATCTCCTCGGAGAAATCCGGCGGGCAGATCCAGTCATGCCGCCCGGCCAGGATCAGCGTCGGCGCCGTAATGCGCCCCAGCTCCGGCCGTAGGTCGAAGCTCCGCAGGAACCCGCCCGGCCCAAACGCACGGTTCAGCGGCTCCGTCGTGGGCAGCGTCCGCGCGCGGCCCTCCGCCGCACTGGCCGGCTCGAAGCGGCGGGAATACAGCTTGCCCATCACCGCGTAGTAGTGCTGCGTCGCCTCGACCGTCCGGAACCCGCCGGCCCACAGCGTCTCGCACACCGCCTGCTGCTCTGCCGTGCCGTGGGCGCGCACGAACGCCTCGGCCCGCGGCACGAAGCCGCCATGCGCGGCGGTTACCACCAGCACCAGGTGCGACACCGCCTCCGGATAGCGCGCGGCGTGCGCCATCGCCACCATCCCGCCATACGACGTGCCGATCGACACCACCGGCCCCAGCCCGAGGTGGCGGCGCAGCGCCTCCATGTCCTCCACGTTCTCGTCCAGCGTGAAGCGCGCCGGGTCGGCCTGCGGATCGGCCAGCGCCGATCGCCCATTGCCACGATGGTCGAAGTAGATGAGCTGCAACGCCGCGGTGAGCGGGGTCATCGACGGCTTGAACCCGCTATGGTCGCCACCCGGCCCGCCATGGATCACCAAAGCCGGTCGGTGCTCTCGCAGCGCCGGCCCGTCCGGCACCAGGCCGGCGCCCTCGACGTCGAAAAACAGCTTCGTGTCGCGCAAGGCAGCATACATGCGTCATATCTCCTTGCGCGCAGTCTCCCAGAGCCGGCGCGGTTTTGACAGCCCGCGGCGCGTGCAACACAACGGAGGCTCCAGGGAAGGAGACTCCAACATGGCGCAACCGCCAACCGCCGCGCGGCCCATCGCAACCATCGGCTTCATCGGCCTCGGCGTCATGGGCGAGCCGATGTGTGGCCACCTTGCCCGCCGCTCCGGCCTGAAAGTGCTGGGCTGCGACGTCAACACGGCACCGGGTCTCCGGCTGGCAGAGTTCGGTGTCAGCGCCGCCTCGCTGGAGGACGTTGCAAAGCACGCCGACCTGATCCTGCTCTCGCTGCCGGACGGCCGCGCCGTGGCCGGTGTGATCGCCGCGCTGGAGCCCGACCTGGTCGCCGGCCAGTGCATCGTCGACACCTCCACCTCCTCGGTCTCGCTGACCCGGGAGATCGGCGTCCGGCTGGAGGCCAAGGGCATCCTGTTCGCCGACGCACCGGTCGCCCGCACGCGGGAAGCTGCGGCGAAGGGCGACCTGTCGATCATGGTGGGCGCCTCGGACGCGGTGTTCGCGCATGTCCGCCCGGTCCTGGAGACAATGGGCAGCGACGTGACGCATTGCGGCCCGATCGGTTGCGGGCAGGTCGTGAAGATACTCAACAACATGCTGGTTTTTCAGCATTGTGCCGCGCTGGCCGAGGCGATCGCCCTGGGCAGGCGCAACGGCGTGCCGGCCGATGTGCTGCTGCCGACCATGGCCAAAGGCTCCGGCGACAGCTTCGTGCTGCGCAACCACGGCATGAAGGCGATCCTGCCGGGCGAATTCCCGCAGCGGGCGTTCTCCACGAAATACGCGATCAAGGACCTGTCCTACGCGCTGGAGATGGCCGACGCGGCCGGCATCGACATGGCGGCGGCGAAGCTGACCATGGCGCGGCTGCAGGAGGCGGCGCGCCAGGGCTACGGCGAGGACTACCACCCCGTGGTGTTGAAGGTGATCGACCCGCAATGAGCAGGTTCCCCCCGGCCGCCGCCTGGCGCGCGGCCTGCGCCAAGGATGCGACCCTGGCCGCCTGGGCCGGACCGTGGTCCGTGTGCTTTGCCGTTGCGGTGGATGGGCGGGCGAGCGTGTTCACCGTCGCGGACGGCCAGATGCAGCCAGGCGGCGGCACACCGGCCTTCACCCTGGGCGCGCCGGACGCGGTCTGGGCCAAATTCCTGCAACCCGAACCGCCGCGCCACCACCACGGCGTTTTCGCAATGCTCTACCGGGTGCCAGAATTCTCCATCGAGGGCGAGCAGGTGGCCTTCATGCAGCATGCCCACGTGGTCCGCCGCGTGCTGGAGGTCGGCAAGTGGCTGGCGATGGGCAACCCGGCCCCGGCACCCGCCGTCCTGGCGCCGCGCGGCGGGATGCGCCCGATACCGAGGGTCGCGGGCCGCTATGTGCCCGTCACGGTCGGCGGCGTCACCTACCAGCTCTATACCGAGGCCACAGGGACCGGCCAGGACGTGCTGTGCCTGCACACCGCTGGCGCCGACGGTCGACAATTCCACGGGCTGATGAGCGACCCGTCGCTCACGGCCACGCACCGGCTGGTCTCGTTCGACATGCCCTGGCACGGCAAGTCGCCGCCGCCCGAGGGCGCCATCCCTGGCTCCTGGCGGTTGAACACCAACCTCTACGTCGACCTGATCATGGGTTTCGTTGCGGCCGCCGGACTCGACAGGCCGATCGTCCTCGGTGCCTCGATGTCCGGCGAGATCTGCCTGGAACTCGCCTATCGCCACCCCGATTCGTTCCACGGCATCATCGCCTGCGAGGCCTGCGACAAGATCGAGCGGCGGCAAACCCACTGGGCCGCTCACCCGCAGGTCAACCAGGCCTTCTTCGTGCCGGAGTGGATCCGCGCTTTGTCCGCCCCGCAAAGCCCCGCGGAATACGTCGAACAGATCGGCTGGCACTACGCCCAGGGCGGTCCGGCGGTGTTTTTTGGCGATATCGCGTTCTACTCGGGCGACTGGGACGCGCGGGAGCGCGTCGGGCGGATCGACACCAACCGCTGCCGGCTGTTCATGCTGACCGGGGAATATGACTACTCGTGCACTGTCGAAGCCTCGGCCGCGACAGCGGCGAAGATCCCGGGCGCAAGGTTCCAGGCCATGCCCGGCATCGGTCACTTCCCATTCGCCGAGAATCCCGCCCTGTTCGCGCAGTACCTGCGGCCTGTGTTGGAGGAGCTGGCGGGCTAGGGCCGGCGGGGGCAGCGCCACTTGGCGGGGGCTGCGGCAGCGCCCCAGCCTTCCTTTTCCCCAGGCACCGGCCCGCAGACCTTACCCCGGCTGCTTGTCCTTGTCCGACCCCAGCGACAGCGGCACCCATTGCAGGCCGTCCTGGCGCTGGATCAGCATCAGCACGGATTTGCGGTCTGTCTTGCGCACCGAATCGACCCGGGTCTGTACGTCGGTCGGGCTGTTGACCTCGCCCTGCTGCACCTCGACGATCACGTCGCCCGGCTTCAGCCCGCGGTCGGCGGCTGAACTGCCCGGCGCCACGTCGGTGATCACCACGCCCTTCTGGTCGGCGCCGAGCTGGAACTTGTCCTTCAGGTCCTGGCTCATCGGCGCGATATTGATGCCCAGCCCCGAGATCGCCGTGGGCTTGGTGGTGTCCGGCTTCGCGGCGCCGCTGTCGGCCGAGGCCAGGGTCGCGTCATCCGGCTTCTCGGCCAGTGTCGCCTGGATCGTGACTTCCTTGCCGTCGCGCCACAGCACCAGCGGGACCTGCTTGCCGACCTCGGAATCCGCCACGATGCGGGGGAGGGCGTGCATGTCCTTCACGTCCTGGTTGTTGAACTTCAGGATAATATCGCCGTTGCGCAGCTTGGCCTGGTCGGCCGGCCCGCCGTCGTTCACCCCGGCCACCAGCGCACCGGAGGCATCCTTCAGCCCCAGGCTCTCGGCAATATCGGGCGTCACCTGCTGGATCTTCACGCCGAGCCAACCCCGCCGCGGGTGACCGAAGTCGCGGATCTGGGCGACGATGTTCTTCGCCATGTTGGCCGGGATGGAGAACCCGATGCCGATCGAGCCGCCCGACGGCGAGTAGATCGCCGTGTTGATACCGATCACCTGGCCGTCCATGTTGAACAGCGGGCCGCCCGAGTTGCCCCGGTTGATCGCGGCATCGGTCTGGATGAAGTCGTCGTACGGCCCCTGGTGGATGTTGCGCCCCCGCGCCGAGACGATACCCGCGGTCACCGACCCGCCCAGGCCGAATGGGTTGCCGATCGCCAGCACCCAGTCGCCCACGCGCTCCTGGTCCGAATCGCCGAACTGCACGGATGGCAGCGGCTTGTCCGGCTTGACCCGCAGCAGGGCGATGTCGCCGCTCTCGTCACGCCCGACCAGGGTCGCCTTCAGGGTGGTGTTGTCCTGCAGCGTCACGGTGATCTCGTCGGCCCCGTCGATCACGTGATTGTTGGTCACCACCAGGCCCGACGGATCGATGATGAAGCCCGATCCCAGGCTTTGCATCCGCCGTTCGGGAGCCGGGGCCTGGTCGCCGCCGCGTCCACCGGGGCGGTTGCGGTTGAGGAAATCCTTGAAGAACTGCTCGAACGGCGAGCCAGGCGGGAACATCGGCATCTCCGGCCCGGCGCCGGGCGCGCCGCTGCGCGCCGTGACGGTCTGGCTGGAGGAGATATTGACCACGGCCGGCAGCAGTTTTGCGGCCAGGTCGGCGAAGCTGTCCGGCGCGGACCGGGCGGCGGCCGGGGCAGCGGTCAGCGCCATCGGCAGGATGGTCGTGGCCGGGATGGCCAGGACGGTCGAAAAGCCCAGCAGGGCGGCACGAGCGGTGGCGGAGCGGAACGGGCGCATGATCACGATTTCCTGGCGAATAGGCCGCATATGGTCCGGTCGCGGTCGGCTGACAACGGTGGCGTCATCCTGCCTCGTCCTTCCCGTCAGGGCGACGTGGGCGCCGGCGACGCCTGAAGATAGCGCAGATATTCGTTGTCGGGCGTCAGAACCAAGCGAGCATTACCGCCGTCGAACACGTCGCGATAGCCCTGTAGGGTCCGCCAGATGCTGAAGAACTGCGGGTCGCGGCCGAACGACTGGGCGTAGATATTGGTTGCCTCGGCCTCACCCTGGCCGCGCAGCTGATCGGCGGTGGCGCGCGCCTCGGCCAGCAGCACCGAACGGTCGCGTTCGGCATCGGCGCGGATGCGGGCGGAGGCCTCGGCGCCCTCGGCGCGGGCCTGGGCGGCAACCCGTTGGCGTTCGGACTGCATCCGCCCGAGGATCGCCTGGGTATTCTCCTCCGGCAGATCGGCGCGGCGGATCCGCACGTCCTCCACCGAGACGCCGAAATTGCCCATCTCGGCGTTCACCTGGCTGCGGATCGTGGTCATGATCCGCTCGCGGTCGGCCGACAGCACGTCCAGCAGCTTGTTGTTGCCCAATACCCGCCGCAGTGCGGAGGTGACGATCGAGTTCAGCCGGGCGCGGATGCCGTCCTCGGTGATGCCGACGGCCTGATAGTAGTGCAGCGGATCGGTGATGCGGAACACCGTGAAGGTGTCCACGATCAGCCGGCGCTGGTCGCCCAGGATGACTTCCTCGCCGGGCAGCTCGACGCTGAGCAGGCGGCGGTCGAAGCTGATCACGGACTGGATCGGGCTTTTGGCATGCAGCCCGGGCTGCGTGATGATCCGCACCGGGTCGCCGAACTGGGTGACCAGCACCTGTTCGGTCTGCTGCACGGTGAACAGGCAGGTCCAGCCCAGGAAGCCCAGGACGATGAGCAGGGCGACCCCTGCGGCGCCGACGCGGTTCATTGCGGCGCCCTCGCACTGAAGGGTTGCCCGGCTGGCGATTGCCCGCTGGTCGAAGGCGTGCCGGCGGCGGCGGGTTGGCTGCCGGGCGACGGGTTGGCCGGCGGGCGGGGCGCCCCCGGCGGCGGCAGGTTGATCGGCAGGAAGGGCACCAGGCCCTTCAGCTTGTCGTCGATCACCAGGGCCTGCGAATGGCTCATGATGTCCTGCATGGTGTCGATGTACATCCGGCGCAGGGTGATATCCTTGGCGGCCTGGTAGGCGGCCAGCACGCTGTCGAAGCGCTCCGACTGGCCGGTGGCCTGGGCAATCGAGGTCTGCCGCGCACCCTGCGCCTCGGCGATGATGCGGGCGGCGTCGCCGCGTGCCCGCGGCACGATGTCATTGCTGTACGACTGCGCCTCGTTCCGCATCCGCTCGGCGTCCGTATTGGCGCGCTGCACGTCGCGGAAGCTCTCGATCACCGCGGCGGGCGGATCGACCTTCTGCAGCTGCACCTGGGTCACTTCCACGCCCGCGCCGTAGCGGTCGAGGATTTCCTGCGACTGGTGCAGCACGTCGGTCTCGATCTGCGCGCGCAACTGGGTGAGGGCGGGCTGGATCGGCGTGCGGCCGATCACCTCGCGCAGCGAGCTTTCGGCCACCGCGCGCACAATGTCGTCGGGGCGGCGGGTGTTGAACAGGTAGGCCTGGGCATCGCGGATGCGCCAGAACACCGCGACGTCGATGTCGATGATGTTCTCGTCGCCGGTCAGCATCAGGCTTTCCGCCAGCACATCGCGCCCGGTGCGGTCGCGGCCCGACTCCATGGTGTCGGAGCCGGCGCCCGAGCGGTAGCCGATCTCGGTGCGGTTGATGCGGGTAACGGCGGGGCGCAGCACGCGCTCGAACGGCCAGGGCAGGTGGTAGTTCAGGCCGGGGAACGCGGTGCGGTTGACCGCGCCGAAGCGCAGCACGACGCCCTGCTCGTCCGGCTGGACGCGATAGACGCCGCTGGCAAGCCACAGCGCGACGACCGCCAGGCCGAGGAAGGCCAAACCGCGGCCGCTGCCGAACAGGCCGCCACCGCCGGGTCCGCCGCCACCCGGCAACATGCGCCGGATATAGGCCTGGACCTGGGCAATCAGCCGGTCGAGGTCGGGAATCGGACCGCCGCCGCCGCCGAACGGGCCGCCAGGCCGCCGCGGACCGGACCGCTCATCATGCGGGCCGTTGCCCCAAGGACCGCCCGGAGGCGGCTTGTCGCCGCCATTGGATCCACCACCGCCCGGAGTTCCCCACGGGTTCGGGCCGCCGTTATTCCAAGACATCGGGAAGCTGGTGCTCCTGTCAGGTCCCGTGGGATACGGGCCG
>JARLIJ010000210.1 GCA_031291795.1 Acetobacteraceae bacterium | reverse complement strand
GGGTTCGCCGGGCCGATCCGTGAGCCGCGCGCTATTCCCGCTTCAGTCCAGTCCTTAGCTAGGCGAACACCATGCTGACCGACCGCGATTCGCTGCTGCGCAAGCTGCACGAACTGCGCAGCGAGCACCGGGATCTCGATACCGTGATCGCACGCCTGGCCGAACAGGGTGCGTCCGACCAACTGCATCTGCAGCGCCTGAAAAAGCGCAAGCTGATGTTGAAGGATGAGGTCGCCTGGCTCGAAAGCCGGCTGATACCGGACAACATCGCCTGATGGCGGCCATGCCCCGCGTCGGGATCATCATGGGCAGCCAATCCGACTGGCCCACCCTGACCCATGCCGCCGAGATGCTGACACGCCTGGGCGTCGCGCATGAGACGCGCATCGTGTCCGCCCACCGCACGCCCGACCGGCTGCGGGACTACGCCCGGTCGGCGCGCGACCGCGGCCTGGGCGTCATCATCGCCGGCGCCGGCGGGGCAGCCCATCTGCCCGGCATGTGCGCCGCGTGGACGTCGCTGCCGGTGCTGGGCGTGCCGGTCGAATCCCACGCGCTGAAGGGCATGGACAGCCTGCTCGCCATCGTCCAGATGCCCGCCGGCATTCCGGTCGGCACCCTGGCGATCGGCCGCGCCGGGGCGGTGAATGCTGCCCTGCTCGCCGCCGGCATCCTGGCCCTGAGCGATCCCGGCCTGGCCGAACGGCTGGATGCGCTGCGGGCCGAACAGACTGCCGCGGTGGCCGAGACGCCGGTCGATCCGCCGACGGCGTGATCAACGCCGAACAAGGCTCGTGACGTGATGACCTTCCCCCTTCACCCCAACTCCACCATCGGCCTCGTCGGGGGTGGCCAGCTCGGACGCATGTCCGCCCTCGCCGCCGCCCGCCTCGGGTACCGCTGCCACATCCTGACGCGGGAGGTCGACAGCCCCGCCACCCAGGTGGCGCACGCGGTAACCATCAGCGATTACGCCGACCCTGCCTCGCTGCGCGCCTTCGCCGAGGCGGTCGACGTGATCAGCTTCGAGTTCGAAAACGTCAGCGCCGAGGGGCTGGACCTGCTGGCCTCGCTGAAGCCGGTGCGCCCGGCGCCGGCGATCCTGCGGATCAGCCAGGACCGGCTGGCGGAAAAAACCTTCCTGAACGGCGCCGGTGCCACGACCGCCCCCTGGGCGCCGGTTGCCTCGCTGGCGGAATTGCAGGAGGCCGTCGGCCGCCTCGGCCTGCCCGCGGTGCTGAAGACCACTCGCCTGGGCTACGACGGCAAGGGCCAGGCGACGCTGCGTTCGCCGGACGACCTGGCGCCCGCGTTCGAGCGCCTGAACCCCAAGCCGCTGGTCCTGGAGGGCTTCGTCAACTTCGCCCAGGAGGTCAGCGTGGTGATCGCGCGCGGCGCCGACGGGACGCTGTCCGCCTTCGATACCGTCGAGAACCGCCACCGCGACCACATCCTGGACCTGACGCTCGCCCCCGCCCGCATCCCGGTCGCGGTGGACCAGGCCGCCCAGGAGATCGCGCGCAACGTGGCGACGGCGCTCGACCTGATCGGCTTGCTGGCGGTGGAGATGTTCGTCGACGCCACCGGCCGCGTGCTGGTGAACGAGATCGCGCCGCGCCCCCACAACTCCGGTCACTGGACGATCGATGCCTGCCCGGCGAGTCAGTTCGAGCTGCATATCCGCTCGATCGCCGGCCTGCCGCTGTTGCCGGTGGTGCGGCATTCCGATGCGGTGATGAAGAACCTCGTGGGGCCCGAAGACACCGCGCTCTGGCCGCAGATCGTGGCGACGCCGGGGCTGATCCCGCATCTGTACGGCAAAGCCGAGGCGCGGCCGGGCCGCAAGATGGGGCACGTCACGCACCTTTTCCCCAAAGGCGCGCTGCCGGGAGAGTTCGGCATCGCCGACGCGCTCGGGGTGCTGGGAACGCCGCCGGCCCCTTGAGGGCGACACAGGCCTCCGGCTGAAGCCGTCCTGTGCGCCAGGCGTCCGCCACCTCACACGGAACAGCCTTGCGGCCAAGCAATAACGGAAGCTTAAGCATTTACGCCGAAAATGCTTATAACGTCGGAACGGCTGGGTCGTGTTCAAAACGATTGACGGCCCTGATCGGAGTACAGTCATGAAGTCGTGGATATGGGTGCACGGCATCCGCATGAAGATGCTGGGCCTGGTGGCATTGGGCGTCGCGTCCGTGGTGATCATCTCCGCGCTTTCACTCAATATACTTCAGCAGGTGATGCTGACTGATCGCCAGCAAACGCTACGCGCCGCAACCGGGGTGCTGCACAGCCAGATCGCGGTGATCAAGGGCAGGCTCGACCGCGGTGCGATCACCGATGCACAGGCGAAGGAGCAGCTGATCGAGCTGATCCACACCGCCCGCTACAACGGGTCAGCCTATTTCGGCGTCTACAACCTCGCCGGTATCATGCTCGCGCACGGCACCACCCCCGCGTTCGACGGCGCCGACATGCTGCACCATGAGAACCCGGCAGTGCGCGACAGCACGAAGGCCATGCTCGACCTCAGCGCGGGCGGCCAAAGCGGCTTCATCACTATGCTCGGCGCGAAGTCCGGCAGGACGGACGTCAACGTGGAGAAGCTGTACTACGCCGCCTCCTATGCGCCCTGGGGACTGGTGACCGTATCCAGCAGCGAAATCGACGATATCCAGGCCGCATTCCGGCACGAAGCATGGCGCGGCGGCGCGATCAGCCTTGGCGTGGC
>JARLIJ010000209.1 GCA_031291795.1 Acetobacteraceae bacterium | reverse complement strand
CTCAGCGAGTACGATACCAGCCTGCAAGGCGAGATGCTGAACGCTGCGTTCAGCGGCGGCAACACCGAGCGGCTGTGCATGGACCTGCTGCTCGCCACATTGTTGCAGTTCCATGCCGGTCGGCAGGTGCTGCCGGGGCCATGCCTGACCGGGTTGCTGGAGCCCGACGCGTTCTTCCGGGCGGTGGCACGCGGCGCGGCGATGAATGTCGACCTGCTGAAGGGCTGGAACCTCTGGAGCGTGGTGGACGTCCCATTGCAAGAATTGCGGGCGGCATTTCAAATCCCGTCGCTGGCCGAGCAGGAACGGGTTGCACTGGCGGCCAGCGGCGCGCTTATCGTCTGACGCCAATTTGTAACGGACGGCTTCGTCCGGAGGTCCGCTGTCGTTGTGACGCCGCTCTGGAATCTGGAAACAACGCTTTGGTAACCAGGGCGGTGTTGCTATCATATCCGACGCGGCGCGGCCTGTCTCAGGCAGACAGCGCGGTGCGTGGCGGCATGAAGGTCGTGTCGACGCGGGTTTGACATAGAAGTGCGGTTGAAGTCAGGGGAGAGTCCATGCCGGGCCACCGCATGACACTGGCATATGACGTGCCGGTGGGTTGCCGGCACGCCGGATCGTTCGCGTTGCGATCGATCGGGATGGCCGACACCATTCCGGCTGCGATCCTGCCGAGGCCAGGCCTCCGCGCGCGAGCCACGCAGTGAAGCGCAGCGTCGTTCTGATTCTGGTCCTGCTCGTCGCAGTGGGCGCCGGGGTGCTGTACAAGCGGCACATGGACGCCGTGCCGCCGGTGCAGGCGATCTCCTCCGACGCGCAAGCCGTCTCCGTGCAGCCGGTGCGCGTCGCGCCGATGGTCGAGAGCGTCGCCTCCTACGGCAATTTGGTATCCGATCGCAGCGTCAATATCGTGGCCCAGACCCCGGGGGTGGTGCGTCAGATCCTGTTCGACGATGGACAGGCGGTGGTCGCCGGCGCGCCACTGGTGGTGATGGACGCGGGGATCGCCGAGGCGCAGCTCCAGTCGTCGCGTGCCCAGGCCGACGCGGACGTCCAGAACCTGCGGCGAACTCAATCTCTGTCGAGACAGGGGCTTGATTCCACTTACTCGACCGAACAGGCTCAGTCGCGTGCCTCCGCCTCGCAAGCCGAGGTGAAGATCAACGAAACCAAGCTGGCCCAGCTCACTCTGCGGGCGCCATTCGCCGGTACGCTTGGATCCTCTCGCATCGATGTCGGGGCCTTCGTGACCAGCGCGGACACCATCGTCCAGCTGCAGGACACCAGCGAGTTGGAGATCGAGTTCCGCATGCCGAGCGTGGTTGCGCTGCAGGTGGCGGCGGGCATGCCGGTCCATATCCAGGTGCCTGGCACGGGGGCCGATCAGATGGTGGACGGCCGGTTGTCGTTCATTGATCCGGCGATTTCGACCGACACACGCTCCGTGCTGCTGCGGGCAGTGGTGCATAACATCGGCAAGCACTTGCGACCTGGGCTTTATGTGCGGGTGAGCCTCGACCTGCGCACCCATCCCGCCGCGCTGGTGGTACCGGCGGGCGCGATCAGCAACGACCTCAACGCGTCGTATGTGTTCGTCGTCGACGACAAGAACATCGCGCGCCAGCGGGTCGTCACGATCGGCCTGTCGGACGGACAGCAGACCGAGCTGCTGAGTGGGGTCAAGGCCGGCGAGCAGGTGGTGACGATCGGACAGTTCCGGCTGCGGGACGGCGATCCGGTCAAGATCGTGGCGCCGCCGGCGGACGTGAAGAGTGCCACCTGATGTGGCTGTCCAATTTCTGCATCCAGCGGCCCGTCTTCACCATCGTCATCAACCTGATCCTGGCGATCCTGGGGGTGTGGGCAATCCGCGACCTGCAGGTCCGCCAGTTCCCGCGCCTCGTGCTGCCCAGCGTCACGGTTGTCACGGTCTTCCCCGGCGCCGATCCGGAACTGGTCGAGCGGCAGGTGACCGCGCAGCTTGAATCGGGGATCGGCTCTGCCACCGGCATCGAGACAATGACGTCGACCAGCCAGGAAGGTGCCAGTACCATCCAGGTGAACTTCGTGGCGGGCACCGATCCGGCGGCTGCCTTGAACGACGTGCGGGCGAAGGTATCCGCGGCCCAGGCCAAGCTGCCGCCAGGCATCCTGGCCCCGGTGATCACCCAGGTCAGCACCGACAGCCAGCCGGTGCTGTACCTGGCCTTTGCCAATCCAAAGCTCAGCGACATGGCGGTGACGGCGTTCGTACAGGGGGAGATGGTGCCGCGCCTGACCACCATCCCAGGCGTGGCCCAGGCGCAGCTCATCGGCGACCGCAAATACGCCATTCGCTTGCAGCTCGATCCGGTGAAGATGGCGGCGTACGGCGTGACGGTCGACGACGTGAAGACCGCACTGGCGCAACAGAACATTGAAACACCGGGTGGTCAGATCCGTCGCAAGGACGATACGATTTCGGTGCTGGTCGACACCGCACTCAACGATCCAGACGAGTTCGCCTCCATGGCGCTGCGCCGCGGTAAGGATGGGTTCCTCATCCGGCTGTCCGATGTCGGCAAGGCGGTGGTCGGGCCGGACGAGACGCTGACCGGCTTCCGCTACGGCGGCAAGGCAGCGGTGGCCGTGGGACTGGTGCCGCAGTCCACTGCCAACCCACTCGATATCAGCAAGGCGGCGAACGCGATGCTGCCCGACCTGCGGGAGGCAGCGCCGCCCGGCATGGTCATCGACATGGCGTTCGACACGGCAGGGCCGATCAAGGATTCCGTCGACGAGGTCGAGAAGACCGTGTTCATCGCAACCGGCCTCGTCCTGCTGGTAATCCTGGCGTTCATCGGATCGTTCCGTACCAGCATGATCCCGCTGGTCACCATCCCGCTGTCGCTGGTCGGCACGTTGCTGTTCATCAACCTGTTGGGATTCTCGATCAACATCTTCTCGCTGCTGGCGATGGTGCTCGCGGTCGGTCTCGTCGTGGACGATGCGATCGTTGAGGTCGAGAACGTGCAGCGCCACGTCGATGCCGGTCTGTCGGCGATGGACGCCACCTTCCTCGGCAGCAAGGAAGTTGGCTTCGCAGTGATCGCGACCACCATCACGCTGGCGTCGGTGTTCGCCCCGATGGGCCTGGCGGGCGGCACGGTCGGCCAGATCTTCCGGGAATTCGCCTTCACCCTGGCCATCTGCATCCTGCTGTCCGGCTTCATCGCACGTACCCTTTCGCCGATGATGTGCGGGCGACTGATCTATCCGCAGAACAAGCACGGCTACACCGGCTGGATGACCCGCATGACCGATGCGGTGACGGCACGCTATCGTCGCGCCATCCATGGCGTGCTTGGCCATCGCTGGCTGGTCGTGCTGGCCACCGCCCTGGCGGTGGCGGCCACTGTGATGATGGCCGACCACGTGCCCGCCTCGATGTCGGCCGGTGAGGATGAAGCCTACGTCGTGCTGAAATTCACCGGACCGCCGACTGCGACACTGGATTACCTCGCATCCTGGACCGCCCGTGCCGAAGCCATCATGGCCCGCCAACCGGAGGTCGACGGCAGCCTCGTCATGCTCGGAATGCCGATGCAGAACGAGGGCATGTCGATCGTGTCGTTCAAGCCGTTCGGCCAGCGCACGCGGACTTCCACGCAGATCACCAACGCCATCATGCAGGACCTGAAGGAACTGCCCGGCATCGAGTCGACGATCTATGCATCCGATCCGCTGGCCGGCATCGGCGGCGGACAACCGGTGCAGTGGATCCTGAAGACGTCCAGCAGCTATGCCGACCTTGCGGCAGCGGCCGATGCCGTGGTGCAGGCGACCCGGCATTCCAGGTCGTTGCAAAACGTTACCGTCGATCTGCACATGGATACGCCGAAGATCCAGGTGGCGGTGGATCGCGCTGCGGCGTCCGATGTCGGTGTGCCGGTCTCCACAATCGGCGCCACCATCCAGTCGCTGTTCGGCGGCCAACGCGCATCGACGTTCGTGTATCGTGGCGACATCTACAATGTGATCATCGAGCTTCCGGAAGACCTGGCATCGAAGGCGAACACGCTGGAGGACGTCTACGTCACCGGTCGAACCGGCGAGCTTATTCCGCTGCGATCCGTCGTTACCATTGCGCGGACGGCAGGGCCGGCGGTGCTGGCGCGCACCGACCAGATGAATTCCGCCACCCTGGGTGCCGATCCGCTGCCGGGCCATACCGTGCAGGAGGCGACAGCGGAGCTGAAGGCCATCGCCCAATCGGTGCTGCCACCCAATGTCCGGGTCGCCGACAGTGCCGCCGTTCGTGCCATGGAACAATCGGCGATCGGCATGGCGCTCGTGATGCTGCTGGCGATTGTGTTCATCTACCTGGTGCTCAGCGCTCAGTTCGAAAGCTTCCGCGATCCGGCGATCATCCTCGCGATCGTTCCGCTGGCGATCTGCGGCGCCATCATCGGCCTCTACATATTCGACGGATCGTACAACCTCTACAGCGTGATCGGCTTCATCGCGCTGGTCGGACTGATCGCCAAGCATGGCATCTTGATCGTGGAGTTCACCAACCAGTTGCGCGACCAGGGCATGGACCTGCACGATGCGCTGATCGAGGCTTCTGCACTGCGGCTGCGTCCGATCGTGATGACAACCACGGCCACGGTGCTGGGCGCGGTGCCGCTGGCGTTCGCGACTGGCGCCGGGGCGGGCGGACGCTCGCAGATCGGCATCGTCATTGCGGTCGGCATGAGCTTCGGCACGCTGGTGTCGCTGTTCGTCCTGCCGGCGATCTACTCGCTCATGGCAGCGCGCACCCGCTATGCGATCGTGCCTGTACCGGACTTCATGTTGCTGGAGGAAACGGTGAGCAAGCATGCCGCGGAGTGACCCGCGATCGCGGATGGCCGGCGGCATGTTGGCCGTCTTCGGCCTGTTGCTGGTCGCATCGCCGCCGGCGCGCGGCGATACGTTGCCTGACGCACTCGCCCATGCCTACGCCTACAACACGGACCTTGCCGCGGCACGGGCGCATCTGCGCGGGATCGATGAGGAGGTACCGCAGGCATTGTCCGGCTGGATGCCGACCGTGACGGTCAACAGCAGCGGCGGATATCAGAGCTTCAATACCAAGACCAGCTCCCTTCTGCCACAGCAGTTTGGCTACCAGCAGGGCGACTACGGTGGCAACATCCAGCTCAAGCAGCCGCTCTATTCCGGTGGTGCGACGGTCGCCGGCACCGCCAGAGCCGAGGCCGACGTCCGCGCCGGCCGCGCCGATCTGCTCGGCACCGAACAGACCGTGCTGATGGATGCAGCGACAGCCTACGACGATGTCATGCGCGCCCGGACGCTGCTGGCCCTCGACCGCGAAATCGAATTGCTGCTGCGCCGCAAGCTGCGTGAGATCACCTTGCGTATGCAGGCGGGACAACTGACGCAAACCGACATCGACCAGACTGCCAGCCGGCTCGCGGCCGCCGCTTCCGCCCGCATGGGCGCCGAGGGCGACCTGGCCGCGGCCAACGCGCGATTCCTGGCAGCGGTCGGTCGGCCGCCCGCTGCCG
>JARLIJ010000208.1 GCA_031291795.1 Acetobacteraceae bacterium | reverse complement strand
TCAGACGAGGCGCAGAAAAAGCTTGATGAAGCAGCCAAATACGACTAACCAAAGGAACACGGTTGTATGAAAAGGGGACGCGCCGGCATGAACCTGACCCCGCGCGAGAAGGACAAGCTTCTTATATCCATGGCCGCCATGGTCGCGCGCCGGCGATTGGAACGCGGCGTGAAGCTCAACCATCCGGAGGCGGTCGCCCTGATCACCGACTTCGTGGTGGAGGGCGCGCGCGATGGCCGCAGCGTCGCCGACCTGATGGAGGCCGGCGCTACTGTGCTGACCCGCGACCAGGTGATGCCGGGCATCGCCGAGATGATCCACGACGTGCAGGTGGAGGCGACGTTCCCGGACGGAACCAAGCTGGTCACCGTGCATGAACCGATCCGTTAGCGGCCGCCGTGACTGACTGCGGCGCGGCCGCGGGCGGTCCGGAGGCCCTGCGAACCGTGCCTTCGTATGCGTTGACGGCACGCTGCTTCGTGGTACGCCATAATCCCGAAAACGTGTGTCCCCGCCTGATAGTTTTACGAGTCGACAACTGGCGTTCCGGCATCTCTTCTGATACAAAACTCCTGGTCGTTTGATGCCTTCCGGCGGGCGTAATCGGCGAACGTCGCCGGACCGATAGTCCCCCTGTCTCCCGCCATTCGGCGTCGGCGATCGGAGTGCCAGACAGGATGCCACGCGCCTGATCGGTGGACAAAAAAGCCGCCTTTCCCGCGTGTCGACAGTCTGCCCAAGCACAGCGCTGCTTTGTCCGCGTTGGAAACGGGAGACGACCATGTCTCATTCTACAGAGCCGTGCCGCGACCATCGCCATGGGGCGATCACCCGGCGTCGACTGGCCGAACGATCCTTTGTCGCATTGATTGCCGGCGCGGGCGCCCTGGTGGCGCCGGGCAAGCAGGCCAAGGCCGGTGCCGGCCGATGCGGCGTCTCGGGATGCCCGTGCCCGTCATTCACGCCGACACCCGGCAACTCGTACATGTGCGAGAATTGCGGCCACAACTATTCGTCTCATTGGTAACGATATTGGCTTTGTCGGTTTGCGCCGCCCCGCACCCGGCCTTGCGGTGCAAAGATCATCGCTCGTCCCGGCCAGGCGGTTAGGAACGCGACCAGGATTCCAGGCGATCGGAACACCGTCGCAGGAGTGTTGCAGTGGAACGGTTGCTGAAACAGGGAGTCGCCACGCGTCGTGCCGGACTCCTCGCCGTTGCGGCTGGCATCGGCTGCCTGCTGGCAGGCTCGCTCGCCGCCCAGGATAACCCGCTGGTGGGCGTCTGGCGGCACACCGAACCGGCCAGCCCGTCCGGGCCGGCCTATATGGTAGTGGTGGCGTTCGCGCCGGACGGTACCTACGAAGAACGCATGATCGTGGGCACCAACGCCCAGGGCACCGGCAGCGGGGCCCTCGTTATTCGCGGCCAGTACCGCCTCACCAGCCCGAGTTCGTATGCCTATCGCGAGATGTCCGCCATGGATTGCGCGTCCGGCGTGCCGTGCAGCCCGAGCCAGATGCCGATCCCGAATTTCGGTACGCCGAAGACGGTGGGGTTCCGCATGACGGGGCCGGGCACCATGACCAACGCCGACGACGGGTCGGTCTGGTTCCGGCTGCGGTAAGTGCTCCCGGTGCGGCATGGCAGGCTGCGCCGGCGACGTGGGCCGCCACGCCGGCCCGAGGCCGCTTTGCCGTCCGGCCCGCGCATCCCGCGATAACCAGGCGATTGGCGCATGCATGAACTGATCACGCTGGTCATTGTTCTCGCGGTGGGGGGGCACGCCTGCCGGCAGGCGATGCGCGGCCACGCCTGGTCTTGGGGCGGGTTCGGCTGGACGCTGCTGCTCGTCGCGGCCTACGCGCTGCTCAGCATGGCGGCGGGCATTGGCTTGCTGGGGTATGTCGGCGAAGACCAGCCACTCCTTGGGACTTTGTGCGTCCTGCTGCCGATCATGGTCGGGATTGTCCCGCTGACGATCCTGGCCAGGCACATCCGCCGCCGGTATCCGCATCGGCCATAACAGCGCGCCGCCGGGCCGGCGATCCCGGCCACGGTTTGCGGCGTGGTGAACCCCGACGCGATCAGCCGTCGGTGCCGGACCGGCCAGTCCTGGCACAATATCCGGCTAGCAAAATCCCGGTCGGTAGGCATACTTCGGCCACGGTCTTCGTCCGCTGGTCGATACGCCGTCCGCTCAAAGCGCGATTGGATGACAATGATCCCCGGTGAACTCTTCCCCCAGGACGGTGAGATCGAGCTGAATGCCGGCCTCGCCCGCACGACGATGATCGTCGCCAACACCGGCGATCGTCCGATCCAGGTCGGCAGCCACTACCATTTCGCGGAAACCAACCCCGCCCTGTCCTTCGATCGCGCGGCGGCAAGAGGCCAGCGCCTGGACATCGCCGCCGGCACCGCCGTGCGCTTCGAGCCCGGCCAGACCCGCGAAGTCACCCTGGTCCCCTATCGCGGCACCCGCTTGGTCTACGGTTTCCGCGGCGACGTCATGGGAGCACTCGACTGATGGCCCGCATCACCCGCCGCGCCTATGCCGACATGTTCGGCCCCACCACCGGCGACCGCATCCGCCTCGCCGACACCGACCTGATCGTGGAGGTCGAAAAAGACCTCACGATCTACGGCGAGGAAGTGAAGTTCGGCGGCGGCAAGGTGATCCGCGACGGCATGGGCCAGTCGCAGGCCAGCCAGGCCGAGGGCGCGGTGGATACTGTCATCACCAACGCGCTGATCATCGACCACTGGGGCATCGTCAAGGCCGACGTCGCCATCACCAACGGCCGCATCGCCAAGATCGGCAAGGCCGGCAATCCCGACGTGCAGCCGGGCGTGGATATCATCGTCGGTCCCGGCACCGAGGTGATCGCGGGGGAAGGAAAAATCCTCACTGCGGGCGGCATCGACAGCCACATCCATTTCATCTGCCCGCAGCAGGTCGACGATGCCATCGCCTCGGGCATCACCACGCTGGTCGGCGGCGGCACCGGCCCGGCCACCGGCACCGCGGCCACCACCTGCACCCCCGGGCCGTGGCACCTCGCGCGCATGCTGCAGGCGGCCGAGGCGCTGCCGGTCAACATCGCCTTCGCCGGCAAGGGCAATGCCTCCCGCCCCGCCGCGCTGGAGGAAATGCTGCGCGCCGGCGCCTC
>JARLIJ010000033.1 GCA_031291795.1 Acetobacteraceae bacterium | reverse complement strand
TTCGCCGAAGGCACCCGCATCCTGACCAACCGCGGTGAAGTCGCCGTCGAGGCGCTGGCCGAAGGCGACATGGTCGTCACCGCCGACCAGGGCACCCGTCCGATCAACTGGATCGGCCATCGCCACCTCGACCTCACCGCCCACCCGCGCCCCGAGTTCGCAGCCCCGGTCCGCATCAGCCGCGGCGCCTTCGCCGAGAACCAGCCGCAGCGCGACCTGGTCGTCTCCCCCGACCACTGCCTGTTCGTGGACGGCAAGCTCGTCCCGGCCAAGCTGCTGATCAACGGCATGACCATCGTGCAGGACCGTGACGCCAAGGCGGTCACCTACTACCACGTGGAGCTCGACCGCCACGCGGTCCTGTTCGCGGAAGGCCTGCCGGCGGAGTCCTACCTCGACACCGGAAATCGCGCCTTCTTCAGCAATGCCGGCCTCGCGCTGATGCTGCACCCCGAGTTCCATGTGAACGCCGGCCTCAACTGCTGGGAGCAGGACGCCTGCGCCCCCCTCGCGGTCAGCGACAGCGCGGTGCACCCGGTGTGGCAGGATCTCGCCAGCCGCGCCGAAGCCCTCGGGTTCACTCAGCCGGAAATCCTTACCACCGATGACGCCGACCTGCGTCTGGTGGCTGCCGGCCGCACCTTCCGGCCGATTTCGGCGCATGCCAACCGCTTCGTCTTCGTGTTGCCGGCCGGCGTGACCGGCGCGCAGCTAGTCTCCCGCGCCGGTTCCCCCGCCGACGTAAAGCCCTGGCTGGACGACCGCCGCCAGCTCGGCGTCGCGGTCAGCCGGATTGTTGTCCGCGGCGGAACCGATTTCGCCGATGTCGCGATCGACCACCCGACGCTGCGCCAGGGTTGGCACACGGTTGAAACCGAAGGCCGCGCCATGTGGCGCTGGACCAGCGGCAATGCCGTCCTGCCGATCGAAGTCCGCAATGGCCCGGTCACCGTGGAAGTGCACGTCCGTCAGACCGGCACCTACGTCGTGGCGGCAGCCCAGCGGGCCGAGCGCCTCGCGGCCTGAAGGCCGAAACTGAACCCACGAAAAAGGGGGCCTCGGCCCCCTTTTTTTGCGTCCGTCGCCCGATTGCTCGCTGCCGTCGTTTCCGGTTTCTCGCGTCCGTCGCCCGGCTTGTTATCTCCGGCGCAGGCCTGGCTACCGGATCAGGCCGGTCAGCGGGCTGGACGGATCGGCACCCATCCGGCGCGGCATCCGGCCCGCGAGATAGGCCAACCGCCCGGCCTCCACCGCATGCTTCATCGCCTTCGCCATCAGGATCGGGTCCTTGGCATGCGCGATCGCCGAGTTCAGCAGCACGGCCGAACAGCCAAGTTCCATCGCGATCGCCGCGTCGGACGCCGTGCCGACTCCGGCATCGACCAGGAATGGCACCTTCACCTGCTCCATCATCAGCGACAGGATCGCCGGGTTCTGCAGGCCGAGCCCCGAACCGATCGGGGCGCCGAGGGGCATGATCGCGACGCAGCCCATGTCCTCCAGCCGCTTGGCGGCAAGCGGATCGTCGGCGCAGTAGACCATCACCTCGAAGCCGTCCTTGATCAGTGCCTCGGCCGCCTCGAACGTGCCCTGCATGTCCGGATACAGCAGCGGCGGTGGGCCCAGCACTTCCAGCTTCACCAGGTTCCAGCCACCGGCCTCCCGCGCCAGGCGCAAGGTCCGGACGGCCTCCTTGGCGGTGAAGCAGCCGGCAGTGTTGGGCAGGTAGGTGAAGGCCTTCGGGTCCACGTAGTCCTGCAGCATCGGCGCCTTGGGATCCGACAGGTTCACCCGGCGCACGGCGACCGTGACGATCTCGGCCCCGCTGGCCTTGATGGCGGCGCCGGTCTCCTCCAGGTCCTTGTAGCGGCCGGTCCCCACGATCAGGCGGGAGCGGAACGTGCGGCCGGCCACCGACCAGGTGTCGTCCGCCGCAGTGAGAGTTCCGTCCATGTTCAGCCTCCCCCGATGAAATGCACGATCTCCAGCGTGTCACCGCTGGCCAGCCAGGTGTCGGCATAGCGGGAGCGCGGCACGATTTCCTCGTTCCGCTCGACGGCCACCTTGCGCGTATCCAGACCGATGGCGACGAGCAGCGCCGACACGGACAACGGTCCGTCGGCGGGGCCTTCGAACACCCGGCTGTCCCCGTTCAGTGTCAGGGTCACGGAGCTCTGCATGATCCGCAGTATGGAACTGCCGATGCCCAGGGGCAATGTCACGGACGCAAGGCTGGGGCGCCATCGAAGCCCCGCCTGGGTGTCCTCACCGGCGCCGTCGTACACGGTCGCCCCGGAAGGACCGGAGATCCGGTCAGGGCAGCACCGGCCTAAAGCAGCGGGCTGACGCCGAACAGCAGCGGGTGCAACCAGAACACGGCCCCCCATGCGACCACGGCGATCCCGATCGTCATCCACCCGATCTCCGCTGGCACGAACCGGTTCCGCCCTTGCCGAATCGCCTGGAACGGCAGGATCGAGGTCGCCGCCGACAGCGCCGCGAACGCCGCCGGGTCTCGCCGCGCCTGCTTGGCGTCGATCGAGGGCATCCCCGCCAATGCGGTCACCACGAAGGTGCCGAAGAACACGACGCTGGCCAGGTCGCCGGTGCCCAGGGCGTGCACCACGCCCCACAGCACGAACGACCAGAGCATCGGATGCCGCGTCACCCGCACCATGCCGCGCGGCGGTCCCGCTTGCCGCCGGGTGAACGCGCTCACGAACAGCAGGAAGGTCGGCAGCATCGCCAGCACCAGCAGCACCCGCAGCCATTGCGGCGCGAACCACAGGTCCGGTCCCTTTGCGACCATCCAGGCATGCACCAGCAAATAGAGGCTCAGCAGGGCCAGGACGGAGAACACGGCACGGAAACCGATCGCGCCCAGCACCGCCACGACGCAGCCACGGAGCCGCGTGCCGGCTAGCCCGAGATGCACCGCCAGCCACACCGCAACCGCCGCCGCCAGGACCATCATCCGACCCGCTCCTTCCCGGACCAACCGAGGCTCGCGCATACCGCCATCGCCGGCCATGCAGCGCAATGACCCAACTGGCAGACGGGCCTTGCTGGAGGAGCAGGGGACGGAAGCGCGCCATCACGACGGGTCTCGTCGATGGGCGGTGCGCTGCCGGCACCCTCGAACACCTGTCGGCGCCGATGCGGCCCGTGCGATCGGCGGAAAGGCCTGGAAGAGAACCGCTGCCGGGTAGGCTGCTGCCAGGATCCCGTCTAACGTTTGCCTGCACCGCAGGGGCAACGCACCATGACCCACACGCCGTCTCCGCATGTCACGCAGCATTGGTCGCTGACCAAGCCCTCGGCCACCGGCCGGCGCGGCATTGTCGTCTCGCAGGTCAAAAGTGCAGCTGAAGCGGGTGTTGCGGTGATGGATGCCGGCGGCAACGCGATCGACGCCGCGGTCGCCACCGCTCTGGCACTCGCGACGGTCGAGCCGTGGAATTCAGGCCTGGGCGGCATCGGCTTCGCGCTCGTGCACCGCGCCGGGCAAAAGCGGGCCGAGGTGGTGGATTTCGGCCCGGTCGCGCCGCGCGGCTTGAACCCCTCGGCGTTCAGGCTAACCGGCCGGATGAAGCAGGACCTGTTCTCCTGGCCGGAGGTCGAGGGCGACGCCAACATCCATGGCCCACTGTCCATCGCGATCCCGTCGTCAGCAGCCGGGTACGCCCATATGCACAAGACCTGGGGCAAGCTGCCGCTGGCAGAGGTGATCGCGCCCGCCATCGCCCTGGCGCAACGCGGGCTGCCGCAGGACTGGTACACCACGCTGAAGGTCGCCGCCTCGGCTGCGGTGCTGCGGCTGTATCCCGAGAGCGCGCGGATCTACCTGCCGAACGGCCTGCCGCCGATTGCGCCGTACCAGGGCACGCCAGGCTATTTCCGCCTGGGCAACCTGCCCGCCACGTTGGAGCATCTCGGCCGCAGCGGTCTGCGCGACCTCTACGAGGGCGACATCGCCGCCACGATCGCCGCCGACATGAAGGCGATGGGGGGCGTGCTCTCGGCCGAGGACCTGCGCGGCTGCCACGCCCGCATCCTGCCGGCCACGGAATACGCCTGGCGCGGACGGACGCTGCAACTGGCCGGCGGCCTGACTGCGGCGCCGACCATGATACGGGTGCTCGACCAGATGGCGGGCGTATCTTACGGCGCTGCACCGGACGCCGCCTGGTTCGTGGCGTTCGCCCGCGCCATGAAGGCGGCCTATGCCGAACGCCTGTCCGGCTTGGGGGACGCCGATCCGCTGGCCGCCGAGACCTGCACCACGCACCTGACGGTCTGCGATGCGGAAGGAACGATGGTCGCGATGACCACCACGCTGCTGTCCTCCATGGGCAGCCGGGTCGTGCTGCCGCAATCCGGCGTGCTCATGAACAACGGCGTCATGTGGTTCGACCCGCGCCCCGACCAGCCGAACTCGATTGCCGGCGGCAAGCGGCCGCTGACCAACATGTCGCCGATCATCCTGCGCGACGGCGACCAACCCTGGCTGGCCGGCGGGGCGTCCGGCGGGCGACGCATCCTGGCGGCGGTGACCCAGATGATGACCTTCCTGGCCGATTTTGGCATGGATCTGGACCAGGCGGCGCACCAGCCGCGGATCGACGTGTCGGGCCCGGACAACGTCTCGGCCGACCGGCGCCTGCCGCCCGATGTGATCGCCGCCCTGGAGGCCGACGGGCCGACCGACGTGGTCGAGCACAGCGTCGTGCCGATCAACTTCGCCTGCCCGAACGTGATCCTGCAGCATGCGGACGGCAGCCGCAGCGGGATCAGCGACGCCGCCTCGCCCTGGTCGGCGGCCGTCGCCCAGGCCTGAAGCGTTGACAGGCCCCAGCCCGGCCGTGATCCCGCATTTTTCTGTGCGTCGCTGGGCGTGATGTGGGACGCGGCGCTCGCCGCGCCCGGCCGCAAGCTGGCATTCTGCCTCGACCCGCGCGACACTGCCGCCGGTGATGCAAGCCGCCCGACAACTCATGCTGCCGTTCCCCTACCAGCCGGGGTTCGAAGAAGCAGATTTCCTCGCCGCCCCGTCGAACGAAGCGGCGCTCACCTGGCTCGACCGGACCACCGAGTGGCCCGAACATCGGCTGTTGCTCTGGGGCGAGGCCGGCTGCGGCAAGACCCATCTGCTGCATCTCTGGGCCGGCCGCATCGGCGGCCCCGTGCTGTTCGGATCGGCCCTGCAAGGCCTGCCGACGCTGCCCCCGCTTGGCCTCGCCGTGGACGATGCCGACCTGGCAAGCGACGAAACCGCGCTCTTTCACCTGCTCAACGCCGCACGCGAGGCCGCCCTCCCGGTGCTGCTGGCCGCTCGGACGCCCCCGGCCCGCTGGGATACAGGACTGCCTGACCTGGCCAGCCGCCTGCGCGCGATCACCGCCGTTGAGATCAGGCCGCCTGAGGAGGCGCTGCTCCAGGCCCTGCTCGCCCGCCTGCTCGCCGACCGCCAGCTGGCCGTTCCCGCCGCGCTGCAGGACTGGATGCTGCTCCGCCTGCCGCGCACCGCCGCCGCGCTGCGGGAGGCCGTCGCCCGCCTGGACGCCGACGGCCGGCGGATCGACCGCACGCTCGCCGCCAGTGTGCTGGCCGACCTGACCGTACCGGATTCCGCGTGAATCCTTCGTGTCATTTGCCGAACGCTCGCGGTTTGCGCGCGACTGGTTGTAGGATCGGCGTATGAACAAGACTGCGTCCAAAGTCCTGACCCGGAGCGTCCCGACCCGCAGCGAGGCAGCGACGGAGAGCGCGCCGCCCACCGGCTCCCCAAGCCCTACCCCGGCGAAAAGCACGATCGCGCCCGACAGCCCCGACCGCTTCATCAACCGGGAACTGTCCTGGCTCGACTTCAACCACCGCGTGGTCGAGGAGGCCGAGAATCCCCACCATCCGCTGCTGGAGCGACTGCGGTTCCTTTCAATCAGCGCCTCCAACCTGGACGAGTTCTACTCGGTCCGCATTGCCGGCCTGATCGGGCAGGCCAAGGCGGGTGTCGGCCACATCTCGCCGGACGGTCGCACGCCCGCCCAGCAACTGCTCGAAATCCGCCAGCGCACCGAGATCCTGTTGGCCGACCAGCAGCGCGTCTGGCGTGACCTGCTTGGGCTGCTGAACACCGCCGGCATCGAGGTCTGCGACCCCTCCAGCCTGTCGCAGGACGACATGGTTTGGCTCGACGCCTGGTTCATGGAACATGTCTTCCCGGTCCTGACCCCATTGGCAGTCGACCCCGCCCATCCGTTCCCGTTCATCCCGAACATGGGCCTGGTGATGGCCCTGCTGCTGCTGCGGGAGGAGGACGGGCAAGGCATGCGCGGCCTGCTCCCGCTGCCGAGCCAGGTGGAGCGCTTCATCCGCCTGCCCACGACCGAAAACGGCCATATCCGGTTCGTTGTGCTGGAAGACCTCGTCATCCTGTTCCTGGACCGCGTCTTCCCCGGCTTCCGTGTCACCGGCCGCGGCCTGTTCCGGCTGATCCGCGACACCGACGTGGAGTTCGAGGAAGAGGCGGAAGACCTTGTGCGGTCATACGAGACCGCGCTCAAGCGCCGCCGCCGGGGCGTGGTCATCCACCTAGACCTCGCCAGCGACATGCCGGCGGAATTGCGCGAGTTGGTGGCCTACGCGCTGGGCGCCGCGCCGGACGAGACCAATCCGCATACCGGCCTGATGGCGGTGGTCGACGTCAAGCAGCTCATCATCGACGACCGTCCCGACCTGCTGTTCTCGCCCTACACGCCGCGCTTCCCCGAGCGGATTCGCGATTTCGCGGGGGATTGCTTTGCGGCGATCCGGGCCAAGGACATCATCGTCCACCACCCGTACGAAAGCTTCGACGTGGTGGTGCAGTTCCTGCGGCAGGCGGCCCAGGACCCTGCGGTGATCGCGGTCAAGCAGACGCTCTACCGCACCAGCCGCGACAGCCCGATCGTCAAGGCGCTGATCGAGGCCGCCGATGCCGGCAAGTTCGTCACAGCGCTGGTGGAGCTGCGCGCCCGGTTCGATGAGGAGGCCAACATCTCGCTCGCCCGCAGCCTGGAAGCGGCCGGCGTGCAAGTCGTGTTCGGCTTCGCGGAGCTGAAGACCCACGCGAAACTATCGCTCGCGGTGCGGCGGGAGGCGGGTGCGATCCGCTCCTATGCACATTTCGGCACCGGCAACTACCATCCGATCACCGCCCGCATCTACACCGACCTGAGCTTCTTCACCTGCGACCCGGCGCTGACCCGGGATGCCGCGCGGCTGTTCAACTACATGACCGGCTATGCCCGTCCGGAGGGCATGGAAGAGATTGCGTTCAGCCCGCTGACCACGCGCGCCACGCTGCTCGAGCTGATCCATAAGGAAATCGCGTTCGCCGCAGCCGGCAAGCCTGCGACCATCTGGATCAAGCTCAACAGCCTGGTGGACGTGAAGCTGATCGACACGCTGTACGAGGCGTCCCGCGCCGGCGTGAAGATCACGGCAGTGGTCCGCGGCATCTGCTGCCTGCGCCCCGGCGTGCCGGGCCTGTCGGAGAACATCCGGGTGAAGTCGATCGTCGGCCGGTTCCTGGAACACAGTCGCATCTGCGTGTTCGGCAGCGGCTACCCGCTCCCCAGCCGGCACGCGCGGGTCTATATCAGCTCCGCCGACTGGATGGAGCGGAACATGGACTGGCGTGTGGAGACCCTGGTGCCGATCCACAACCCGACCGTACATGCCCAGGTGCTCGACCAGATCATGGTGGTCAACCTGAAGGACACGATGCAATCCTGGGAGCTGGGACCTGAAGGTTACTGGCGCCGTGTGGCACCCGGCAAAAAGCCGGTCTCCGCTCACGATTACTTCATGACCAATCCGTCACTCTCCGGACGAGGCTCGGCGTTGCACGGATCGGCGGTCGCATCGCCGCTGGCGACGCAGCGCCGTCAGGATCGCTTCAACCAGGACTGAATCGCGATGCCCTATGCGCCGCCGCCCGACCTGCCCCGTTGCGGGGTGGTCGACCTCGGCTCCAATTCGGTCCGCCTGGTGGTGTTCGAGGGGCATACCCGCAACCCGGTGGCGATCTTCAATGAGAAGGCCGTCCTGCGCCTCGGCCGCGGCCTGCAAGGCACGAGGCGACTGAACGACGAAGGCATGGACCTCGCCTTCACCGTCATGCACCGGTATCATGCTGTTGCCCGGTCGATGGGCGCGCAGCCGTTCGAGGTACTGGCCACCGCCGCCGTGCGCGATGCCGAGAACGGCCCCGAGTTCGTCTCCATCTTGCAGCAGCGGATGCCGGACGTGCCGATCCGGGTGCTGTCGGGCACGCAGGAGGCGGAGTTTTCTGCGGAGGGCGTGTTGTGCGGCATCCCGACCGCCAATGGCATCCTCGCCGATATTGGCGGCGGCTCGATGGAGGTGGTGCAGCTCAACTCGGGAACCCGCGGCAAGTCGCAGACGCTGCCTCTGGGCGTCATCCGACTGGCGGAGCGCTCCGGGAATGACGCCATCCGGGCCCGGGCAATTGCCGAGAGCGACATGGCGGGGGTGCCGTGGCTGACCGAGGCGGCCGGCCTCGACCTGTATCTGGTTGGCGGCGCATGGCGGGCACTAGCGCGCATCCACATGGCGCAGACCGGCTATCCGCTGCAAATGGTGCACCACTACATCATCGGGCGAGATGAAGCCCGCGACCTCACCGGCCTGATCGCCGGTGCCGGCCGGCGCGCGCTGGAGCGCCTTCCCGGCATCGCGCGCCGCCGCATCGAGGATCTGCCGTTCGCCGCCGTCGCCCTGCGCCGGCTGCTCCGCATCACCGGCGTACGCCGGGTGGTGTTCAGCGCCAGCGGTCTGCGCGAGGGCTGGTTCATGCGCCGCATGCCGGCGGAGATCCGCGACCAGGATCCATTGCTGTCCGCCGGCCAGGAGCTCGCCGAACGGCATGGGCGCGACCCGTGGCTGCCACCGTCCCTGCTAACCTGGACCGACCCACTGTTCCCGCAGGAAACCACCCAGGGCCGTCGGTTGCGGGAAGCAGCCTGTTGGATGTCGGACATCGGCAGCCACGACCACCCGGAGTTCCGCGCCGAACAGGCCTTCCTGCGCGTGCTGCGCCAGCCGGGTATTGCACTGGACCACCATGCCCGCGCCTACCTCGCCTTGGCGATCGCGATGCGATACGAGGCCGAGACAGACGCCGAATTCCTCCGTCCCGCCCGCGTCCTCCTCGACATGGCCAGCGCCAGCCGCGCCGAGACGCTCGGGATCGCCCTCCGCCTGGGCTACACCCTGTCGGGCGGCACGCGGGACCTGCTGGCAGGCACCGCGCTGGAGCTGCGGGGAACCCGGCTCGTGCTGCGGCTGCATGAGGATACCGGCGTATTTGCCGGCGAGAGCGTGATCCGGCGGCTGGATCGCCTGGCCCAGGTGCTGAACCTGGAGGCCGCGACCGAGACCGGCCTGGCAGATGCCGCGGAATAAGGCCGCACACCGTTTACGGGGGTTCCGGCGCCGCCGGGCACCCCATATCCCCGCATGTCGCCGCACGGCGCGGCGGCGTGATAACCGGATAACGAGGAGACAGACATGGCCAGCATCAAGCGGCACGCTTCGGCGGAATGGCACGGCAGCGGCAAGGACGGCACCGGCAGCCTGACCACGCAAAGTGCGACGCTGAAGGACACGCCCTATGGCTTCAATGCGCGGTTCGGCGACGGCAAAGGGACCAATCCGGAGGAACTGATCGCCGTGGCGCATGCCGGCTGCTTCAGCATGGCGACGGCCTTCCAGCTCAGCGGCGCCGGCCATCCACCGGAGAGCCTGCATTGCGACGCCACGCTGACCATGGAGCAGGAGAAGGGCGGCTGGAAGATCGCGGCCGTGCATCTGGTGCTGCGAGCCAAGGTGCCGGGCATCGATGCGGCCAAGTTCAAGGAATTGGCCGAGGCAGCGAAGGCCAATTGCCCGGTGTCGAAGGTGCTGAACGCGACGATCACGCTGGACGCCGCGCTGGCCTGACCCCTCCCGGCTCCGCCTGCGCGGCCGGCGGAGCCGGTTGACGCCGCACCGGGCGATGACACTTACGCAATTGGCGGCCTTCGCAGCATGACCGGACGGGGCCGACGGACAGGCACAGGATAGGAAGGAACCGGATACGATGAGCGACGCCAAGCTCGCCCCGAACATGCCGCAATGGATGGTCGACCATACCCACCGCTACCTGCAGAGCGGCGGCACCGACGGGCATATCTACGAGACGAAGTTGCCGGACGGCTCCCAGATCTCGGTGCCGGCCCTGCTGCTGACGACGACAGGGCGGAAATCGGGGGAGAAATTCCTGTTTCCGCTGTTCTACGGCACCGTCGGCAAGTCGTATCTCATCGTCGCCTCGAAGGGTGGCGCGCCGGAGCACCCGGGGTGGTACAAGAACATCCTCGCCAACCCCGACGTCGAGGTGCAGGTCGGCACGACCAAGCTGAAGGCGCACGCCCGCACCGCCACCGGCGAGGAGCGGGCGCGGCTGTGGCAGGAGGCGCTGGAATTCTGGCCGCCCTATAAGGACTACCAGGTGAAGGCTGGCGCGCGCGAAATCCCGGTGGTGGTGCTCGACCCGGTCTGATTGCGCTGCCGGACGCTGCCACCGCCCCATCGGGGCGTGCGGCACGCAGGCTTTGCGCGCCGCGCCCTCACCCCACTCCCTCCACCGTCATGCTCGGCCTTGTACCGGCCATCTGTTGCGGCACCTTGCCTCCCAGATGACCGGCGCGGTGGCCGGCCGTGACGGCGGAGGAAGTGAGCGTGGTCGTGCGGGATCGGTCGGGCCGGGACGCCAGGTTCCCAGCCGCGAGGAGAGTCCCTACCGGACGCCGATCATCTTGTGGGTCTGCACGCTCAGCCGCCACTGCGGGTGGCGCAGGCAATAGTCGATCGCTGCTTCGGTATTGGCCACCCGGTCCGGCCCGTCCATCGGCTGTAGCAGGAAATGGCGGAACGCCAGGCCGGTCAGGCTCGACGGATCCAGCCCATCCTGCGGGAACACCAGTTTCAGCTCGTCACCGCTGCGCTGCACCAGTTGCGCACCGGCCTTGGGGCTGACGCACACCCAGTCGAGCGCGGCAGGCGCCGGCAAAGTGCCGTTGGTCTCGATCGCCGCCTCGAAGCCGCGCGCATGCACCGCGTCGAGCAGTGCGGTGTCGAGCTGCAACAGCGGCTCCCCGCCGGTGAACACGACGAAGCGCCGCACCGCATCGCCTCTCCATTCCGCCGCGATCGCATTCGCCAGCGCCTCGGGCGAGGCGAATTTCCCCGCATCCGGGCTGACGAAGTCGGTGTCGCAGAAGCGGCAGATTGCGTCGGCGCGGTCCTGTTCTCGCCCGGACCACAGATTGCAGCCGGCGAAGCGGCAGAACACCGCTGCGCGGCCTGCCTGCGCGCCCTCACCCTGCAAGGTGAGGAAAATCTCTTTCACCGCGTAAGTCATTGGCGTTGCCCGCAGATAGCCGCCGTACGACGACAGCGGCGCCGGGCGGCCTTGGTCAAACGTTGAACCGGAACAGCAGAATATCGCCGTCCTTCACGACGTATTCCTTGCCCTCGATCCGCATCTTGCCGGCCTCCTTGGCCCCCGCTTCACCCTTCCCGGCGACGTAGTCATCGTAGCCAATGGTTTCGCAGGCGATGAAGCCACGCTCGAAGTCCTTGTGGATCACCGCCGCCGCCTGCGGGGCCTTGGTTCCCCGCACGATCGTCCAGGCGCGCGTCTCCTTCGGCCCGACCGTGAAGTAGGTCAGCAGCCCCAGCAGGTCGTAACCGGCACGGATCACCCGGTCCAACCCGCTGTCATGCAGCCCCAGGCCTTCCAGGAATTCCGTCCGGTCGGCTTCAGGCAATTGCGACACTTCGGCCTCGATCGCCGCGGAGACGATCACCGCCCGCGCGCCCTCGGCCTTCGCCTTGGCCTCGACGGCGGCCGAGAACGCGTTTCCGCCGACCGCCGACGCCTCATCGACGTTGCACACGTACAGCACAGGCTTGGAGGTCAGCAGCTGCAGCCGGCGCACTGCCTCCTCCTCCCCGTGAGGAATTGCCGTGCGGGCCGGTCGGCCGTCCTGCAGGGCAGCGACCAGCGGTTCCATCACCGCGACCAGTGCGACGCTCTCCTTGTCGCCGCCGCGGGCCTTCTTCTGCGCCGCGTAGAGCCGCTTCTCCAGGCTCTCCAGGTCCGCCAGCATCAGCTCGGTTTCCACCACGTCCGCATCGCGGATCGGGTCGATCGAGCCCTCGACATGCGTCACGTCGCTGTCCTCGAAGCAACGCAGCACATGGATGATCGCGTCGACCTCGCGGATATTGGCAAGGAACTGGTTGCCGAGCCCCTCGCCCTTGGAAGCGCCGCGCACCAGGCCGGCGATATCGACGAACTCCAACGAGGTCGGCACGATCTTCACGGATTTGCCGATCGTCGCCAGCACCCCCAGCCGAGGATCCGGCACCGCGACACGTCCGACATTGGGCTCGATCGTGCAGAACGGATAGTTCGCCGCCTGGGCCGCAGCCGTCGCAGTCAACGCGTTGAACAACGTCGATTTTCCGACGTTGGGCAGGCCGACGATGCCGCAGTTGAAACCCATTTATGTCTCCTGGGTCAGCAGCGCGACCCTGGTCATGAAATCCTCCGGCTTGCCGCCGGCGAGCAAGGGGGCCGCATCCGCCACCGCATCCAGCAATGCGACCAGCCAGTCCCGGTCGTCTTTGCCGAAATCGCCCAGCACATACCCGAGCACTCGGTCCTTGGAGCCGGGATGGCCGATGCCAAGGCGGACGCGCCAGTAGTCGGGTGACCCAAGCTGACGGTCCATGCTGCGCAAGCCGTTATGGCCGGCCGCACCGCCGCCACGCTTCACCCGCATCTTACCGGGCACCAGGTCGAGCTCGTCGTGGAACGCGGTGATCGACTCGACCGGCAACTTGAAGAACGCCGCCGCCGCCTGCACCGAGTCACCGGACGCATTCATGTAGGTCAGCGGCTTCAGCGCCAGGATCTTCTGCCCGCCGATGCTGCCTTCCGCCACCAGCCCCTTGAAACGCTGCCGCCACGGGGAGAACCCGTGGCGGTTCGCGATGACGTCGAGCGTCATGAAGCCGATGTTATGCCGGTTCCGGGCCATCCCCGGCTCCGGATTGCCGAGGCCGACCCAGAGCAGCATCTTACACCTTCAGGCGTCAGCCCTTCTTGGCAGGCGCCTTGGCCGGGGCCTTGGCGGCAGCGGCCGCCTTCGCGGGCGCGGCCGCGGGAGCTGCGGCGGCAGCAGCGCCGGCCTCGACCGCCACAGCCTCGATCTTGGCCGGTGGGGCGACTGTCGCGACGACGAAGTCGCGGTCGATCACCGGACGGACGTTCTCGCGCCCGCCGAGGTCGTGCCAGCGCACATTGTCGTTGAAGTCCAGCCCCTCGAGGTTCGCGGTGAACTGTTCGGGGATGAGATCCGGGTCACACAGCACCTCGACCGCGTGGCGGACGACGTTCAGCACGCCGCCGCGCTTCAGGCCGGGGCTGAGGGTGTCGTTCTCGAAGTGCACGGGAACCGTGACGCGGATCGCCTCACCCGGCGCAAGCCGCTGGAAATCCACGTGTTCCGGCGTGTCGGTCACCGGGTGGTACTGCACCGCACGGATCAGCGCGCGGGTCGGCGCGCCGCCCACGTTGACCTCGTACAAGCGGGACTGCCAGCCTGGCCGCTGCAGGTCCCGCAACACAACGCGCGGGTCGAGTGCGATCAGACTCGGTTCCTGATGCCCACCATAGATGACGCCGGGCACCTTGCCCGCTCTCCGAGTCGCACGCGCCGCCCCCTTACCGGCTCGCGCGCGTGCCTCGGCCTCAACTGAGACGATATTGGCCACTGCGTTCGCTCCTAATGACAAACGCCGGCCTCCAGGGGTGCCGGCGCGGCGGGGGATTTAGCCGAAGGCGGCGACGGGGGCAAGCCGCTGGATGTGGAATTGTCCTGCGCTGGCTTGGCCCGCGCATATACGGCGTTCCCGCTCGTGGCGTTCTAAGCCGTGCGTCCCCGGGCCAAGCCCGAGGACGGCGGACGCCTAAGCCGCCCGGCGAGCTGCCAACGCGCTCGGCAGGTGGCTGATGGCGTAGTCGATCAACCCGGAACTCGCTTCCGGTGTCAGCCCGGCGGCGATCACTTCGCGCGCAGCGGCCGTCGCAACTTCGATCGCGGCCAGCCGGACCTCATCGACCGCCGCTTTCTCGGCCGCGGCAATCCGGTCCACCGCCATCTGCTCGCGCCGCCGCGCCGAGGACTCGGCCTCTGCCAGCGTCGCCGCCGCTGCGCGGGTGGCTTCCGCCTGGGCGCCCTCGATCAGGGCGCGGGCTTCGGCCAATGCCTCGGTCCGGCGGGTCTCGGCGTCGCGCAGCATGGCCTCCGCCTCCTGGCGAAGCCGCGAGGCCTCCTCCAGTTCGGCACGCACCTTGACGGCGCGAGCGTCGAGCATGGCTGCCAGGGCGCCCCAGAGCTTCTTCCCCACCAGGACGAAGAACAGGACGAAGGCAATCAGCACCCAGTTGCGGGGCTCCTGGAAGAAGCTTTCCTCGTGCATCGCGGCCGTCCTCTCCTAGACCAGGCCGCGGGCGGTCAACACCCCGCCGATCGCCGCATCCACGCGCGCATCATCCGGCGGCAGGCCGGTGAGGCGGGTCACAACCGTCACCGCGGTCTCGGTCGCCACCTGGCGCAACGCGCCCATGGCAGCGTTGCGCGCGGCCACGATCTGCGCCTCCGACTCAACCAGCTGCCGTTCAAGCCGCTCGTTCAGCACCGCCGCCTGCTCCGCGACCCGCGCCTTCGCCTTGTCCAGTTCGGCGTTGATCGTGGTCTGCGCATCGGCACGCGCCTTGGCCGTTGCCTCGGTCATCTCCACCACGGCCGCGTCGGATCTGGTCTTGGCCGCCTGCGCGGTCTGCAGGTCCGCAGCGATACGCGCGGCCCGCTCCTCCAGCACTTCGCCCACTCTTGGCAGGGCGAAGCGTGACGCCAGGATGTAGAGCACGACGAAGATGATCGCGCCCCACACCACCTGCGACAGCGTGAGCGGATTGGCAAAGTCGAGCTGCGGCATGCCGCCGGCCGCCCGCGCAGTAGCGGGAAGCGACAGCAGGAACGCGGCGAGCAACAGCCTCATGGCATTCCCCTCGAGGGGCATCTGGGTTCGGCGGGCAGCGGCGACGGGCGCGCCACGCACCCGCTTCCGATCAGACGAACAGGATGATGAAGGCGATGACCAGCGCGTACAGCGCGACCGCTTCCGTCAGCGCGAAGCCGAGAATCGCCAGGCCGAACACGCGGTCGCGGGCGGCGGGGTTGCGCGCCACCGAGGAGACGAGCTGGCCGAAAATGGTGCCCATGCCGATGCCGACGCCACCGAGCGCGATCATGGCAATGCCGGCGCCCAGCATCTTG
>JARLIJ010000207.1 GCA_031291795.1 Acetobacteraceae bacterium | reverse complement strand
TTCGAGGAGATCGAGCAAATCCTGTTGCAATGCTGGACCCAGGAAAAGGTCGCGCATGCCGGCAAATACTGGAACTTCGAGATCCCGATGCTGCGGCCGCGGCCGTATACCAAGCCGTATCCCCCCATCCTGCGCAGCGTCGCGTCCGAGGCGTCCCTGGCGGCGCAGGCGCGGCTGGGGCGCCCCGTGATCATGGCGGCGGCGACGGCGCCGGGGGCGGCGCGCAATATCGAGGTGTATCGCCGCGCCGCGCAGGAAGCCGGCATCAGCGCCGACAAGATCGACCAGGCCATCTCGGAGTGCTGGGTTGCCCGCACCGTCGTCCTGGCGCCGACCGACGAGGAAGCGCGGGAGGTCGGGCTGCCGTATTTCCGGCAGATGCAGACCTATCGCGCGGCGCAGAGCACGGCGTTCGAGGCGTCCGTCGCCAAGGCCAACAAGCAGCCGGGGCTGCCGGTTCTGTGTGGCTCGCCCGAGACGATGCTGGAGGATTTCACGAGCCTGGAGAAGACCGGCATCGGGGGCGTGATCGTGCGGTTCCGGACCGGTCCGATGCCTGCGGCGTTTTCCTCACGCGCGCTGAAACTGTTCATGAAGGAAATTGCGCCGCAGATCAGGGAGAGTCGGTTGGCGGCAGCTGATTCCTGAGTTGGGATGGGGAAATAGTTCCATGCACCGGCGCAGGCATCAGTGCGCCGGTGGCTGAGGTAGCGATCCAGCCGGCCTGTTCCATTGCGTCTGGGGGCAACCCGCGGCAGGGCGCTGGTCGATACGATCGAGACTCTGGAGGCGCAGTTGGATTTGGGGGGCTGGCGGTGCTGTCTGGGGACCTAGGAAGACCGCTGAGTCGTGCGTCCCGTGGCGGCAGGGCCATGCGGATGGTGAAGTTTCCAACTTTTACATGGAGTTCGAAGACGAGGCAGGAGAGTTTACTGAGAATTTTTTGCGGCGTGATCGCAAACGCACCATGGCTTTGATGCGTCGTATGTTACCGAATCATCACACTTGTGCTACCGAATCTTATATATTAGCAACATTCATGCTTATAGAGCGTACCATGACAAGCTGGCCAGTGGGACGTCTGCGGCCAGCTTCTCCTAGCGGTATTTGCATTACTGGAGGTGGACGGGTTGCACCTTGAAGACTTATAGGCAACGAATTAGGAATGAAGCGCCCCAACAAGCCTCACAACCGCCCTGAGAGAGTAAGGCAGTCTGGACAAGGCCATGACGACTCTGTCCAACGTTCCAGGGATTCATCCGACCATAAGAAGATAGAAAGGGCCATGCTCAATTCCCCGACTGGCTCCCCACCAGCTGATGAGCAGGAGCACCGCACTTATGAGAGGCTATTCTGGGCGCAGCAAATCAGAGTAGCCAAGTGGCTTAATGGAATAACGTTGGGGAGCGCCATTGTAGCTCTGTTGGGCCTAATCGCCCTTTATCTCAGTATCAGTGACGCGGATGACGCTACAGTACAAGCCAACCGTGCCTGGCTCGCCCCTGGATTTTTGACTCTCAATGAGCCAGTTGAGAGCGGCGCTATTGTGGTTCGTCTGCATGTCCAAGATACCGGCCATCAGCCAGCGATCGGGATGCGCTCTCGAATCAAATATTATACCGCCGACTACATTCCAGAGGGACTAGGTGGGCTAGAGGCGTACAACGCCATTAAAGACTTGAACGCCACGTGCGTCGGTCTTGATCCTGACCGGGATCAAGGCCCAGTCGTGTACCCTGGGGACACTAAGGTCTGGATTATCAACGAAGACAATGATTCTGAGGCAAAAGCGCGTGCCCAGGACGTTGCTGCTCGACGTAAAACTTTGGTCGTAGAAGGGTGCATTGCGTACCTGACTTTTGGCCAAAGACACACAAGCGCCTTCCGATTTTTCTTGAGGGATACCCCCGGGCCAAGCTGTCCCACTCCTCCTCAACAAGGACAGTGCTATTGGATGTTCAACAGCACCGAAACCGGCAACCAAGCAAATTGATATTGCGACTGCCCCGCCGCCGATGCCCTCACGGCTCCGCTCTTAACTCAATTCCACTTCTTTCGGATATGATAAATTCGTACGGCAATTGCGTCGCTACCATTCCACCGTAGTGGCGGTTGCTACCGAATACCGTTTCGATCGGCTTGCGTAGACCATAAGCAACAAATGCCTGCGGCAATACAAATTGCTCTGCCTCGGGTTCCTGACTTAGGTATTGCGTAGTAAGCAAAATGCACCTGCCACGCCGTTGATAAGATGCTATCACTATCGAGTGCTGCCTTTGAGCGAATTCTTTTTCTGTGTGCACGCCACTACCTCGCCTCCAAAATCCGCGTTGAACCAGGCCTCGCCCCACCGACACGCCCGCCCCTCCCCCTTGCAATCGACCCGCCCCCGTCGCAATGGTCCCCCCCATGGATACCTTTGCTTTCGACGTGGCCGTGATCGGCGCCGGCATTGCCGGGTCCACCGTGGCCGCTGCCCTCGCCCCGCACCGCCGTGTCGTCGTGCTGGAGGCCGAAGAAGCCGCCGGCTACCACACCACCGGCCGCTCCGCCGCCATCTGGATCCTCAACTACGGACCGCCGGACGTGCGCGTGCTGACCGGCCTGTCCCGCCCCTTCTTCGAGACCCCGCCTGAAGGTTTCGCCGACGTGCCCCTGATGGCGCGCCGCTCGGTCGTGTTCCTGGCCCCCCCCGAACAGCAGACCGACCTCGCCACCCTCCTCGCCGGCGGGCATGGCTTGCGGGAGATCGATGTGGCGCAGGTGCGCGCCATGGTCCCTGCCCTGCGCCCCGACTACGCGGTCGGCGCGGCGATCGAGGACGACGCGTTCGACATGGACGTGGCGACCCTGCACCAGGGCTACCTGCGCGTGCTGCGCCGCCATGACGGCCGCCTCGCGCTGCGCCACCGCGCCGGCCGCATCGAGCGCCGCGACGGCCAGTGGGACATCCAGGGCAGCACAGGCGACATCTTCCGCGCCCCCGTGGTGGTCAATGCCGCCGGCGCCTGGGGCGACGAAGTCGCGACCATCGCCGGCGTCAAGACCCTGGGCCTGGTGCCCTGCCGGCGCACCGGCGTCATCATCAACCCGGAGCCCTGGCAGGTGGCCGACTGGCCGCTGCTGAACGACGTCACCCAGACCTGGTACACCCGGCCCGAGGCCCGCACCCGCCTGATGGTCACCCCCGCCGATGCGACGCCGATGCACCCGCACGACGTGCAGCCGGACGAGCTGGACGTGGCGATCGCGATCGACCGCATGCAGCAGGCGCTCGACATCGAGGTCCGCCGCGTCGAGCGCAGCTGGGCCGGCCTGCGCACCTTCACGCCCGACCACAGCCTGGCGTTCGGGCCGGCACCCGACGCGCCGGGGTTCTTCTGGTGCGTCGGCCAGGGCGGCTACGGCATCCAGACCTCGCCGGCCGCCGGCAGGTTCATGGCCGACCTGATCCTGGGGCGAGACCCCGGTGCGGCCGCGTCGATCATCCCGCAGGTCGACCCGGGGCGCTTCACCCAGGTTGGGTAGGCCGGCCGTCGCCCTGCGGGAAATTGCGGCGCAAGTTCACCCGGTTTTCCTGCACCGAACCTCGCACCGAAGCGACCAAGGCTCCGTTGCGGGCATCGGCCGTGCATTGCCGGGGCCGCGCAGGATCGCCGCCGGCCGGCGGGTCCAGGCGGGAAACCGGCACGAATCCGGCCCCGTTTCGTGCCCCATTTCATGCCCTTTTTGTGTCAGCCCGGCTCCAGATCCGATCCGGTTATGACATTTTTCCGGACCGGGACCGCCCCGCGGCGGGTCAGGCGTTCGGCGTCGGCACCGCCGGCGGCGTCAGGCCCAGTCCTTGCGCGGTCGCACAGATCGCCGCCCACGTCTCCGCCTGCAGCGGGATGCCCTTGGCCAGCCGCTCCGCTCGGTTGCGCGTTTCCGGCTCGCCGGGGATCAGCACCTCGACGCCCTGTTCGGCCGGGCGGGACGCCTTGACGTAGTTGGCATAGTCGCGGGCCGCCTGCTCGAACCCCGTGGTGCCGAAACTGCCCGGCGAGAGGTAGATCGACAGCATCCCATTGGCGATCCGGCCGCGCTTGCCGCCGGGAATCGGGCCGGAGGTGCCGCCCCCGGTCAGGCAGCCGGCCAGCAGCTCGCACATGAAGGCCAGGCCGGAGCCCTTGTGCTCCCCGAAGGCCCGCAGCGCCCCGGCGCCCTGGGAGGAATCGCGGACATGGGTGCCCTCGATCTCCCCATAAAGCGTCCTTGGATCGGCGGTCAGCGTGCCGTCCGGCTCGATCAGCGCCCCGAACGGGACCGGCTTGCCGCCGTTGGAGGCGACCAGGACCTTGCCCTCGGCCACCACCGAGGTCGCGAAGTCCAGGATGATCGGCCCCTGCTGCGTGGGCACGCCGATGCAGACCGGATTGGTGGAGAAGCGGCGGTCGACGCCACCATAGGGCGCCACCAGCTCGCCGCCCTGCACGTTGACAAAATGCAGCGATATCAAGCCCTCAACGGCCGCCCGCTCGCCCCAGTCGCCGATCCGTCCGACATGGCCGGAGTGGCGCAGGCCGATGACGGACAGGCCGGCCGCCTTCGCCTTGGCGATGCCGAAATCGACCGCCAGCGGGCCGATCGTCTGGCCCAGGCCGTAATTGCCGTCGACGATGGCGTGGGTCGGGGTCTCGGTGACGATGGTCAGGGTCTGGCCGGCGCGGACCTTGCCCTCCTGCATCCACTGGACGTAGCGGGGGGTTCGGATGACCCCATGGCTGTCATGGCCGGTGAGGTTGGCCGACAGCAGGTGCTGGGCGACCTGCGCGCCCTCCGCCCGGGCGCAGCCGGCGGCGGTGAAGATGTCGGCGACGAAGCCTTGAAGGACGTCTACCGGCACGGTTGTGATCTGGTAGGTCATGCGCGTTCAGAGCCCGATGTGTGAGTGCTACCAGTGACATAGACCCGTCACGCGACGCTGGCTATCCGCGCGCCGCCATGGCGGGGGCTCGGCCGTTGTGCTTCAGGCAGTGGCGCGGCGAGGCTCCCAGCAGCCGCCTGGACATGGGGCGGTGAACGCGGCCGGATTGTCGTAACTCAGGTGTCGATGGCGATCGTCGTCACCGGTGTGTCCGCGGTCAGCCAGGGAGGGCCTGGGCAGAGAGCCGTCCCACGACGCAGCGTCTGTGCTGTCCGCGGCCGCTTTGGTTCAACACGGAGCCTGAAGGCGAGCCACAAAGGCCGCAGAGAAGGCGGAATACAATAAATCCTTCCCTCTGTGAGCTCTGTGGCTCGCCTTCAAGCTCTGTGTTGAACCAAAGCCGCTGGGAACGGCACAGACGCTACGGCCCTTCCTCCCAGACCAGACCGTCCAGCCCCCCAAAAGCCCCCTAAACGACTCTCCCAGAATCGGCCTCGATCAGGTGCATCTGGTTGAGGTCCGCCGTCAGCGGCAGCATCTCGCCCGGTTCGGCATGCGCAGAGGGATCGACCCGGGCACAGACCGCGGCGCCGTCGATGAAGAAATGGACCATCGTCTCCATGCCCATCGGCTCGACCACATCGACCGGCAGGTCCACCCGGGTCCAGTTCGGCTTGCCCTGCTCGTGGTACTCGAACAGATGCTCCGGCCGCAGCCCCAGCATCATCTCGCGCCCCTTGTACTTGCCGTAGCGGTCGACGCGCGACGCCGGGATCGGCAGCACGATCTTGTCGGTCACCCGCACGGCCAAGCCGCCGCCGACGCCGTCCTGCACCCGGCAGGGCAGGAAATTCATCGCCGGCGAACCAATGAAGCCGGCGACAAACCGCGTGGTCGGGTGATGGTACAGCTCCTGCGGCGCGCCCACCTGCTCGATCACGCCGTGGTTCATCACCACCACGCGGTCGGCCAGCGTCATCGCCTCGATCTGGTCGTGCGTCACGTAGACGGTCGTGGTGCGCACCGTCTGGTGCACCTTCTTGATCTCGGTGCGCATCTGCACGCGCAGCTTGGCGTCCAGGTTCGACAGCGGCTCGTCGAACAGGAAGACCTTGGGATTGCGCACGATCGAGCGTCCC
>JARLIJ010000206.1 GCA_031291795.1 Acetobacteraceae bacterium | reverse complement strand
TGGCCGGCCTGCCACATCCATGGCGACCCGCCCGCGCCGGTGAAGCGCCAATGGCCCGGCTGCCACACCGCGGGCGGCCCCGGCGGCGGTGGCGGCACCAACTCCGACTGCGGCGGTGGGGGCGGCATCGGCGCCGTCTCCACCGCACTCATGGCCTGCGGCTGCTGCACAATGATCTGCGTCGTCTGCGGCGGCGGCGGAGAACCGCCACACGCCGCCAGCCCCAGCAGGCCTGACATCGCCAAGCCTGCGGTCACGCCGCTGCGCATCGCCTCAACCCCGCCAGCGGCCGTCAACCCACACGTAGCCGCCGGTCGGCTGCTGTTCCCAATGGCCCGGCTCCCACACCGCTGCGGGCTGCGGGGCCTGCACATAATGGCCCTCTTCCCAGCTCCACGCCGCACCGGTCCATGCCCAATGGCCAGCCTGCCAGGACATGACCTGACTGCCGGCCGACGGCGGCGGCATGGTCTCGATCCGCGGCGCCGGCGGCGCGCTGGGCGCGATGATCACGGTCGAAGTCTGCGCCGAGGCGGTCCCCACAGAGGCGAGGACGGCAAACGCCGCCAGCGTCGGCAACCCGAAACGTACGAAGTATTGATTTGACATATATTTTACTCCTTGGCCCGTAAACTAGCGATAATAAATACTAGTGAGGCTGTTACTTGTGTTCGGCGCTATGTAATTTCATCGGAAATTGGGGAATCATTACGGTTTCTTTGCAATGATCGCCATCACAAGCGATTGATGCGGGTCGGCACAGACCAATCCAATATACTTGACCCAGTCAACTTTCCTGGTCAAAATCCAGCCATGCAGCCCAACCAGGACCTCGCCATCGCCGCCGTCCGCCGGTTCAGCCGGTTCTACACAAGCCGTATCGGCGCCCTGCAGGAGGGGCTGCTGCAAAGCCGATTCTCGCTGACCGAAGCGCGCGTGCTGTATGAACTCGCCAATCGCCGGGCACCCTCGGCGTCTGCCATCGCGGGCGAACTGGACCTCGACGCGGGCTATCTGAGCCGGATCCTGCAGCGTTTCGAGCAGGAGGGGTTGCTGACCCGCACGCCCTCGCCCGCCGACCGCCGGCAGAGCGTGCTGACGCTGACCGAGGCGGGGCGCGCGGCGTTCGCCCCTCTGGATGCGCGCTCGCGGGCCGATATAGCGATGCTGCTTGCCCCCCTGCCCGCCCCCGCGCAAGCCGAACTCACCGGCTGCATGGACCGGATCGAGAGCCTGCTGGGCAAGCGGGCCCCGACGCCCTGGACACTGCGCGCGCCGGTGCCAGGCGATATCGGCTGGGTGGTCGAGCGCCACGGCGCGCTCTACGCCGCCGAATACGGCTTCGACGGCCGGTTTGAGGCATTGGTGGCGCAGGTCGCCGGCGACTTCCTCGCCACCCACGACCCGGGGCGCGAACGCTGCTGGATCGCCGAGCGCGGTGGCGTGCGCCTGGGGTCGGTGTTCCTGGTCCGCCAGTCCGACACCGTGGGCAAGCTGCGGCTGCTGCTGGTGGAACCGGCAGCCCGCGGCCTGGGCATCGGGCGCGCCCTGACCCAGGCCTGCGTCGCGGAGGCGCGGGCGGCTGGCTACCGCCAACTGGTGCTGTGGACCAACGATATCCTGGTGGCGGCCCGCGCGATCTACGCCGCGTGCGGCTTCCGGCTGGTCGAGAGCACGCCGCATGCCGATTTCGGGCCGCCGATGGTCGGCGAAAACTGGGTGCTCGATCTGCAATGAAAGCGGCTGGGCGGCACGCCGCCCCGGCAGTAGGGTGCGACGCTGCTGTCCCTAGGAGTCGCACCATGCGCACCCGGACCACCCTGTTCGCCACCTGCCTCCGCCTGGCTGCCATGCCCGCTTGTCTCTGTCTGGCCGCGGTGCCCGCTTTTCTTGGTCTGGCCGCGGTGCCCGCTCTGGCACAGCGGACGCTGAATGTGGCGGTGGGCGGCGCGTTCACCTCGATGGACCCGCACTACCACAACCTCAATCCCAACAACGCGATGACCGATTACGTGTTCGAGCCGCTGGTGCGCGCCGACCCCCAGTTCAAGCCGTCGCCGGGGCTGGCGGTGTCGTGGACCGCGGTCGATCCGACGACCTGGGAGTTCAAGCTGCGGGATGGCGTCACGTTCAGCGACGGCACGCCGTTCACCGCCGACGACGTGGTGTTCAGCTTCGCGCGCATCCCGACCATCCTGAACAGCCCGTCGAGCTTCAACTTCGCGGTCAAGCCGATCCAGCAGATCGAGGTGGTCGACGCCCACACACTGCGCTTCCACTCCGCCGCACCGGTGGCACTGATGCCGTATCTGATGGCCTCGCCCAAGATCGTGTCGCGCAAGAACGGGGAAGGCGCCGGGACCGGCGACTACAATACCATGAAGGCCGCGATCGGCACCGGTCCGTACCGCGTCACGACCTTCGTGGTGGGCGACCATGCCGTGTTCGAGCGCAATCGCACATGGTGGGGGCCGAAGCTGGCCTGGGACACGGTGAACTACCGCGTCATCCCGAACGACGCCGCGCGCGATGCGGCGCTGCAGGCGGGCGATGTCGACGTGATCGACCAGGTGCCGCCGCGCGACGTGGCGGGCCTGCGCAGCAATCCCAAGCTGACAGTCATTTCTCAGCCAGGGCAGCGGCTGATCTATATCCAGCCCGATATTGGGCGGGCCGAGACACCTTGGGTCACCGACACCGCCGGCAAGAAACTCGACAAGAACCCGCTGCAGGACGTGCGGGTGCGCCACGCGCTGTCGCTGGCGATCAACCGCGATGCGATCCGCGACCGGGTGATGGACGGGTTCTCCGCGCCGACCGGACAGGTCATGCCGGAAGGCGCGAGCGGCTATGATGCGGCGATCAAGCCGGATCCGTACGACCCCGCGACGGCGAAGAAGCTGCTGGCCGAGGCGGGCTATCCCGACGGCTTCGGCATCACGCTGCACGGCCCGAACGACCGCTACGTCAACGACAGCAAGCTGGTCGAGGCGGTGGCACAGATGTGGACGCGCATCGGGGTGAAGACCCAGGTCGATACCATGCCGGCGGCGGCGTATTTCAGCCGCGCGACCCGGTTCGAGTTCTCCATCCGGCTTGCAGGCTGGGCGAGCGACACCGGGGAGGCGAGCAGCAACCTGGTGCAGCTGATCGCCTCGTCAAATCCGGGCAAGGGGCGGGGCGCGATCCTCGATCCGACGCATTTCGGCGACCCGAAGGTCGATGCGCTGGTGGAGCAGTCCCTGGCGACGGTGGATGCCGATGCGCGCGAGACGCTCTTCAGGCAGGCGACGGAAATGGCGATGCCGCAGGTGCCGATCATCCCGCTGCACTTCCAGGTGAACATCTGGGCGATCCGCAAAGGCCTGACATTCCACGTCCGCAGCTACGAGGGCACGCGGGCCTGGGATATCGACCCGGA
>JARLIJ010000205.1 GCA_031291795.1 Acetobacteraceae bacterium | reverse complement strand
TCTGCCGAGACAGATGGCCGGCACAGGGGCCGGCCATGACGAAGGCAGGAGAGTCGGTGTCTTCGGCGGTTGGTATTAATCCGTCTTAATCTGTGTTGGATTCTTCTTTTGTGCCACCCGCCGGCAGGACGCCCCGACTGGCCCTCGCCAGCCGGTGCAGCCCGACCGGTCGCGCCCGGTCACACCACCGGGGACGCCCCGCCATCCATGTTGATCGCGGTCCCGGTCGTGAATCCCGCTCGGTCGGAGCACAGGAAGCAGGCCATCGCCGCGAATTCCTCGGCTTTGCCGATCCGCCCCAACGGCACGTTTGCGGCCAGCTTCGCGGCGAACTCGTCGTACGACACGTTCGAGCCTTCCCGCTGATAGCGGCGCCGGTGCTGGTCCGAGTCGATCAGCCCGACCAGCATCCCGTTCACCAGGATCCCGTGCGGCGCACCCTCGCCGGCGAGCACCTTCATCAGCGCCATCCCGGCTGCGCGGGACACCGCGGTCGGCGCCCCGTTCGCCCGCGGCGCCTTTGCCCCGGTGTTCAGCACATTGATGATGCGACCCCATTTGCGCTGCTTCATCCCCGGCCATACCAGCCGGCTCAGCCGGATCGCGGCGAACAGCTTGAGGTCGAGGTCCTCCTGCCAGAGTTCGTCGGTGATCTGCTCCGACGGCATCGCGCGCGAGATGCCGGCATTGTTGATCAGGATATCGACCTTGCCGAAGGTCGCGATCACCGCATCGAATGTCTGCTGGATGGCAGCAGCCTGCGACACGTCGCAACTGAACACGGCGACACGACCGGAGGCGCCGTGCGAGGCCTCGGCCTTGGCCGTTTCCAGAGCAGCGGGATCGCGCGCCAGGATCGCCACATCGGCGCCGGAGGCTGCAAATTCCTTCGCCATGGCAAGGCCCAGGCCTTTGCTGGCGCCGGTGATGATCGCCGTGCGGCCGTCAAGACGGACGTCCATTGCTTCCCCTCCCAAAAACTGACTCGGTCAGTCTGAGGGACGCAGGGCCGGGCGGCAACCGTCGGGTCGGCTTGTCAGGCGGCGAGAGGTCGTTCCCCACGCAGCACGGCGCCCATGGCACGTATCGCGTCCTCAACCCGGGCGTGCCGCCCGAGCGAGATGTAATGGTCGTGCAGGACCAGGCCGGCGCGGATCGCACCTTGCTCGAGATGGAGCGCGAAGGTGGGGGTGTCGTCATGCTCGTCAATGGCCGTGATGACCAGGCTGACGACCCGTTCGTAATCCTCATGCCGGTCGAGCACCCAGCCACCACCCAGCGTCGCCAACGCCCGCTGGGCCCGTGCGATATCGGTCTCTGTCAGTCCACTCCGGCGCAGCAGCGGGGCCGGGATTTTCCCGGGACGCCGAACCCACGTTGAAATTTCATTCATGCCACCTGCTCCCATAATGGTCGAGCCGCCAACGACTCGGTGTGGGCATGCACAAGCGTGCAATGTCGTGATTAATGACTGGTTAATATCCACAGTGATTTAACATACACCTGCACCCGGGTCTATCACGCTGGCGTGAACAGCGGCGTGTGCAGCGGCGAATTCAAATCTGCCGGTCCCGGTCGTCGCCCGCAACCGCTCCCCCTTTGCCTCATCCGCCGTGACGCGGTTTGAGTTCGATCAGGTTGGTGTCGTCGTCCGTGCGTTCCGCCGGTTCGCCGGCGCTCGGCCAGGGCATTGCCAGCACCTCGGCCACCTTGCGCGCAAGCTGCTCGCGCTTGAACGGCTTGCCGATGAGCTGCACGCCGTCGTCCAGTCGCCCGTGGTGCACGATGGAATTCTCGGTATAGCCCGACATGAACAGCACCCGCACGGCCGGCCGTACCGCCAGAATCCGCTCCGACAGCTCCCGTCCGCGCACCTTGCCGGGCAGCACGACGTCGGTCAGCAGCAGGTCGATGGCGGCGGCATGCGCGCCGAACACGCGCAATGCGTCCTCTCCGTCGGTGGCCTCCAGCACGTGGTAGCCCAGGTCGCCCAGGATCGCGCAGGCGATCTCGCGCACCGCGGCCTCGTCTTCCACCACCAGCACGGTGGCGGTGCCGCGCGGCAGGGTGATCGGCGCGCCGGACCGCTGCGGGGCCGCGACCGTCGCGTTGACCGCGCGCGGCAGGTAGATCCGCACGGTCGTGCCCTCGCCGGGTTCGGAGTAGATGTTCACGTGCCCGCCGGACTGCTTGACGAAGCCGAACACCATCGCCAGCCCAAGGCCAGTGCCCTTGCCGTCCGGCTTGGTGGTGAAGAACGGCTCGAACACGCGGGCAAGCACGTCGGGCGTCATGCCGTGGCCGGTGTCGGACACCGCCAGCATGGCGTAGTCGCCGGGGGTCACCTCGATGTGGCTGCGGGCGTATTCCTCATCCAGCACGCGATTGCCCAGCTCGATGGTCAGGCGGCCGCCGCCCGGCATTGCGTCGCGGGCGTTCAGCGCCAGGTTCAACAGCGCGCTTTCCAGCTGCGCCGCGTCGGCCATCGCCGGCCACAGCCCGGCCGTCTCGACGTAGCGGACGTCGATGTGCTCGCCGAGGGTGCGGCGGAGCAGCGGGATCAGATCGGGCACCGTCTCGGTCAGGGCGATCGGCGCCGGCGCCAGCGGCTGGCGGCGCGCGAAGGCCAGCAACTGGGCGGTCAGCGTGGCGCCGCGCTGGGCTGCCCAGGCGGCGCGCTCGATCCGGACGTAGACCGGGTTGGTGGCGTCCAGCTTCATCCGGGCGAATTCCAGGTTGCCCAGGATCACCGTCAGCAGGTTGTTGAAGTCGTGCGCGATGCCGCCGGTGAGTTGGCCGATGGCCTGCATCTTCTGGGCTTCGCGCAGCACGCCCTCGGCCTGCGCGCGCTTGGTCATGTCGCTGAGCGTCAGCACGAACCCGCCATCGGGGGTCGGCGTGCGACGCACCTCCAGCAGCCGCCCGTCGGCGCGGGTGCGCTCATAGGTCACCGGCTCGTGCGGCTGGGACGGGCCGTGGCGGATCTCGTCCTCGGTTTCCAGGAACGGCATGTCGCCCACCGCGGTCTGTTCGGCGAAGGCGGCGTACGGCGTGCCGCGGCGGACCATCGCCTTGGGCAGATCGAGCAGCTCCTGGAAGCATTCGTTCCAGTTCATCAGGTCCCGTGCCGGGCTGAACACCGCGACGCCCTGGCTGAGGCTGTCGAGCGACACGCGCAATTGCTGCGCCACGACGCGCTGCTCCGCTTCCGCGGAATAGGAGCGCGCCCAGGCCTGGTTGAGCATCCGCGCCGCCCACAGCATGCCGAACACCGCGATGGCGATGCCGCTTGCCACCAGGCCGCGGACCCAGGCGCTGCGGGTGTCGGCGTCGTCCAGCCGCTGCTTGAGGAGGCCCTGCTCCTCGGCTGTCATCGTGTCGATCGTGGCCTCGATCTGTTGCATGAAATCGCGGCCGGCGTCGGTGCGCACGGTCGCCATCGCGGCATCGAAGCCAGCGGTGCGGCGGAGCTGGATGGTCTGCGCCAGCTCCTCCAGCTTGCGCTGCAGGACGGGGGAGAGGGTGCGCAGCCGCTCCTGCTGGGTCGGGTTGTCGGCGGTGAGGCGCTGGAGCTCGCCCTGCAGGAAGCTCACACGCCCGATCGCGGCCTGGTAGGGGGCGAGGTAGTTCTCGTCACCGGTCAGCAGGAAGCCACGCTGTCCGGTTTCGGCCTGGCGGACGACGAGGTTGAGGTCCTTGAGGGTGCCGAGGACTTCCTGGGTGTGCTCCGACCACATGCGCGCGGTGCTGGCGGCGTTGAAGCGGTCCCAGGTGATGCCGCCCACCATCAGCAGCAGGGCGACCAGCACGCCCAGCATCAGGGCGTTGGCGCGCGCGACGATGTACCTACTCATGATGCGTCGGCGCCTGCTGCGTCGGCTTCGGGATGGCTCATGGTAGTCATGTGGCGTCGGTTTCCAGTCGGGTGAGGCGAGGGTGCGCGGCGCCTCGATCTTGGGCTCGTCGGATGTCTACAGCGAAGCGCGACCGGGGGGCAGTGTGTCAATGCAACCCGGGTAACCCCCCGGTGTCATAACGCGGACGTGTTCGGGCCGTTCCGTCTCCCCTGCAGTCGTCCGCAGTTTGGCGAGGACGCGCTGGATTACGCCCGTTTCCGCAGCTTCTTCGGCGGCACCGCGCGTTCCAGCAGGGGGGCCAGGAATCGGCCCGTGTAGCTCTCCGGGTTCGCGGCGATCGCCTCAGGTGTGCCCTCCGCCACGATGCGCCCGCCGCCGTCGCCGCCCTCCGGCCCCAGGTCGAGGATCCAGTCGGCGGTCTTGATCACCTCCAGGTTGTGCTCGATCACCACGACGGTGTTGCCCTGGTCGACCAGCGCGTGCAGCACTTCCAGCAGCTTGCGCACGTCCTCGAAATGCAGGCCGGTGGTGGGCTCGTCGAGGATGTAGAGCGTGCGCCCGGTCGCCCGTCGCGCGAGTTCCTTCGAGAGTTTTATCCGTTGCGCCTCGCCGCCGGACAGCGTGGTGGCCTGCTGCCCGAGCGCGATGTAGCCGAGGCCGACCTGCTGGAGGATCTTCAGGCGGTCGTGGATGCGGGTCTGGGCGCTGAAATACGGCACCGCTTCATCGACCGTCAGGGCCAGGACCTCGGCGAGCGACTTGTCGCGGAACTTGATCTCCAGCGTTTCACGATTGTAGCGGCGGCCCTTGCAGGTGTCGCAGGTGACGTAGACGTCGGGCAGGAAGTGCATCTCGATCTTCAGCACGCCGTCGCCCTGGCAGGCCTCGCACCGCCCGCCCTTCACGTTGAAGCTGAACCGGCCGGGCTTGTAGCCGCGTGCGCGACTGTCCGGCAGTTCGGCGAACCAGTCGCGGATCGGGGCGAACAGGTCGGTGTAGGTGGCGGGGTTGGAGCGCGGCGTGCGGCCGATCGGCGACTGGTCGATGTCGATGATCTTGTCGAGCTGGTCCAGCCCCTCGATGCGGTCATGCGCGCTGGGCACCTGGCCGGAACCCATCAGCTTGCGCGCGGCGGCCTTGTAGAGCGTGTCGATCACCAGCGTGGACTTGCCGCCGCCGGACACGCCGGTGACGCAGGTGAAGGTGCCGAGCGGAAAGGCGGCGTCGATACGCTTCAGGTTGTTGCCGCGTGCGCCGATCACCCGCACCTCGCGGTCCTTCTGCATCGGGCGGCGCAGCGGCGGCACTTCGATCCGGCGCCGGCCGGACAGGTAATCGCCTGTCAGGGACCTGGGGTTTGCCGCGACCTCGGCCGGCGTGCCCTGTGCGACGACGTGCCCGCCGTTGATGCCGGCCGCCGGACCCATGTCGATCAGGTGGTCGGCGGCGCGGATGGCGTCCTCATCATGTTCCACAACAAGAACGGTATTGCCGAGGTCGCGCAGCCGCCGCAACGTGACCAACAGCCGTTCGTTGTCGCGCTGATGCAGCCCGATGGAGGGCTCGTCGAGCACGTACAGCACGCCGGTCAGGCCGGAGCCGATCTGGCTGGCCAGCCGGATACGCTGCGACTCGCCGCCCGACAGCGTGGCGGAGCCGCGGGCGAGCGTGAGGTAATCCAGCCCGACATCCACCAGGAACTGCAGGCGGTCGACGATTTCCCGCAGGATACGCCTGGCGATTTCCGCACGCTGCGGGGTCAGGGTCGGCAGTACCTCCTGAAACCATCCCAGTGCATTGCGGATCGACAGCTCGGAGGCTTCGGCGATGTGCTTGTTGGCGACGCGGACGGCCAGCGCCTCGGGCTTCAGGCGGGCACCGGCGCAGACCGCGCAGGGTTTCTCGGCCTGGTAGCGGGTGAGTTCCTCGCGCACCCAGACGCTGTCGGTTTCCTGGTAGCGGCGCTGCAGGTTCTTCAGCACGCCCTCGAACGCCTTGGTGACGGTGTAGGAGCGCACGCCGTCCTTGTAGGTGAACGCGACCGGCTCGTCGGTGCCGAACAGCACGGCATCGCGCACCGCCTGCGGCACGTCATGCCAGGCGGTTTTCGGGGGGACGCGGAAATGCTTCGCCAGGCTCTGCAAGGTCTGGTCGTAGTACGGGCTTTGCGCGCCGTTCCACGGGGCGATCGCGCCTTCGCCCAGCGCAACCCGTTCGTCCGGCACGACCAGCTGCGGGTCGAAGAAGTTTTCCACGCCAAGGCCGTCGCAGGCCGGGCAGGCGCCGTGCGGGGAATTGAAGCTGAACAGCCGCGGCTCGATCTCCTCGATGGTAAAGCCGGAGACCGGGCAGGCGAAGCGTGAGGAGAACACCGTGCGGGCGCCGGGCTCCTCCCCTTTGGCATCGGCGTTTTCGGCGTAGACCACGCCGTCGGACATGGCCAACGCGGTCTCGAAGCTGTCGGCCAGGCGGGGGGCGATGCCGTCGCGGACCACGACGCGGTCGACCACGGCCTCGATCTCATGCTTGGTCTTGCGGTTGAGCGACGGAACCTCACCGATCTCGTACAGCGTGCCGTCGACCTTCACGCGGGTGAAGCCGCGGCGCTGCAGTTCCGCCAGCTCCTTGCGGTACTCGCCCTTGCGGTCGCGGACCACGGGAGCGAGCAGCAGCAGGCGCGTGCCCTCCTTCATCGCCATCACCCGGTCGACCATCTGCGACACGGTCTGGGCTTCGATCGGCAGGCCGGTGGCGGGCGAATAGGGCACGCCGACGCGCGCCCAGAGCAGGCGCATGTAGTCGTGGATCTCGGTCACCGTGCCGACGGTGGAGCGGGGGTTCTTCGAGGTGGTCTTCTGCTCGATGGAGATCGCCGGGGACAGGCCGTCGATCGCATCGACGTCCGGCTTGCCCATCAGCTCCAGGAACTGGCGCGCATAGGCCGACAGCGACTCGACGTAGCGGCGCTGGCCCTCGGCGT
>JARLIJ010000204.1 GCA_031291795.1 Acetobacteraceae bacterium | reverse complement strand
CCGCGGCGTTCATTCGACCGACACCCGCGGGTCGGCGATGCCGTACAGCACGTCGATCACCACGTTCACGAGGACAAAAATCATCGCCATCAGCAGCACGAAGGCCTGCACCGGCGCGTAGTCGGACGCCAGCAGCGCGTCGAGCGCGTAGGACGCCACGCCAGGCCAGGAAAACACCTTCTCCACCAGCACGTTGGCACCCAGCATGGTGGAGAACACGATGCCGGTGATGGTCAGCACCGGCAGCAGCGCGTTGCGCAGGGCGTAGGCCACCACGATGCGCCGGCGCGGCAGACCCATGGAATTGGCGGTGCGGATGAAGTCACTCCCCAGGACGGCCAGCATGGAGGCGCGGGTCATGCGGGCGAGCGGCGCCAGCACGAACAGCGCCATGGTGAATGCCGGCAGCAGCAGCTGGGTGAACGCCGCCCACCAGCCGTCCCAGTCGCCGGTCAGGGCGAAGTCGAGCAGGTAGAATCCGGTCAGGTCGGGCGGACTGGCCGCGAAGATGTCGATCCGCGCGGTCGGGTCCGGCGCCCAGCCCAGCAGGTAGTAGAACACGTAGATCAGCAGCAGCCCGGACACGAAGGTCGGCACGCAGACCCCCAACGTACACAGCATGCGCACGGCGTGGTCGATCAGCGATCCCGGGCGCAGCGCAGCCGCCACGCCCAGGGGAATGGACAGGACGAGCGCGATGATGAGGGCGGTGAACGTCAGCTCCAGCGAGGCAGGCAGGCGTTGGCGCATGTCGGCCGAGACCGGCTGGCCGGTGGTGAGCGAGCGCCCCAGATTGCCGGTCGCGACATCGGCCAGGTAGCGGACGAGCTGCACCGGGATCGGCTGGTCAAGGCCCATCTTGTGGCGCAGCTCGTCGATCTCGGCCTGTCCGGCGCTGGGGCCGGAGGCGAAGAACACCGCCGGATCGCCGGGCAGGACGCGCATCAGGACAAACGTAATCACGACCACGCCCAGCAAGGCCGGGATGGACGAGAGCAAGCGCCGCCCAACCCGCTGGGCGATCGCGGCAAGCGTGTTCATGCCGGGACCGGGTTGTATGGTCTCCAGGGGGCTAGACCCGCTTGAGGTCGCGGAAATCCGCCTGGCGGTAGAACTGGTAGGTGTAGCCGTCGATGTTCCGCGCCATCACCGCGTCGTGGTTCGGCTGCCACAGCATGACCAAGGGGACGCCGGCGGTGAACACCTCGATCATCTTCTTGCACTCGTCGTCGTATTTCGCCGCGTCAAGCTCGAACCGGGCGGCGGCGGAAAGCTGCTCGATGTCCGTGCTCTTCCAGCTGGCGAAATTCCAGCGCTGGTCGCGGGTGAAGTAGAGCCGGAAATAGTAGTCGGTGTACGGCAGCCACGCGGTGGCTCCGTCGGTGTAGAACGCCAGCGTCTTGTCCGACTCCATCGTGTTGAACTCGGCATCCGGCTTCTTCTGGATCTCCACGTCGATGCCGACTTTCCCGAGCGCCTCCTTGAGCAGGGCGGCGATCGGTTCGGCGGTGGCAGCCTGGCCGGTGCTGAAGGCGAACGCGGTCTTGAAGCCGTTCGGCATGCCGGCCTCGGCCAGCAACTGTTTCGCCCGCGCCGGATCGGTCTTCAGCGGGATCGGCTGCGGGAAGCTGCTGTCCGGCGGGACGGTCCACTCCGCGCCGTACAGCCGTTTGCCGCGACCGAACAGCGCAGCCTTGAACATATCCTCATACGGCAGCGCGGCGGCCACCGCCTGGCGCACCTTCACGTTGTCGAATGGCGCCTTCTGCGTGTTCATGGTGATATGGGTGAAGCCGTTGGTCTGCGGTACCGAGACCACCTTGGCCTTCGCCGACTTCTCCATCGTCGGGATATCGCTGGCGGCGAGGTCGATCGACAGGTCTGCGTCGCCCTTCTCGATCAGGTTTGCCCGCGTCGCCGGTTCCGGCACGGTCTGGACGATGATCCGCCGGAAAAACGGCAGTTGGCCGTCGGCGCCGCCCTTCCAGGCCTCATTGCGGCGCAGGATGACGTTCTCGCCGGGCTTGTAGCTCTCGACGATATAGGCCCCGCTCGCCGCGCTGTTGGTCTTCAACCAGTCCAGCGCCCAGGGATCGTCGGCCGTCGCGTGCTGCTTCGCGAGCTTGCTGTTGATCATGATGCAATACGGCACGCACAGATTGGCAAGTCCGAGCCGATCGGGTTGCGGCAGCGTGACCTCGATGGTGTGGGCATCGACGATGCGGAACTGGTCAGGGCTGGTCAGCGAGCCGGTGGAAAGCTGCGGCGGCGCCAGAGATTTTGCGGACACCGCCCGGTCGAGCGACCACTTGATGTCCTCGGCGGTGACGGGCGAGCCGTCATGCCAGGTGGCATCAGGGCGGAGCATGACGGTGATTTTCATGCCGTCCGGGCTGATCTGATAGCCCTTGGCCAGTTCGCCGCGGATGGTCGAGGCGTCGAAGACCCAGTTGTCGCCGAGCTTCTTGCGCCCGAAGGTGAAAAGCCGGTCGTAGACGTTCATGCTGACGCCGAAGGACTCGCGGGTGGTGCCCGGCACTGTTGGGTCCAGCGTGTTGACGTTGTTGCCGGTGACATAGCGTAGCGTTTCGGTGCGGCTCTGGCCGAACGCGTGCTGCGGCAGCGAGGCCAGCCCGACGAGGCCTGTCGCGCCCTGGAGAACCGTTCGACGATTGAGAGCCATGCTCACCACCCAGGTGCTGGAGAGGGGTGGAGCTTCATCCCCGATTTTATGGTTGAACGCACTCTAGGGAGCCTGCCGGGACCTCGCAACCGCCGAACATGTCGGTCGCGGCTTGGAATCGGCGGAGACGGCGGGGAACGGCCTCGCCTAGCCCTTGCCAGCCGACCCGATGGGTTTGGCATCCTCTGCCGTAGACGTATCCAGCGCCTCGCGGATCTTGCTGGCGAGCTGCTCCAGGCTGAACGGCTTGGCCAGGAAGTGCACGCCGCCATCCAGGGTGCCGTTATGCAGGATGGCGTTGCGGGTGTAGCCGGTGGTGAACAGCACCTTCAGGCCAATCGCGGCATTGCGCGCGGCATCTGCCAGCGCGCGGCCGTTCACCCCGCCCGGCAGGCCGACATCGGTGAACAGCAGGTCAATGCCGCCGCGGTCCAGGATCAGCCGGAACGCCTCCATCGCGTCGGGCGCCTCCAGCACGACGTAGCCCATCTCGCGCAGCGCCTCGACCGAAGCCCGCCGGACGGCTGCGTCGTCCTCGACCACCAGGATCGTCTCGCCGGTCTCGTGGGCGGCACGACGGGGCATGCGCGCCGCCGCCGGCTGCCTCTCCTCCTGGCGGACATAGCGCGGCAGATAGAGCTTCACGGTGCTGCCCCGACCCAGCTCGCTGTAGATTTTCACGTGCCCGCCGGACTGCTTGACGAAGCCATAGACCATCGAGAGGCCGAGGCCGGTGCCCTGGCCGAGTGGCTTGGTGGTGAAGAACGGGTCGAAGGCACGGGCAATAACCTCGGGGGTCATGCCACCGCCGGTGTCGCTGATCGCCACCGTCACATAGTGTCCGGCCTCCACCTCGACATGGGCGTCCGCGTAGGCGTCGTCGAGATGGATGTTGGCGGTCTCGATCGTCAGCTTGCCGCCCGTCGGCATCGCGTCGCGGGCGTTCACCGCCAGGTTGAGCAGCGCGTTCTCGAGCTGGTTGGCATCGACCCGGGTCTGCCATAGCCCGGCGGCCAGCACGGTCTCGACGGTGACGCCTTCGCCCAGGGTGCGCTGCAACAGGTCCGACATGCCGGTGACCAGCCGCCCGGCATCGAGCGGTTCGGGGTCCAACGGTTGCTGGCGCGAGAAGGCGAGCAGCCGATGGGTCAACGTAGCCGCGCGCTGCACGCCCTGCATGGCGGCATCGGCCAGCCGGATCAGGGTTGGGTTGTCGGGCGTGAGCCGGCGCTTGAGCAGCTCGATGTTGCTGCTGATCACCGTCAGGTGGTTGTTGAAATCATGTGCAATGCCGCCGGTCAGGCGGCCCACCGCTTCCATCTTCTGGGCTTGGCGCAAGGCATCTTCCGCCAGTTCCCGCCGCTGCACCTCAGCTTCCAACGCGGCGAGCGTGGCTTCCTGGTGGCGGGCGCGCCGCGCGGCATCGAGCGCGAGCAACACCAGCGCCGCGGTCGCCGGCACCCCATAGACCAGGTGCGTGGCCATCAGAACCCGCCAGGCCGCCCACAGTGAGCCCCAACGCCGGGCGATGCTGGCATAGACCGGGTAGGTATCGAGCCTGCGATAGGCAATCAGGCGGTCGGTGGAATCGGCCCCCGCCGGAACGCGGATCAGGCCGCCCAGCGGCTGGCGACGGATCGCTTCCAACAGCGGATTATAGCCTCCCCATACCGGGGCGCCGTTCCGTATGGCCGGGTAGTGCGCCAGGTTGACGCCGTCCTCGCGGAACAGGCCCACCACGTAATCGGGGCTGTCGTTCAGCAATGTCCGGTCGAAGGTCTCAAAATAGTGCGGCGAGACCGAAACCACGATCGCGCCGGCGAAATGCCGCGGGTCGTTGCCCTTGCGCCGCGCCACCGTGAACGCCGGCTGGTTGGTGAGCCGGCCATCGGCGACGGCACCGATCTGGAACGGCCGCGTCGGATCCTGCAAGGTCAGGAAATACTCGCGGTCGTTGAACGCGATGGCGCGATCGATCGGAAAACGCAAGGTCGAGACCAGCGCATGTCCGTCGGCGCCGATCACGAGGATGCCGGTCACCTGCGGGAAGCGGCGGACCATCTCCGCAAGGCGATCGCGCAACGCGGCCTCGTCGCCGGCGATCCGGTTGTCAGGCATATCGCCTACCAGGTCGTTGACCCGGTCCGCCACCAGCAGCTGGGTGTCGAGCACCTCGGTCGCCTGTTCGGTCGCCACTTCCAGGCTGCGTCCCAGGTCCTGCTGCGCTTCAGCGACCACCGCCCGCCAGGCCAGGAAGCCACCGCCCACAAACGCCAGGAGCGGCAGCAGCACCGAGGCAACGACGAGGCCGTAGAGCGCCCGCGTCGCACCGCGTCTTACGCCGGGTTCGCTCATACGTGCTTGATGCCTCCAGGCCCCGGTCTGCCGGTCAGCGGGAACCCATCATGCCGTCCCGCAGCGTGAACGGTGCAAGGCGGAGCGGATCGAAACGGTGTCTGGCACGGATAACTGGCACAACCGGCCGGTCATCGCCACTCCGGGACGCTTCCGAGACGGTCACGCCGCCGTGAGTTCCGCGACGCGACCCCAGAATTGCAGCATCGCCCCAAGCCCCGATCAGCCGGTTTCCGAGGGAACGCCCCCATCGCCGATTTCGCGATTGTGATAAATGGTAGGCAAGCAGGCGCTGGCCCGCCTGGTTCACTGACTGGCTGAATCACCGGAGACTGGAATGGCCCCGCGCGTCGACCCTGTGCCCTCCGACGAAACCATGCCCACCCGTACCCAGGTTGTCGTGGTCGGTGGCGGCATCATCGGGGTATGCACGGCGTTCTTCCTCGCACGCCAGGGCGTGCCAGTCGTGCTGTGCGAGAAGGGCGAGATCGCCGGCGAGCAATCCAGCCGCAACTGGGGCTGGTGCCGCAAGATGGGCCGCGACCCGCTGGAGATCCCGCTCTCGGTCGAGGCACTGCGGCTCTGGGCCGAGATGAACACCCTGGTGGAGGCGGAAACCGGCTTCCGCCGCTGCGGCATCGTCTATTTGTGCAAGAGCCAGCTCGACCTGACCAAGAAGGAGGCCTGGCTGGAACAGGCCGGGCGGCCGCATCAGATCGACAGCCACCTGCTGACCCGCGACCAGATGGCGCGCGTGCTGCCGGGACTGGCCGGCACCTGGGCCGGAGCGCTCTACACCGCAAGCGACGGCCGCGCCGAACCGCAACATGCGGGCCCGGCGATCGCGCTCGCCGCGCGGCGGCTGGGCGCCATCGTCCTGACCAGTTGCGCGGTGCGCGGGGTCGAAACGGCGGGCGGCCGGGTTTCCGGCGTGGTCACCGAACGGGGGCGGATCGATTGCGCCAGCGTCGTCCTCGCCGGCGGCGTCTGGTCGCGCCTGTTCTGCGGACCGCTCGGCCTGACCCTGCCACAGTTGAAGGTGATGTCGTCGGTGATGCGGACGGAGAAGCTGCCCGACGGGCCGGAAACCTCCTGCAGCGGCGACGGCTTCGGGCTGCGCCGACGGCTGGACGGCGGCTACAACGTCGCGAGCTGGAGCGCCAACGTCGCCGATATCGTCCCCGACACAGTCCGCTTCATGCCCGACTTCCTGCCGGCCCTGAGCATGCAATGGGGCAATCTGCGCCTGCGGCTGGGCGGCGCGTTCTTCCGCGAGCTGACGACGCCGAAGCGCTGGGCACTGGACGCGGCGTCGCCGTTCGAGCGGGTGCGCGTGCTCGATCCGCCGCCCTACCGGCCGATCCTGCGTGAGGCGCAGCGCAACATCACGGCCGCCTTCCCGGTGTTCAACGCCATGAAGGTGGCCGAGACCTGGGGCGGCGTGATCGACGTCACGCCGGATGCGATCCCGGTGATCTCGGGCACCGACACGCTGCCGGGGTTCTTCATCGCGACCGGCTTCACCGGCCATGGGTTCGGCATCGCGCCGGGCGCCGGGCGGCTGATGGCGCAGCTGGTCACGGGCGAAACGCCGGTGGTGGACCCCACGCCGTTCCGCTTCGGCCGGTTCGCCGAACGGCCACGGCCGGTACCTTCGGCTCTGGCATAAATGGCGGGCGTCGCCATCTGGCCGGATGCCGGCCTTCGCCCCTGGCGCGAGCCGCCCCGGGGGTCTACACGCTGGGCAGTGCTGGAAGGAGGCCCCATGGTCCCGCAATTCCCCTTGACGCGCCTTCGCCGGCTGCGCGCGACCCAGGCCATGCGCGATCTGGTGCAGGAGACGACCGTCTCCCTCAACGACCTGATCTATCCGATCTTTGTCGAGGAGGAGCTGGACGATTTCGCCCCCGTCGAAAGCATGCCAGGCATCTTCCGCATCCCCGAACGCAAGCTCGGCGGCGCGATGAAGGAGATCGCGGCGGCCGGGATCAAGGCCGTCATGACCTTCGGGGTCAGCCACCACAAGGACGACCACGGCGGCGACACCCTGCGGGAAGACGGCCTGCTCGCGCGGATGCTGAAGCGCGCCAAGGATGCGGCCCCCGAATTGCTGGTGATGTCAGACACTTGCTTTTGCGAATACACCACGCACGGGCATTGCGGCCCGATCCATGACGGCGACGTCCACAACGACCACACGATCGAGGCCCTCGCCCGCCAGGCGGTGATCGCGGCCCAGGCCGGCGCCGACGTCATCGCGCCCTCGGCCATGATGGACGGCCAGATCGCCGCGATCAGGGCCGCGCTGGACGGCGCCGGGCTCACCGGCGTGCCGATCATGGCCTATTCGAGCAAGTTCGCCTCGGCGTTCTACGGCCCGTTCCGCGCCGCGTCCGGCTGCGACCTGCAGGGCGACCGCAAGACCTACCAGATGAACCCGATGAACAGCCGGGAAGCCCTGCGCGAGTCGCTCGCCGATGAGGCGGAAGGCGCCGACATGCTGATGGTCAAGCCGGCCCTCGCCTACCTCGACATCATCAGCCAGGTCCGCCAAAGCAGCCTGCT
>JARLIJ010000203.1 GCA_031291795.1 Acetobacteraceae bacterium | reverse complement strand
GGTGCCAGTGCCGGTCTTGGTGAAATCCTGGCCCAACAGCGTGCCGTTGGCATCGGTCGGCGACCCGTCGGCGGTGAGCGTGATCGTCACCGTCTCGGTGGCACCCACGTCCGGATCGGTCACCGTGACGCCCGTGAACGGCCGGACCCAGTTGTTGTCTTGTGCCGTCTGGCCGGCCACCGCGCCGCTGATCGCCGGCGGGCTCTCCGCCTGGACAGTGATGTCGGTGCCGCCCGTGCCGTCGGAGGCGATGACGAAGTTGTCGGTGGAGAAACCGCCTTGGATGGCCAGGGTGGCGTGCCCGCCACCACCATCGGTCAGCACCAGTACATTGTTCGAGAACGTCTTGCTGACGGCCTGGAACCCGGTCAGGTCGATGGTGTCGCCGGACGCGAAGCCACTGATGGCCATCGTGCCGAGGCCGTTGGCTGCATCGTTTCCGGCGACCGTCCAGTGCGCACCAGTGTCGAACGCCAGCGAGGTGAAATTCGTGACGCTGGTGCCGAGGCCGGTGATCGTGCCGGCGCTGGCGGCCGACGCCAGCTCCAGCACGGCCCTGCCGCCGGCGCCGCCATAGATTGCACCGATGAAGACGGCCCCCGGATTGTCGATCAGCCTGGCATCGCCGCCGGTGAAGTCGACCGCCGTGCCCGCGGTGCCCTGATTCGACTGGATCGTGCCGGCGTTGGACAGCGTGCCGGCGTCGGTCAGCGTGCCAGAATTGGTCAGCGTCGCGCCGGCGACCAGCGAGTTGCTCCCGCTGAGCGTCCAGTTCGCTCCGATGTCGATCGTGGTCTGGGCAAAGTTGCCGAACTGGATGCCGAGGCCGCTCAGCGTGCCGGCAGACACTGCCGAGGTGAGTTCCATCGTGCTGACGAAGGCGGCGCCGATCGTGTTGCCGCCGTTGACCTGGCCGGTGAATGTGGCGCCGGGATCGACCACCAGGCGGTTGGCCGCGCCGGCCCCAAAGGACACCGCGGTGGTGCCGCCGATGCTGCCGGCATTCTCCACCGTCGCACCGCCGGCGGTCAGGATGCCGTCGAAGCCGGTGATAACGCCGGCCGATTGGTTGGTCACCGCGCCGCCGGCGGTGAGGCGGACGCCGCTGCCAGTGGCGGTATTGCCGCCGATACGGCCGCTGTTCACTACCGTGGTTGCACCGGTCTTGGCGTAGACCGCCGCGAAGCCGGTGATGGTGCCGCCCAAAGCGTTGCTGAGGCTCGCGCCGCTGACCAGCTGGACACCCATCCCGGTGGCGGTGGTCGTATTGCCGCCGATGCTGCCAGCATTCACCACCGCGCCGCCGGTGGTGGTGATGCCCCGCAACCCGGTGATCGTGCCGCCCGACTGGTTGGTGACCGCGCCGCCCGCCCCGAGCGCAATGCCCGTAGAGGCGGCGATCGTCATGTTGCCGCCGATGCTGCCGTAATTGACCACAGTGGCGGGGGCGGAAACGGCGTGGACACCGTATTTGCCGATGATCAGGCCGCCGGATTGGTTGGTCACCACCGCGCCGGACGCGACGATCACGCCGTTGCCCGTGGTCGGGCCGCCGGCGATGGTGCCAGCGTTGATCAGCGTGCCGACGGCGCCGCCGAAATAGATGCCCTGTAGCCCGGCGATGATCTGGCCGCCGGACTGGTTGGTGATTGAGCCGCCCTTCTTCAGCGCGATGGCGGCGCCGGTGGGCAGAGAGGTGCCGTCGCCGATGCTGCCGGCGTTCACCACCGTGGCGGCAACCCCCACTGCCCCGATCCCGTAGCTACCGCTGATCGTGCCGCCCGCGACGTTGGTGATCGTCCCGCCCGCCGAGAGCGAGATGCCGGCGCCCGAGGTGATGTTGCCGGCAATGCTGCCGGCGTTGATGATCGTGCCCAGCCCGCCGGCGATGGTGACGCCGATGATGCCGCTGATCGTACCGTCGGCCTGCGCGCTGACCAGGCCGCCATTGGCGAGCAGCACGCCGTCCTGTGCGCCGCCGATCCGCCCGGTGGCGCCGTTGCTGACCGTGCCGGCGGTGGCCAGGCTGACGCCGATGCTGCCAGCGCCGGTCTCGCTGATGATGCCGAGGTTGGCCAGCGTCCAGTTGGTCCCGACCGGGCCCTGGACCCCGATGCCGCTTGCGGCCGTGTCGCTGATCGTGGCACCGGCGGCGATCGTGCTCGGATTGACCGACAGGGTGATGCCGCTGCTGTAGACGCCGCCGGCGGTGTGCACGATGACGTCGGTGCCGCCGGATCCGTCCGAGGTCAGGCTGAAATCCCCGGTGCCCAGGCTGCCGACGGCGAGCGTGCCGACCGCAGTGCTGCCGGCGTTGAACAGCGTCATCACCCCGGCGGACACAGTTTCCGACACCGCGACGATGCCGGCCTGGTCGAGGGTCTGCGCATAGGCCAGTTGCACCCCGATATCGGTGCCGTCGCTGCCGTCGCTGCTGATCCGGAGATTATTGGTGGCGAACGACCCCTGGATCGCCAGTGTCTCATGCGTGCCGCCACTGCTGGTCAGCACCAGCGCGTTGCTCGCAAACGTGCGGCTGACCGCCTGGAACCCGGTCAGGTCGATGGTGTCGCCGATGGTGAACCCACCGATCGCCAGGGTGCCGAGGCCGCTGGCAGAGTCGTTGCCCCGCACCGTCCACTGCGCGCCGGTATCGAACACCAGCGAGGCGAAATTGGTGATCGTGCTGCCGAGGCCGGTCAGCGTGCCGGTGGACGCGCCCGAGGCCAGCTCCAGCGTGCTGGTGCCGGCGGCGGTCACCTGGCCGATGAACACCGCGCCGGGATCGACGATCAGCCGGTTGGTGCCGGCCGCGAACTTCACCGCCACACCGATAGTTCCGCGATTGGACTCGATCGTGCCGGCGTTGATCACGGTGCCGCTCGACAAGGCCTGGACACCGGTGAAGCCCTCGATCACCGAGGTGGAACCGAGATTGCTGATGGTTCCCGCGCCGAGCAGACCGACGCCGTAGCCGGCCGCCCTGGTGCCCAGGGAGATGATGGAGGCCTGGTTGACGACCGTCCCGGCGGCGGCCCCGACGCCGAAATCGCCGGCATTGATCAGCCCGGCATTCGTCACCGTCAGCGTGCCGCCGCGCTGGTAGATGCCGTAGCAGCCGGCGATCGTGCCGCCGGATTGGTTGGTGATGGTTCCCCCGCCCGCGGTGATGATGATGGCGTTGCCGAACACCGCGGCCATATTGGCGGTGATCAGCCCGGCGTTGACCAGCGTGAGCGCGCCCGAGAGGGCATTGACCCCGGAGTAGCCGCCGATGCTGCCGCCGGACTGGTTGGTGACCGACCCGCCGGCTGCGAGCCGGATCCCGTATGAGTGGCCATGGCCGGTCGATAGACCGGCCGAGATCGTGCCGGAAGACGCGTTGATGATCGTGCCACTGGTGGCGAAACTGATGCCGTAGCCGATAGTGCCGGTCTCGCTGATCTGGCCCAGGTTGGTCAGGACCCAGGGCGTGCCGGTCGGGCCGATGACGCCGATGGCGCCGGAGGAGGTGCCGCTGATCCTAGCGGTGCTCGTGATGGTCGTCGGGTTGGTCAGCAGGGTCACGGCGCTGGTGTAGGTGCCGAACACCGACGTCACGATCACGTCCGTGCCGCCGGAGCCGTCGGACCGGAGGCTGAAATCGCCGGTGCTGAGGCTGGTGCCGACCGTGATCGTGCCGACCGCTGTGCTGCCGGCGTTGAACAGCGTCATCAGGCCGCTGCTGACCGTTTCCGACGTGGCGACGGTGCCGGTCTCGTCGATCGTCTGCCCATAGAACAGTCCCAGCCCGATATCGGTGCCGCCGTTGCCGTCGCTGCTGAGCCGGACATTGTTGGTGACGAATGTTCCCTGGATCGCCAGCGTCACATGCGCGGCGAGACTGTTGGTCAGTACCAGCGAATTGCCGGCGAAGGTCCGGCTGACCGCCTGGAACCCGGTCACGTCGATCGTGTCGCCGAAGGTGAACCCGCTGATCGCCATCGTGCCCAGGCCGCTGGCCAGGGCGTTGCCGACGACCGTCCACCGCGCGCCGGCATCGAACACCAGCGACGCGAAATTGGTGATGGTGCTGCCGAGGCCGGCGATCGTGCCGGCGGACGCGCCCGACGCCAGCTCCAGCGTGGTGCTGCCGATGCCGTTGTTGGTGCCGAGGACCTGGATGTTCCCACTCGGCGCCACCGTGACGGGGCCGCTGCCGCTGACGCCGCCGACGAACACCGCGCCGGGGTCGAGGATCAGCCGGTTGGTGCCGCCGCCGAAGATCACCGCGGCGAGGCCGGCGCCGCCGCCATAGGTCGACGCGATGGTGCCGGCGTTGACCACGGTGTCGTTCAGCGACGCATAGACGGCGACGTAGTTCGAGATCAGCGCGCCGGTGCCGAGGTTGGCGATGCGGCCGGCGCCCCCCAGGCTGACGCCGAAATAGATGCCGCTGTCGCCGACGAACTCGGTGCCCAGGATGGTGCCGTAGTTGACCACTGTCCCGGCGCCGCTGATCAGGATGGCGCTCGTCTGGTCGCCGCCCCGTATCAGCGCGCCCGTCGCCCCGCTCGGCCCGTTGACGACGGTGCCCGTCGCCATGATGACGGCCTGGTGGCCGGGCAGCCCGCTGATGGTGCCGTAATTGGTCAGCGTGCCGGCGCCCCCGGCACCGAACTGCACGCCGACCCCGTAACCGTGGATATAGGCCGTACTGGCCGTGCCGCCGGACGCGCCATTGGTGACGGCGCCGCCGGCGCCGATATAGATGCCTGCCGACCCGCCGTTGCTGTCCGACTGAATGGTGCCCTGGTTGAGCACCGTCCCGCTGGCGCCGACGATCCGCACGCCCTGATTGTAGCCGATGATCGTGCCGCTGGCCTGGTTGGTGACCGACCCGCCCGCTTGCAGATTGACGCCGTAGGCATTGCTGGGCGTGTCGTTGCCGGCGATGACACCCGCGTTGACCACCGTGGCGGGGGCGTTCAGTGCACCGACGCCGAAATAGCCGCTGATCGTGCCGCCCGACTGGTTGCTGACCAGCCCGCCGTCTGCCAGGAAGACACCGCTGCCGGTGCTGGCCGCCTGGGACGATCCGATGCTGCCAGTATTCACCACCGAACCGCCGGCCGTGAGATAGGCCCCGTACTGGGTACCGTAGACCACCGCGCCCGTGGTGTTGGTGACCTGACCGCTGGCGTCGAAGCGGATGCCGACGCTGGCCGACCCGGTTTCGCTGACCGTCCCCTGGTTGGTCAGCACCCAGGACGTCCCGCTCGGTCCGGCAAGGCCAAAGGCAAGGGCCGAGGTGCCGCTGATCCGCCCGGTCTCGGTGATGGTCGCCGGGGTGCTCGTCAGTGTGACGTTGCCGGCGTAGGTCCCGGAGATCGTCTGGCTCATGATGCGATTCTCTGTTTCTTGGCGACGTTTCCGCTTTTGGGGCCGTTGCCGGATCGGTGGTGCAGGCCGAACAAGCTGATGGCGGCCTGACCTTTGGTGGGATCACATGGATGGTGGTCAACCACAGGGGGCAGGTATGCCGCCCGGCGTTCAGCCTGTAGCTCTTGGACATTCATTGGTCAGGCTCATGATTTGCCGCGGAAGACGACGATGTGCTTGACGGCATTAAGGTAACCACACGGTTGCAGAATCTGCATGCTTGTCGGACTTCGAGCATAACCGTAACCTGTTTGTGCAGCTCTTGGTAGAAATTGAAAATATTTTAACCCAATCGCGGGTGACGCGGATGCGCAGGTTGTAACCGGCCTGACCGCTTCGCCCGCTCTATCTTTCCCTGCTGTGTCGTTCGGATGTCGGCGGCCGTAGCCCAAGCCAGCGCGCCATTCGGACGAACTGCGCTTTCACCACCGCCCATAGTAGGCCGTGCGCCTGCAAGGGCACCGGTGCAGTCGGCTGTGATGTTGGCGAAGCTCCCAACGCCGTATTTCCAGACGAAGCGGCGTCCGGCGCCGGCACGCTCTTGGCGAACTCCTCCGGGCGCGCCGAGCGAAATCCGCCATGACCGCGTTCGCGACCGCAACCCCTCCGGTGCGTGCAAAATCGGCCAGCACGCCGCCCAGCTCCGCATCGGAGGTGATTTTCACGATTGTCGTCGGAGCCGGCGCCACCGTGTCGTCGTGCAGCGCGAATGCCACCTTCACGCCGATCCGGGCGGCCCGCATGTCGGCGGTGCCGCGGCCGTGCAACTGTCCCGTGTGGGTCTCGAAGTCGAATGCGCAGGTCGCACGGCCCTTGAAGCTGATCTTCTTGGGGCCGAACGCCACCACCATCGCGCCTGGCCAGGAGCCGTCCTCGGCCTGCGGCTCCAGCACCGCGCCCGGCATGCAGCGTGCCATGCGCGGCACGTCGGCGAAGCGGCGGATGACCTCGGCCGGCGTGCCGGGGACGCGGAACTCGCCTTCGAAATGCATCGGCCGCTATGCCACCGGCCGCAGCAGCGGCGCCCGGTTCTCCATCCCGTAATGCACCTTGGCATACGGGTCGGATGCCATGGAGGGCGATACCCGTGCGTCTATCAGGAACAGGCCGCCGCGACGCAGCCCCTCGGCGACGGCCGCGCCAAGGTCGCTCTCCTTCGCCAATCGCACCCCGTCGCCGCCGAATGCACGCGCGATCGCCACGAAATCTGGAGAGGTCCACTGCGCCAATCCGGCATCGAACCCCTTCACCTTCAGCTTGTGCACCTCGGCGCCGTAGCCGCCGTCGTTCCATACCACCAGCACCATCTGCAGCTTGTGCCGGGTGACGGTCTCCAGTTCCTGCAGGTTGAACATCATGCTGCCGTCCCCTTCGATCGCGACGTGCGGGCGCCCCGGATTGCCGGTACCGGTGCCGATCGCCAGCGGCAGGCCCTGGCCGACCGCGCCGAACTGGTAGGAGAACAGGATGTCCGCCCCCTCCGGCAGCGCCATGTACATCGCCGGGAAGGAGAAGAAGTGCCCGGCGCCGCAGGTCACCAGCACACCTTTGGGTAGCGACTGGGCAAGCTGCTGCGCCACCAGGCGCGGGTCGAGGCCGTCGGACGGCGCTTCGAGTGGGTGCGGCGCCGCCTGCAGCACGGCAATGGTCTCGGCAGTGCGGAAGCCGTCGCGGCGGATCTGGCGGCTCTCCAGCGCCTCATTGAGCACCGCAACCGTGCGGCGGGCGTCCCCCTGGACATACAGGCCGGGGATGACGCCGATCTCCTCCGGCATCGGCTTGATGTCGATGCGGGCGACCTCGGCCGAGGGGAACAGCAGCCCGCCCTCCGTCGTGTAGTAGCCAAGCTCCGCACCGACACCGAGGACGAAGTCGGCCTCGGCCAGCAGCTTCTCGGCTGGGGCGGATGCGAAGGCGCCGGCGATGCCGATGTCCCACTGGTTGCCGGCGAAATACCCCTTGCCCTGCAGCGAGGTGGCCAGCAGCGCGCCGATCCGGTCGGCCAGCCGGACAATCTCTTCCCGTGCGTTGGCCGCCATGGCGCCGCGGCCGGCGATGATCACCGGGCGTTCGGCGGCGATCAGCTTCTCGATCACCGGCGTGAGGTGGTCGGGGTTCGGGCTCTCGACGCGCGGCGGCAGGAAGCCGGTGGACGGGCGGTAATCGAACTCCCAGTCGATGGTTTCCTCCTGCACGTCCATCGGCAGGTTGAGCACCACCGGGCCGCGGTGGACGCGGGCGGCATAGAACGCCTCGGCGATTTCCTCGGCCATGTTGTCGGCGCTGGTGATGGTGTGGAACCGGGTGCTGCACGCCTCCACGAAGCGGCGCTGGTCCATCGACTGGGTCTTGTTCTTGGAGCCGGCGGGGATTTCGCCGACCACCACGACGATCGGCGTGCGACCGCGGGCGGCGATCATCAGCGAGGTGCCGACCTGGGTGAGCCCCGGTCCGCAGGTGACCATGGCGACGCCGACCTTGCCGGTGGTGCGGGCGTAGCCGTCGGCCATCGCGACGGAAGCGGCCTCATGCCGCGCCGAGGTGATGGCGACGTCGGAGCGGCGTCCGAGCGCGCCCCAGAGAGACATGTTGCCGTCACCCATCAGGCCGAACAGGTCGTGGCAGCCTTCGGCCACCAGTGCCTCGGCGATCGCTTCGTAGACTTTCATGGGCCTCCCCCTTTCTTCGTCGGTCGTTATGGACGCCGCGTTATGGCCGCCGATGCGGGGTCACTGCTCCGGCACCGGCTTGCGCATGTGCACCACCGTGCCCCAAGGACCCTGTTCTTCCCGTGTGATCGCGTAACCAAGTCGCTGATACAGCACAATATTCACCGCGAAGGCACCGTTGGTGTAGAGCCGCAGCACCGGCGTACCGATGGCGCGGGCCACGGCCTCGGCATGGCGCATCAAGAACGTGCCGATGCCGCCGCCTTGCAGGTCCGGGCGCACCGCGACGTTCTCGATCAGCAACGCCTCCGGTTCGTCCACCAGTTCGATCAGCCCGACCAGCGTGTCGTTGTCGTAGGCCATGTCGATCCGATGCTCCTGTACGGCGCGGTCGTAGTCGGCCCGCATTGGCAGCGGCTCGCGGCCGAGCATGGTGGCCCAGGGGGCATAGGCGGCGCGGGTCAGGTCGCGGACCTGTGCCGCGTCGCCCGCTTCGGCGCGGCGCAGCGTCAGAGGCATTGGGTCATCCGATGGCCGCATGCCGCCGGGGAGGCTGGTTCAGCGGCAGCGCGTGGAACTGGCCGCTCTTCCGGAAGTGGAGCGGATGTCCCGCGTGGCCTTCCACTGCATGCTGCATGCATCCGCCTCTCCTGATCCCCATCGCCACTATAGGAGGCCGGCGGGCTCGGGCAATCTGCGCCTCAGGGCGGCAGCACCGCCCGCAGGGTGGCGGAGGAGACTTCATACGAACCCTCGAACGGCCGCTCACAGACCGCGATCAGCGACAACGTGACCACGGCGCAACTCGTGAAGATCACCAATGCGCCGATCTGCGCGCGCGGCCGCTCCAGGTGGACTGCCGCGACCCCGAGCTGGGCCAGGAAAGCAAGGCCGAGGACGGTGGCCCATTTGACCTCGTCGGCCTCGTTGGTCACCAGTGCCAGGCGGGTGGTGCGGGCCGATGCAATGCGCGAGACGGCGGCGAGGAGGGCGCCCTGCACGCTTGTCCCGGCTTCCTTTGCGATTTCCGGGCTGGCGACCTCCCGCACCAGGGCTTCCAACGCCGACTGGACGGCGGGCGCACCGCGCTCGTCGTCGGTGGCCCATTCGTCGCTCAACACCGCACGGACATAGATATGCACCATCGAGTCCAGTTCGGTGTGGTTCACCGGCATCCCCAGGCTGATGCTTTCAATCGCGAGGGCGCCGTCGCGCTCGTCCAGTACCGCGCGGGCGGCCTCGCGGGCATGGTTCCAGACGTCGCTTGCCAGGAATCCGGCCATCAGCCCGAACAGCACGGTGGGGATGGACAGGAACGGTGGTGCAATGCCCACGAACGTGCTCAGGCGAGGCCGACCGCCGCGTCCGTAGCTCACACAGTACATCGCGAGGGCGGTCAGGCCGTAGAACAGCAGCAGGGTCAGCAGGATCGCCAAGCCGGGCAGCGCAAGCCATTGGCCGAACAAGATCGTCTCCTTGCGATGGAGACCGTACCCTACCGGGCAGTTTCTCGGCCCCGCAACCGTGGGGTGGTCTGCGACGTCGGCCCGCCGGAGCAGTGTCACGCCGGCCAGCCTCTTCGCCGTGACGCACGCCGTCCTCCGCTTTTCCGCCGCCGGGCAAAAGAGCACTATCCCGACCTCTACCCTCCCGGCCTGCTCCGGCGAGGAGACGGGCCTGGGGCATGCGCATGGGAAAACTGGTCTGGATCGCGTCCTATCCGAAATCCGGCAACACGTGGATGCGGGCCTTCCTGCACAACTACATCCGCCGGCCCGATGCCCCTTACGACATCAACAGCCTGACCGACCTCACGGCGTCTGACGTCAACGCCGAACGTTTTCAGCGCTATGACCCGCGTCCGCCGTCGCAATACACGGTTGCCGACGTGCAGCGCATGCGTCCGCTGGTGCATCGCGATCTGATGGCCCTGGACTCGACCCTGGTGTTCGTGAAGACGCACAACGCCCGGCTGGTGATCGAGGGCGCACCGCTCATCACGCCGGAGGTGACGGCGGGAGCGATCTACATCGTGCGCGACCCGCGCGATGTCGCCGTCTCCTACAGCCGCCATCGGGGTCGTTCGATCGACGACACCATTGCCTTCATGGCCGCCCCCGACGCGGCGACAGGCGGCTCCGACTCTCGGATCCACGAGCGGCTCAGCTCCTGGTCCGTGCATGTGATGTCCTGGACCGCTCGCCCGGAGCCGCGGGTGCGCGTCGTGCGCTATGAGACACTTCTCGAAGCCCCAGAGACGACATTCGGCAGCCAAATCCGCTGGCTCGGGGATGATCCCCTTCCGGAACGATTGAGCCGGGCGGTCCAATTCAGCCGGTTCGAAGAGCTGCGCGCGCAGGAGCAGGCGAAAGGCTTCAAGGAGCGGGTTGCCGAATCCACCGCCCCATTCTTCGGCAAAGGACAGGCCGGCACCTGGCGCACGGTGCTCACCCCGGCACAGCAGGCGCGAATCGAGCACGATCATGGGCCGATGATGCGGCGGTTCGGCTATCTGTGAGCCGCCGCATCATCGGCCCATGATCGTGGAAAACAGGTCAGCCCGTGCGCCGGATGGCATGACAGCCGCACCGAGCATTGCTATCCGTTGCGGGAGACGGCCAATGTCACCGGCTTGTGGCGGGGCTGAGGATTTTGGCCGCCATCGTCCGGACCGTTCCGGGCGATACGCGTGTTGCCTGCTCCCAGCCCTCCACGAATGTGGTTGCCGGGCAATAGGGTCGCATCATCCCGGCAATCGTCGGTGCGAGATCGTCGTTCTGGCCGTGCTCTCCGTCCATCGCCAGGCAAAGCAACAGCGCGGCCTGCCTTCGGTCTTTCCGCGACGCCTTGGCGCTTTCCCAGCGTTCCCCGGCCCTCCAGAGCAATTGCTGAAACCACCACACGCCCGCAACGGCGACCTTTGCAGGGAAATCGAGGGCAGGGTCGGCAATCGTCTGCCTCAGCTCATCGATGGTCGTGAGATTTGGCTGGGAAGCGCCCGGTGGCGGATCCGGTTGCCTCGTTCTCATCTCGCTCCGGCGTGGGCGCCTGGAAACGGGCATGCCTGCTTGTCCTGGTAAAGCGTCGCGGCAACCGTGGCAGACGAGCGGGAGAGGGCACAACCGGAGTTGGGCTCCGCCCGTTTTGTCTTCATGGCCGGACTTGTCCCGGTCATAAGTGCCAGCACCGGCGCGGTGATAAGCCCGGCCATGAAGAAGGGGCAAGGCGGTGTCGGTGTGTCGATCTCATCGGCGGTTGCCACGAACCCGCTAAGCCCGCGGGATGGTCACACCGATCATGTCGCCTTCCCGGACGATGGCGGCGAGCTGCGTCTCCCCCCAGCCGTCGGTGCCGGCAGGGCGCTGCGGCAGCACCATCCAGCGGTAATCGGCCGTGGAATCGACCACCCGCAGCTTGATCTCGGCCGGGATGACGGTCTGCCATTCCTCGGCCAGCATCCCCCGCGGATCGCGCACCGCTCGCGCGCGGTAGGCGGCGGATTTATACCAGAACGGCGGGTAGCCCAGCACGGCCCGCGGATAGCAGCTGCACAGCGTGCAGACGACCAGGTTGTGCAGCTCCGGTGTGTTCTCCAGCACGCCCAACGGCGGCATGCCGCGCATCGGGATGCCGATCGCCTCGGCGGCCTTGGCGCCGTCGGACAGCATCAGCGTCCGGTAGGCGGGATCGATCCAGGCCTTGGCCACCATGCGGGCGCCCTGGCCGGGGTTGGCCTGGTCGGTGATCGCGATGCGCTCGCTGATCTCGGCGTGCGAGGCGATGCCCTTCCGCGCCAGCAGGCCACGGACGGCGGCAAGCAGCTTTTCGCTGTCGGCTTCCAGAAGCGTGCTCATGCCGGCTCCAGCCAATGTTCGAAGATTTCCACCAGCAGCTCGTCGCCCGGATGATCCTCGTGCCAGACAGCATCCTGGCTGAACAGCACATGATAGAGCGGCCGGCGTTCGGCCGGGCGGGCGAAGGCGAGGTCTTCCGGGTTCGGGAAGTCGCCCAGATGCCGCAGCACGGTCCCGGCCTGGCCGCGCACATAATAAGGTGTGCGGATATGGACCGGACGATGGGCCTCTGGCCAGTCGTCCTTCACCCGCACCTGCGTGCCGGGGGCGAAACTCATGCGCCCTCCAGGGCGGCGCGCAGTTCCGCCTCGGTGATGACGCCCTTTGTCAGCAGGTTGTCGGTGATCGAGCGGATCCAGCGGCGGTAATAGCTGAGCCGGTGGTACTCCGCCTCGGGGATGGCCTCGATGCCGCGGCGCAGCTCATCGACCGACATCACCTGCTTGGCGCCGAGGATCTGGCGCAGCGCATCGACCTCCTTGTCGAAGTCGGTCAGCCCGTGCGGTTCGGTGTCCACCGGCTCGCACATGTATTTCGGGATGCCCCCCAGGTCGTGGTGGGACCGCAGCGCTTCCTTGTCCATGATACGACGTTAGCGCACCCGCGACGGCCAGGGGAAGCCTTACGGCGTGACCGCTTCGCCCGGTTGCGTGCCCCAGAACTGGGTGCGTTTGAGGTAGCCGCGGTAGTCGGCGGTCTGCACCTGGCACCAGTCGGCACCGGCCTGGCAGCTGCGGATCCGGCCGATCACGCCGGGTTTCAGGATGGCAACCGCGCTGGATGTGTCGGAGGCGTCCTGCCGCAGCGTTGCGTCCCCGTCGGTCACGATGAAAGTGCGCCGGCCGGTCAGGCTGGCCTCGCTGACCCAGCCGCGGGTGCCGTCCGGATCGCGGATCAGGCGCCAGATGTCGAACTCGCGCTCGATCTGGACCGGCAGGTCACGCCGTTTGTAGACCCAGTCGATCGGGTAGCGCGGGCCGGGGCCGACTCGCATGTTCACCTCGTCGAACCGCAGCGCGGCGAAACGCGGCACGTTGGACTTGGGGGCGCCCGGCTTGCCGGTGTCGGCGGGTTTTGCTTCCGCCGGTGGCGGCGTCACGACCGCCGCCGCCGATGGCGTGACTGGCTTGGGCGCGGGGACAGCCGGTTTCGCGGCCTGCTTCGGCGGATGCGCCGGAGGCTTCTGCGGATGAGGCGCGCCATGCGGCTCTACCACCGGCGGATGCCTTCCGCTCGGCCCGACCTGTTGCACCGGCTGGCGCGGCGCAGCTGACGGCGGCTTCGCCGGCGTCTCCACCGTCCGTTGCGCCGGGACCTGCAGAGTTTGGGCCTGCGCGATCGCAACTCCCGACCCGAACGACAGGATCAGGCAGCCCAGCCGAACCAGGGGAATGCAACGCATGGGGCATGCGTGCCAACTCGCGGCGAATCGGGTCAAGCGGGTGTGAGATCAGATTGTGATGATCTGGCCGCCGCCGACGGCGGACAGGAAGGTCGCAATGCCGGCGATCTCGACCTGTGGCAGTAGATGTGCGGGGTCCAGACCTTCGCCGCGCAGGCCGGCCTCGCAGGCGATCAGCCGTACCCCCATCTCCAGGCAGGCGTCGCGCAGGGTGTCGAGCCCGGCCACCCCGACGGCGCGGATGCGGGCGTCACGGCCGGCATCGGCCAGGCCCAACCAGTCGGAAAACAGCGCATGGCAGCCGGAATTGGTGGCGAACACGGTGACCGTGCGGCCAAGCGCCGCGGCCCCGGAGGCGACCACGAACGCATAATGCGCGCGGTCATGCACGCCCGATAGCAGCAGGACGCCGAGGGGTTCAGACGGCACAGGCGGGACCGGCGGTTTCGGTGTGGGCGGACAGGTCGTGGATCGTGGCGTTTGGTCCGCAGGAGGCACAGGCGGGGTCGGCGCGCAGTTTTACGGTTCGGAACCGGGCTGCCAGCGCGTCCCAGACCAGCAGGCGGCCGGACAGCGTCTCGCCGATGCCCAGGATCTCCTTCAGCACCTCGGTTGCCTGCAAGGTGCCCATCACGCCGGTGACGGCGCCGAGTACGCCGGCTTCGCTGCAGCTTGGCACGATGCCGGAGGGCGGGGGTTCGGGGTAGAGGCAGCGGTAGCACGGGCCGCCTTCATGCGGCTTGAACACCGACAGCTGGCCATCGAACCGCAGCACGGCGGCCGAGACCAGCGTGCGCTTTGCCAGCACACAGGCGTCGGCGACCAGGAACCGCGTCGCGAAATTGTCGGTGCCGTCGCAGATCACATCGTAGCGGCCGATCAGGTCCAGGGCGTTGTCCGGGGTAAGCCGCGTCTGGTGGGTCTCGACGCGGACCTCCGGGTTGATCGCGCGGGCGGCGAGGGCCGCGGATTCCGCCTTCGGGGAACCGATCCGGTCGGTGGTATGGGCGATCTGGCGCTGCAGGTTGGAGATTTCCACGTGGTCGTCGTCGACGATCCCAATGGTGCCGATGCCCGCCGCCGCCAGGTACAGCGCCAAAGGCGAGCCCAGCCCGCCGGCGCCGATCACCAGGACACGCGCCGCCTTGAGCTTTGCCTGGCCTATGCCACCGACCTCGGCCAGCAGGATGTGGCGCGAGTAGCGGTGGATTTCGGTTTCGCTGAAATCGAGGTCCATCGGCGAATCATAGGGCCGCGCGACCGTGCTTACGAGGGGCAGGGCCCCCTCGAAACCGGATGGGCTTCCATGCGATGATCGCGCCATGCCGTCCCCCATGACCGACGACCGCGCCCTCGTGCTGTTCTCCGGCGGCCAGGATTCCGCCACCTGCCTGGCCTGGGCGCTGGAGCGCTACCCGCATGTGGAGACGATCGGCTTCGCCTACGGTCAGCGCCACGCCGTGGAGCTGGAGTGCCGCCGCCCCGTGCGGGAGGCGTTGGCGGGGCCGCGCCTCGGGCCCGACCACATGGTGGACCTGGCGGCGACGCTGGCCGGCCTGGGGCAGACCGCGATGACCGCGGAGATCGCCATCGAGACCACCGCGGAAGGGCTGCCCAACACCTTCGTCCCCGGCCGCAACCTGCTGTTCCTGACCTGCGCCGCCGCGATCGCCTGGCGCCGGGGCCTGCGTCGCATCGTGGCCGGCATGTGCGAGACCGACTATTCCGGCTACCCGGACTGCCGCGACGACACGATCAAGGCGATGCAGCTCGCGCTGAACCTGGGCCTGCAGCGGCGGTTCGTGTTGGAGACGCCGCTGATGTGGCGCGACAAGGCGGCCACCTGGGCGCTGGCCCAGGACCTCGGCGGCGATGCGCTGGTGGAGGTGATCCGCGAGCGCACCCATACGTGCTATTTGGGCGATCGCACCCGGCGGCACGACTGGGGCTATGGCTGCGGCACCTGCCCGGCCTGCGAACTGCGCGCTGCCGGATGGCAGCGCTGGCGCGAACAGGCGCCACCGAACGTTCAATCCTGACTGGAGATCCATTCCGATGAAGAGCCTGCCCGTCCTCGCCGTGCTGGCCCTGGCCGCCGCGTCGTTCGTCGCCCCCTCGGTCGCAGCCCTGGCGGCCGAACCGGTCAACCTGAATGCCCGGACCTCCAAGGACCTGGCGGAGCTGTGCGGCGCCAACCCGAAGGAGCCCGGGGCCGACGCCCGAATCAATTTCTGCCACGGCTTCGCCCAGGCGGCGGTGGACGTGGAACTGCAGCATGCTGGCGAGAAGAAGCCGTTCTGCTTCCCCAGCCCGGCGCCGCGCCGCAGCCAGACCCTGGCGGAGTTCGTCAGTTGGGTGCGCGCCTTGCCGGCGCATCAGAGCCTGACGGCGACCCAGGGCCTGTTCCAGTTCCTGGGTGAACGCTTCCCCTGCAAGTAACCACATCTGTCGGCGCCGGGGATGGTTCGGCCGCTACCGGCGCGGCCAGGGCAGCAACGCGGGTACCTCCGATCGGTAGCGTGCGTACGCCTCGCCGAACTGAGCGCCGAGGAAGCGTTCCTCGATCCCGATCTTGCGCAGGAACGCGAGCGCGATCGCCAGCAACCCGAGCAGGCCGGCCCAGCTGCCGTTGGCGATCGCCGACCCGAGGAGCGCCAGAAGCAGGCCGGTGTAGATCGGGTGTCGCACCCAGCCATAGGGTCCGCTGCGGGTCAGGCTGTGGTCCTGTTTCAGCGTGACGGTGCCGCTCCAGTTGCCTGCCAGATGCACGCGGGCCCAGACAGCGAAGCCGAGCCCCGCCGCTACCAGCGCGGCGCCCGCCCAGAATCCGGCCTCGCTGTAGGGCAGCCAGCGTCGCCCCAGCAGCCCCGGCGCGTGCAGGCTGAGCAAGGCGACGCCGATGCCGAGCGGCAGGAGGTGGGAGAGGCGGGAGGCGATGGTCTCGGCACGGGCGACCGGCTTGGTGCGGCCGGCCGCGACCGTCCAGTATGCCAGCCATAGCATCCAGGCTCCCGGGATCAGCCACGCGTGCAGCGGGTGCATCCTCCGTCCTTTCAGCCCGGTCACAGGTGCAGCCGCAATCCAATCAGCGGCTGCTGCAGTGGTCCGAGGGCTATCCCGCTTCGACGGTGAATCCGGCGTCGCGCATCGCCTCGGCCAGCGCATCCGGCGCGGCCGGACTGTTCACCTGCACCTGCTTGCTGTCCAGGTTGGCCTGCAGCGTTGCCCCCGGATCGACGTCCTTCACTGCGGCAGTCAATGCCCGGATGCAGCCGTCGCAGGTCATATCAGTCACTCGAAACGCGGGCATCGTTGTCTTCCTCAGTCGTTCAGGATCGCCACTGCGCGGGTCCAGCCAGCCGAGGCGCGGTGGATTTTCACCGGGAAGCACACGACATCGAACCCGTTCGAGGGCAACTGCTCCAGATTGTGCAGCTTCTCAAGATGGGAATAGCCGATTTCCCGCCCGGCCCGGTGGCCTTCCCATATCAGCCTTGCGTCCCCGGTCTCCGCCACCCGTTGGCGCGTGAGGGAAAACGGGGCGTCCCAGCTCCAGCCATCGGTGCCGACCAAACGCACGCCACGCTCCAGCAGCCATAGCGTCGCGGCCCTGCCCATGCCGCAGCCGGAGTCGACGTAGTCGTCCTGGCCGTATTTCGCGCCGGCCGCGGTGTTGACCACCACGATGTCGAGCGGGCGCAGGGCGTGGCCGATGCGATTCAGCTCCGCCTCCACGTCGCCTGGGGTGGCCACGTAGCCATCCGGAAAGTGGCGGAAGTCCAGCTTCACCCCGGCCTGGTAGCACCATTCCAGCGGCACTTCATCGATCCGCCAGGCCGGCTCGCCGCCCGGCTTCAGGGCGTGGTTCATGGTGGTGAAGTAGTGGTACGGCGCATCCAGGTGGGTGCCGTTATGGGTGCTGATCGCCACCCGCTCGATCGCGGCGTATTCGCCGTCGGGAAGCTGCTCGACCCGCACGCCCATGTACTCCGCCATGGCCGGGGCGGTCTGGTGGTGATCGAGATACTCGATGCTTGGCAGCGAATGCGGCGGATCGCTCTTGATGCCCGCCTTCAACGGCACGGAGATGTCGATCAGGCGGCGCGGCATGGGACGTCCCTTGTTGTTTGGCCCGGGAGGTCGGGTCTCCCCCTCCCCTTGAGGGAGGGGGAGATTCCCTCTTCGCTACTCCGCCGCCCGCGGCATCAGCGCGCCCGGATCTGCGCCGACCCGCCCGGTCTCCCCCGGTGCCGCCTTGGCCAGCCGGAAGTCGTAGCGCACCGCCTGCAACCCCGGCACCGGCGAGGCCGGATCGTCCTTCGCCTCCACCACCAGCGAGCCCGACACGCCGAACACCGTGTCCGAGTCGATATGCGGGTCGTCGCCGAAATACAGGGCGGTGACCAGCTCGCGGTGGCCCTCGGCGCCGATCAGCATGTGGATATGGGACGGGCGGAACCCGTGGCGGTGCTGGCGGTGGACCAGCTCCCCGACCGGCCCGTCCATCGGGATGGAGTAGCCGAGCGGGCGGACAGTCCGGAAATGGTACCGCCCCTCGGCGTCGCAGCGGAAATTGCCGCGCATGTCCATCGCCTCGCCGTTGCGCTCCTGCAGGTCGTACAGGCCATGTTCGGTGGTCTGCCACACCTGCACCGAGGCAAGCGGGATCGGCGTCCCGTCATTGTCGGTCACCTGGCCGTAGACCGTGATCAACGGCGCGGTCGGATGCTCCGCGATCAGGGCGCCCAGCGGCAGCTCCGGCGCGCCCTCCCGGTAGAACGGGCCGAGCAGGCTGGATTGGGTGCCCAGCTCGCGGGCCTTTTTGTCGTGCAGGGCGTTGACGACCGCACTGACCCCGAGGACGTCGGCCAGCAGGATGAACTCCTGGCGGATCGGCGAGCAGGCCTGGCCGACTGCGGTCAGGAACTGGATGCCGGTCAGCCACTCGGCCGGCGTCAGATCGACCTCCCGCGCGAAGGCGTGCAGGTGGCGGACGGCGGCGTCCATGATCTGCTTCAGTCGCGGGTCCGGCGTGTCGACCATCTGGGCCAAGGCGGCCTCGGTGACGGTGTTCTCGTCCAGGTCCTGCATGGCGCACTCCTCCAGTTTATCCCGGCACACCATAAGCTGCGGGCCAGGGGCATGCCAGCTTTGCGCATTCAGCGCGCGCGCCATAGGATGCGCGCAAGAAATCAAAGTGGAGGAACGTCCGATGCGTGCGCGCCTGAGTGCCGCCCTGCTTGCCGTTTTGCTCGCCATGTCCGGACAGGGGCCGGCGCGGGCGGCCGACAACCCCATCACCATCGGCTTTGGCATGGCCCTGACCGGCGGCCTCGCGCCGAACGGCCGCGCGGCGCTGCTCGCCATGCAGATATGGGAAGAAGAGACCAACGCCAAAGGCGGCCTGCTCGGGCGCCCCGTCAAGCTGGTCTACTACGACGATCAGTCCAACCCGGCGACCGTCCCCGGCATCTACACCAAGCTGCTGGACGTCGACAAAGTCGACCTGGTGGTGAGCGGCTACGCCACCAACATGGTCGCCCCCGCCATGCCGGTGATCATGCAGCACAAGCGGACCTTCCTCGGCCTGCTGGGATTGTCGGCGAACAGCGAGTTCAACTATCCGAACTACTTCTCGATTGGCCCGACCGGCGGGCCGCATCCGAAACAGAGTTTTGCCAAGGGCTTCTTCGAGGTCGCCATGGCGCAGACCCCGAAGCCCCAGACGCTCGCGATCGTCGGCGCGGATGCCGAGTTCCCGCGCAACGCGATCGAGGGTGCGCATGAGCTGGCCAAGGAGGCCGGCCTGAAGATCGTCTACGACAAGACCTATCCGCCGACGACCGCCGACTACACGCCGATCGTGCGCGCCATCCAGGCGACCAACCCGGACCTGGTGTTCGTCGCCTCCTATCCGCCCGACACGGTCGGCATGCTGCGGGCCGCCAGCGAAGTGGGGCTGAAGGCGAAGCTGTTCGGCGGCGGCATGGTCGGTCTGCAGGCCACCGCCATCAAGACCCAGCTCGGCCCGCTGCTGAACGGCATCGTGGACTACGATTTCTGGCTGCCGGTGGGCGCCTACGCCACCCCGGAGGCACTGGACCTGCTCAAGCGCTACCAGGCGAAGGCATCGGGGGCAGGGGTGGACGCGCTGGGCTTCTATTTGCCGCCGTTTGCCTATGCCGACATGCAGGTGCTGCAGGCGGCGGTCGAGGGGACCAAGGGCCTCGACCAGCAGAAACTGGCCGATTATCTGCGCAGCCACACGTTCAAGACCGTCGCGGGCGACATCACCTTCGGCCCGAACGGCGAGTGGACCGAGGCCCGCGTGATGGAGGTGCAGTTCCGGAACGTGAAGGGCAACGACGTCGAGCAGTTCAAGGACCCGAAGGTCGAGGTTGTGCTGTGGCCGCCCTCGCTAAAGACCGGCGACGTGATCTATCCTTATGGCGACGCACGCAAATAGCGGCAGGAGAGCGGGATGGCTGAGGCGGCATCGGCGGCGGTGGACCTGGCGAGCACCGACGTGTTCGACATCATGCACACCACGCGCGCTATGCGCCGGCTGAAGCCGGACCCGGTGCCGGATGCGCTGATCCGCAAGATCCTGGAGGCCGGCGCGGCGGCGGCCAATGGCGGCAACGCCCAGCGCTGGCGCTTCCTGATCGTGAAGGACCCGGCGATCAAGCAGGCGGTGCAGGTCTGGTACAAGAAGGCGTTCGATGAGGTGATCGGGCCGCGCTATTCCACCAACGCGCCGCCGCCGGGCGTCTCGCCGGAGCGCTTCAAGCGGCAGCACGCGGCGGTGGAGTACCTGACCGAACACTTCCATGAGGCGCCGGTCTGGATCGTGGCCTGCATCGATGAGGGGAAGGCGACGCCGCATCGCTGGTCGGGCGCCTCAATCTACCCGGCGGTGCAGAACATGCTGCTGGCGGCGCGGGCGCTGGGGTTGGGATCGACCCTGACGACCCGGCATCTGCTGCACGAGAAGGAGGCCGAGGCCGCGTTGGGGCTGCCGCCGGGCGTGCATTCCTATGCGATCCTGCCGATCGGCTACCCGATGGGCAGGTTCGGGCCGGTCGGGCGGCGGGACCTGTCGGAGATCGTGTACCAGGATAAATGGGGGGAGAAGTATCCGGGGATTTTGGGAGGACCCACCGGTCCGGCGCTCTGTGCCGGCTTGCCAGGATCGCCCACACAGTCCGCACCTTGATAGCCAAGCCAGCCATTGGCCCGTTAGACCCATGTCATCGAGACAGAGCAGCAACCCGAAGCGTCGTCTTGCCCAGCCGGACCGGCTCGACCCGCCAGGCTGCTGCGCACTCGCGCTGAAACTCGCTTACGTCGGGAGCGCGCTCCACAAGCGATACCCGGGCGACTACCAGTTTCACCCAACCGGTCAACCCGCGCCCATGGAAGTCACTCTGCGATGGCAAGCGGGTCATCCTCAAGGCTGAGGCGGCAGAACTCCTGCGTCAGGGTGTCATTAACGGGCTCTTCAGCGATTTTTCGGACGCGGGAGTGCCGAAATACGTCTGGAGCGTCGATGCCGACGGCGAGGTGTATGAGGCCAAGGTCGACAGTGACGGCTATCATGGCTATCGGTTGGAAGACGAGGACGATTTCCGCTCTCTGATTTTGAAGGAATGGGCCAGGCGATGCAGCCCGCGCTGAGTATCACAGCGGACTGGGAGCGGCTTGACGAGGGTTCGCCGGAGGAACGGGCCTGCTTCGCTGCGATCGGCATCCTGTGCAACGATCATTGGCTGACTGAAGGGCATGACGGGTTCGTCAACCGTGTCCGCACCGGACCGCTGGTATCAGCTTACCATCTGGCCGAATGGCTCGCTTGGAACTGGTGGCGGCTGCGCTGGGAACCACGATCCAACGCGCCGGACTGGGTGTTGGCCCATCGTATGGCGACCATCGGCGAGGGGTACGTCTGGCCGAACATCACCATTTTCTCTGATGGTGAGCGGACGGCGTTGACTGCCAAGCCAACCGCCTCCCGGCCGGTGACCGCCTTCCGCTACATTAGCGACTACGCCGCCGTCGTGCCGTCGCTGGTGTTCGAGGCTGCCGTAGACCAGTTTGCCAACCAGATATTGGGCCAACTCCAGGCCGAACATGTCCGAGACACGAACCTCGAGCGCCTGTGGTCGGAGCTGACGAACGAACGCCAGGATCGTGGGGCGAGCCGGCGACGGAAACTGGAGGCATTGCTTGGCGCCGAGCCCGACCAGGGTGATGTCGCGGCGATCGACCGCCTGCTGAATGATGGCCCTTTCCTCGGGGAACGCGCGGTGGAGGAGCTTGCAGCGGAGCGCGCCCAGGGCGGTCGGCTGCTGACGGCGCAAGCGCTGCAGGACATCGCCGATAAGGTCGGGTTCGACTGTTCGCCGCGCGATGCTGTCCGACCTGTCTCTGACGGATTTCCGCTCCCCCGTGACGTGCCAGCTTGGAAGCTTGGCGCCGAGGCCGCCCGTGCCTTGCGGGAACGGGAGGGGTTGGGCGATGCGCCGCTCGACGACAACCGGCTGGCGGCGTTGGCCGGGACCAAGGCCGTTGCACTGACCGGGGATTGTCCCGGCTCTGACATGTCATTCGCGCTCGATCGCGACCAGACCGAAAGCCGCGTCGTGCTGCGATCGCGCTGGCCGACCGGGCGTCGGTTCGAACTCGCCCGGCTGCTGGCCGATCGGATCGTCGCCTTGCCGCAAGGCCGGCTGCATGTCGCCACCCGCGCCTATACCTATCGCCAGAAGATGCAACGCTCGTTCGCCGCCGAGTTCCTCAGCCCGTTCGCGGCAGTGGATCAGATGCTCGACGGGGATTATTCGGCCGAGGCCCAGCAGGACGTGGCGCAGCATTTCGAGGTTTCTGAACTCACGATCCGCACGCTGCTGGTGAACCACCACCGGCTAGAGCGCGAGGAACTCGATGAGACCACAGCCGCATAGGCTGGCCGGTTTCCGGCCCTATCGCCGGTCGTCTGAGACTGAACCGCGGCTCGCTATCCCCCCTCGATCTTTGGGATGAAGAACACCTCGGCGCCCGCCGGGACCGGCTGGAAATAGCCGGTCTCGTGCAGTTCGCCGTTGATCGCGACGGTGGTCTCTTCCTCCAGATGCTCGCCCAGCCCGGGGAACAGCGTGTCCATGGCGCGGATCATGCCGCGCAGGTTCTTCGCCTTCACCTCGAACTCGCGCACGCCGTTGGTGTAGCGCTTGCTGAAGCCCGAGGTGAACACCACCCGCGCCGGCGCATCCCCGATCATGAAACCGGCCGCCTTCAGGCCGACAGCGCCGCCAGCAGGCGCGGCGGGGACATCGGCAGTTCGGTCATCCGCTTGCCGGTGGCCTGCTCGATCGCCGCGGCGATGGCGGCCATCGGCGGGCAGATATTCGCCTCGCCGACGCCCTTCGCGCCGTAGGGATGGGTGGGGTTCGGCACCTCGACCAGGATCGTCTCGATCATCGGCAGGTCGGACGCCACCGGGCAGCGATAGTCCAGGAACCCGGCGTTATCGAGCAAGCCTTTGGCGTTGTAGATGTATTCCTCGTTCAACGCCCAGCCGATCCCCTGCACCACGCCGCCCTGGATCTGGCCCTCCACGTAGCTCGGATGGATCGCCCGGCCGACGTCCTGGGCGGCGACGAAACGCAGGATCGTCACCCGCCCGGTCTCCGGGTCCACTTCCAGGTCGCAGAACTGCGCCGCAAAGCCGGGCGCCTGGCCGCCGGCATTGACCCCGGCCGAGGCGGTGATCGGCCCGCCGGTCGCCGCCGCCTTGGCCGCCAGCTCCTTCAGCGACAACGGCTTGAAATCACCCACGTTGGAGCCCGCCGGCTTGGCGTAGCCGTCTTCCCAAACCACGCCCTCGGGATCGACGTCCCAGATCATCGCGGCGCGGCGGATCAGGTCCGTCACCACCGTCCTGGTGGCGTTCACCACCGCGGTGCCGGTGGCGAAGGTGACGCGTGAGCCGCCGGTGACATGGGTGTAGCCCACCGACCCGGTGTCGGCGACGATCGCCCGCACCGTGTTGTAGTCCACGCCCAGCGTCTCGGCCGCCATGATCGCCATCGAGGCGCGCGAGCCGCCGATATCGGGGCTGCCGGTCGCCACCAGCACGGTGCCGTCGGCATTGACCTGCAGCGTGGCGCTCGATTCGCCGCCGCCGTTGAACCAGTAGCCGCACGCGACGCCGCGTCCCTGGTTGGGGCCGAGCGGGGCCTTGTAGCCGGGGTGGTTCCGCAGCGCCTGGAGGGTCTCGGCGAAGCCGGCATGGGCGTGCTTCGGCCCGGCGATGGTCGGCGTGCCGATCCGCGCCACGTTCTTGATACGCAGGTCCAGCGGGTCCATCCCGATGGCCTTGGCACACATGTCGATCACGCTCTCGACCGCAAAATGCCCGATCGGCGAGCCGGGAGCACGGTACGCCGCCGATTTCGGGCGGTTGGACACCACGTCGTAGCCGACCGCCCGCGCGTTCGGGATGTCATAGGGCGAATAGGCGCACAGGCACGCGTTCATCACCGGCGAGCCCGGGAAGGCACCCGCCTGGAACTTGAACACCGCATCGGCGGCGACGATCTTGCCGTCCTTCGTCACGCCGACCTTGGCCCACATGGAGGAGCCGGAGGTCGGGCCGGTGGCCTTGAACACCTCGTCGCGGGTCATCTGCAGCCGCACCGGCAGGCCGGCCTTCTTCGACAGCAGCGCCGCCACTGGCTCCAGGTAGGTGACGGTCTTGCCGCCGAAGCCGCCGCCGATCTCGGCCGGCGTCACCCGCAGGTCGCCGATCTTCACGCCCAGGATCTGCGCGGTCAGCGCCCGCATCTGGAAATGGCCCTGGCTGGAGGACCAGATCTCGCCCTGGCCGTCGGCCTCCACCTTCGCCACGCAGGCATGCGGCTCGATATAGGCCTGGTGGACGGCGGCGGTCTTGAAGTCGCGCTCGATCACGACGTCGGCGGCGGCGAATCCCGCCGCCAGGTCGCCCATTTCGAACGCCAGCCGCTTGGAGATGTTGGATGCCTTGGCCGGCGCCGGCTCGACGCCGCGGGTGATCATATCCTCGAACAGCAAAGGCGCGTCGGGGGCCATCGCCGCGTCGACGTCGATGACGTGGGGCAGGACCTCGTACTCGACCTTGATCAGCGCGACCGCCTCCTCGGCGATGCTGGCGCTGGCCGCGGCAACGGCGGCGATAGCGTGGCCCTCATACAGCGCCTTCTCGCGCGCCAGGATGTTGCGGGTGACATGCCAGAAATTCACCGCCACCCGCTCCGGCCCGATGAACTCGTTCTTCTGTTCGGGCAGGTCGGCCGCGGTGATGACCGCCTTGACGCCCTTCAGCGCGACGGCCTTCGAGGTATCGATGGAGAGGATGCGGGCATGGGCGTGCGGCGAGCGCAGGATCTTGCCGTAGATCATGCCGGGCAGCTTGAGGTCGGCACCATAGAGCGCGCGGCCGGTGACCTTGGGGATGCCGTCCGGTCGGATCGGGCGGGTGCCGACCACGCGGAAGCGCTTCGTGGAATCACTGATGATCACCGAGTCATTCATCGGACTCTTCTCCCCTGCTGGCGGATCAGCGTCGCCCAGTGCGGGCATGAACGCAAGATCGCCGATTCAGAGGCCGGTTTGTTCTGGATCAATGCAGCCGGGCACGGCGGCTGTACACACTACACAGCTTGCGAAGGAGAGAGTCGTGCAGTCATACACGCGACGCGTCCTGTTCGGCGGCATGCTGGCGGCGATCGCCGGTGCGGCATTGGCACAGCCCCCTATGCTGCACGGCCGAGAAGGCCCCGGCATGATGGGCCCCGTGGCAGGCGGCGGGCCGGCCATGATGGGGGATCCGGCTGCCTATCTCGACGGCCTGAAGGCCCAGCTTGCCATCACCCGCCAGCAGGAAACGGCTTGGGGGGCCTATGCGGATGCCGTGAAGGCGTCCACCACCCAGATGCAGGCCATGCACCAGAGCATGTGGCCGGCAATGGAGACCGCCACCTGGCAGGAACGCCGCGACATGATGAACCGGGCATTGGAGGCGCGGCAGGAGGCCTACACCGCCGTGCATGAAGCGGCGACGAAGTTGGACGCGGTCCTCACGCCGGGGCAGCGAACCAAGGCAGCGACGATGCTTCCGGGCCTGCGGACGCCGGGACGGATGGGCCCCGGCCGGATGCGAGGCGGCCCGCCGTCGTAGCGTCGCGGGGCCGGAGGGTACGATCGCGGCCTAGGCGCCCAGATAGAACTGCCGGATTAGTGCGTTGTTGTTCAGCGCGGCGGCGGACTCGCCCTCGAATTCGATCCGCCCGTGCACGATGACGTAGCCCCGGTCGGCAATCCGGATGGCCTGGGTGAAGTTCTGCTCTGCCATCAGCACCGCGAGCTGGAAGCCGTCCTTCAGCTCCTTGATCTTGTCGATGGTGCGGCTGACCAGCAGCGGCGCCAGCCCGACCGAGGGTTCGTCGATCAGCAGCAGCCGTGGCGCCGACATCAGCGCGCGGGCCAGGGCCAGCATCTGCTGCTCGCCCCCGCTCATGGAGCCGGCCAGCTGGCGGCGGCGTTCGGCCAGCCGGGGGAAGACCTCGAAGCAGAACGTCAGGTTCTGCTGCATGACTGCCCGGGCCGATGGCCGGTAGGCGCCCATCAGCAGGTTCTCGGTCACCGTCAGGCGAGGGAACAGCCGCCGCCCCTCCGGTACGAACGCGATGCCGAGATCGACGATCGCCTCGGTCGACAGCCCGACCAAAGAGTGGCTCGCGCCATCGATTTCAGCCTCGATGGTACCGGCAGACGGGCGGATCATGCCCATGATGCACTTCATCAGCGTTGACTTGCCGTTACCGTTGGTGCCCAGCAGCGCGACGGTCTCGCCGGGCGGGACGCGGAGCGAGACGTCGTGCAGCACGCTGACCGACCCGTAGCCGGCCTCCAGCCCCGCGATGGTGAGGCTAGCTGCCAAGGTAGGCCTCCACCACGTTCGGCTGGCG
>JARLIJ010000032.1 GCA_031291795.1 Acetobacteraceae bacterium | reverse complement strand
GGCGGCATGGCTGATGATGGCGCGGCGGCGGGCGCGGGTCAGGCCGACATAGGCCAGGCGGCGCTCCTCCTCCAGGCCCTTGGCGCCCGACTCGTCCATGGTGCGCTGGCTGGGGAACAAGCCTTCCTCCCAGCCGGGCAGGAAAACCGTGTCGAATTCCAGGCCCTTGGAGCCATGCAGGGTCATCAGCGAGGCGCGGTCGCCTTCCGCGTTCTCCTCGTTCTCCATGACCAGCGAGACGTGGTCCAGGAAGCCCGCTAGCGTCTCGAAATCGGCCAGCGCGCGGACGAGTTCCTTGAGGTTTTCCAGCCGCCCCGGTGCCTCGGGCGATTTGTCGGCCTTCCACATGTCGGTGTAGCCGCTCTCGTCGAGCATCGTGGCGACCGTCACGACATGGCCGTCGCGCTCCAGCAGCTCCCGCCATCGCGCGAAACTCTGCAGCAGAGTGCCGACGACTTCCTTGACGCGCCCCTTGAGGCCGCCGGCCTGCACCAGCTTCGCCGCCGCCGCCGCCAGCGGGATCTCGTCCGTCCGCGCCGTCTCGTGCATGGCGCGTAAGGCGGCCTCGCCCACGCCGCGGCGCGGGACGTTGACGATGCGCTCGAACGCCAGGTCGTCGGCCGGTTGCACGGTCGCACGCATGTACGCCACCGCGTCGCGGATCTCGGCGCGCTCGTAGAACCGCAGGCCGCCCACCACGCGATAGGGCACGCCGAGGACGATCAACCGCTCCTCGAACGCGCGGGTCTGGAAGCCGGCGCGGACCAGCACCGCGATCTCGGACAGCTTGTGGCCGTCGCGGCGCAGCGCCTCGATGCGGTCGCCGACCATGCGGGCTTCCTCATCGGAGTCCCACACCCCGACGACGGTGACCTTCTCGCCCTCCTGCGCATCCGCGCGCCCCGGGCGCAGGGTCTTGCCGAGGCGGCCTTCGTTGTGGGCGATCAGGCCGGAGGCAGCGGCGAGGATGGGGGCGGTCGAGCGGTAATTCGCTTCCAGCCGGACGATGCGGGCGCCTTCGAAATCCTTCTCGAAGCGCAGGATGTTCTCCACCTCCGCGCCGCGCCAGGAGTAGATCGACTGGTCGTCGTCGCCGACGCAGCAGATATTCTTGTGGCTCTGGGCGAGCAGACGAAGCCACAGATATTGCACGAGATTCGTGTCCTGGTACTCATCGACCAGGATGTAGCGGAACATGCGGTGGTACTGCGCGAGGACCTCCGGATGGGCCCGCATGATCTCGGTCACATGCAGCAGCAGGTCGCCGAAATCCGCCGTGTTGAGCGCCCGCAACCGCGCCTGGTAGGCGGCGTAGATCTCTTTCGCGCGGCCGTTGGCGAAATCCGTGTCGTCGGCCTGGCCGATCCGCGCGGGGGTCAGGCCGCGGTCCTTCCAGCGCTGGATCACCGCCATCATTGCCGGCGGCGCCCAGCGCTTGGCGTCGATCCGGGCGGCCTCCATGACCTGCTTCAGCAGCCGCAGCTGGTCGTCGCCGTCCAGGATGGTGAAGCCGGAGGTCAACCCGACCAGGTCGGCATGGCGGCGGAGCATCCGCGCGCACAGGGCATGGAAGGTGCCAAGCCACAGGCCCTCGGCCGGGTGGCCGAGGATCGCGGCCACCCGCTCACGCATCTCGCGGGCGGCCTTGTTGGTGAAGGTGACGGCCAGGACCTGGTTGGGAAAGGCACGCCCGGTCAGCAGGATATGGGCGAAGCGGGTGGTCAGCACCCGGGTCTTGCCGGTGCCCGCGCCGGCGAGCACCAGCAGCGGCCCGTCGACGGTTTCCACCGCCTCGCGCTGTGCGGGGTTCAGCCGGGACAGGTAGTCAGTCATGATCGCAGGGGACTCGCCACCCGGACGATATAGAACACGAGGCGAACCCTGGCCAATCGCCGGGAGGTCGGGCGCCAGGACGTCGAGCAACCGCCGCGATGGGCCCGTGGGGCTGGCTCAGGCCGTGGGGCGGGCGGCAGGCCGTGCGGGCCGCACGCCCAGGATATGTGCGATGGCGTAGGTCAGTTCGGGCCGGTTGAGCGTGTAGAAGTGGAATTCGTCCACGCCGTTGGCCTGCAGCACCCGCACCTGTTCCGCCGCCACCACCGCGCCGACGATGCGGCGGATATCGGGGTCATCTTCGGTCCCCTCGAACATGTGGCCGAGCCAATCCGGGACGCTGGCGCCGCACATGGCGGAGAATTTCGCGGCCTGCCCGAAGTTGGACACCGGCATGATGCCGGGCACGATCGGGGCGGTGATGCCGGTCGCCAGGCACCGGTCGAGGAATCGCAGGTAAACCGCTGTATCAAAAAAATACTGCGTGATCGCGCGTGTCGCGCCGGCGTCCAGTTTCCGCTTGAGGTTGTCCAGGTCGTCGGCGGGGCTGCGCGCGGCGGGATGCGTCTCGGGGTAGGCCGCGACCGAGATTTCGAAGTTGCCGCGCCGCTTCAGGCCGGCAACCAGGTCGGCGGCATAGGGATATCCGCCGGGATGGGGCGTGTATTGCGTGCCGGGCGGCGGATCGCCCCGCAGGGCCACGATGTGGCGCACCCCGGCGTCCCAGTAGGACGTTGCGACCGAGTCCACCTCTGCCTGCGTGGCGCCGACGCAGGTCAGGTGCGCGGCGGGCACAAGGCTGGTCTCCCGCACCAGGCGGGCGACGGTGGCGTGCGTGCGCGCCTGGGTCGAGCCGCCAGCACCATAGGTGACGGAGACGAAGCGCGGCGCCAGCGGCTCCAGCCGGTGGATGCAGGTCCAGAGTTGTTGTTCGAGCGCCTCGGTGCGTGGCGGAAACAACTCGAACGACAGGGCGGGTGGGGTGTGGTCGGCCCCGCGCACCGGCAAGGGGCCAATCCGCTGGCCAGTGAGCCAGCGCTCGAGGACGTGCGGGGTGCCGTTTGATGGAGCTTCGCTCATGCCATTCCCATTCCCGCTTTTGCGCGATGATGCAAGGGGATTGCGGCGGCTATTTCACGGTGGCGTGCGAGGCGCATTTGTTGCGCAAAAGCGACTGCGTGCTAAAACCATTGATAGAGGGGCCGTCGCTCAGTTTTTTGCTGGGCGTGCAGGCCCATGTGTTGCGTTCCCACGGTTCGGCAGTCCGGCCGTGGCCGTTCTGGCCCGAGGAAGCTGATGCGAGCCGAAGCCCGCCTTTCTACCGTCATTGCCCGGTCATGGCGCAGTGCGTTCCTGGTGTGCCTGCTGTCGACGTATCTCGCCGGCTGCGCGACGCCTCCGCCGGCCGACGACCCCGACGCGGTCGCCGACTTCAAGGCGACCAACGACCCGCTGGAGCCGACCAACCGCGTCTTCTATGCAATCAACAATGGCCTTGATGTCGTCATCATGCGGCCGGCGGCGCAGGCCTACCGCTTCGCCGTGCCGGGGAAGGTGCGGGACGGCATCCATAACGTGTTGTCGAACCTGGGTACCCCGGTGCAGCTCAGCAACGACGTGCTGGAAGGCAAGCCTCGGCGCGCCGGCGACACCACCATGCGCTTCCTGATCAATTCCACGGTCGGCGTGCTGGGCATATTCGACATCGCGAAGGATTGGGGCTATCCCAACCACGACTCTGATTTCGGTATGACACTGGCGAACTGGGGCGTGCCCGAAGGGCCGTTCCTGTTCCTACCGGTCCTCGGCCCCAGCGGCCCGCGCGATGCGACGGGGTTCGGGATGGACATGGCACTCGATCCGTTTACCTGGGTGGGCCAGGGGGCGATCGTGACCGGGCTCAACTGGGGCAAGTTTGCGGTCAGCGCGGTGGACGCCCGGGAGCGTGTGCTCGACTCGCTTGATCAGATCAAGAAGACGGCACTTGACCCCTACGCAACCTTTCGCAGCTTGTATCGGCAGCACAGGGAGTCGCAGATCGAGGCGCTGCGAAACGACAACCGTGCCACCATCCCGGTATGGTTCCCGCAGCAGGCGGGGCAGACCGGACGGGGGCCCTGAGTGGAAAAGCGAGGCCGAATGCTGCATCGTCGCCAAGTCCTGACCCTCGCCGCGGCGGCCGCCGTCTTCATCGGCGGCCCAGGCTTTCTGAGTCGTGCCCGAGCACAAT
>JARLIJ010000202.1 GCA_031291795.1 Acetobacteraceae bacterium | reverse complement strand
CCCGGCCATGGCGGCATGGGTTTTCCAGTCACCGTGAAACCACTCTAGACTGTCAGCGAGGAGCGGATGAAGTCGCGCATGTTGCTCACCTCCTCCAGGGCGTTCACCCGCTGGATGATGGCGTTCGTCCGTTCGGCGCCCAGCACCGGCGCGATCAGGTCCCGCACCTTGCCGTTCAGGGTTTCCGTGTCGATCGGGTTTTCCTTGGTGCCGGGCGGGAAGCGGGTGAAGTGGCTGACCGTCCGGCCGTCGCGCATCGTCACTTCCACCAGGCCGCTGCGCGGGGCTGCGCGGTCGTTCAACTTGGCATCCCCCACCACTTGCACGCGTTGCATGACCGCACGTATCTGCGGTTCGGCCATATGCTCGCGCGAGTGGCTGTTGGCAAACGAGATCGCGCCATCCACCAGCGCCATGGCGATGAGATACTCGCAGTTGACGTTCGGCATCGGGCTGTTGCTGACGATGCCGGGACCGTCCTCCGGCAGCCGCACGACGATGCGTTCGACATTGTCGACCCGCAGGTCGTATTGCCGGCGGAGCGTGAAGAACGAATTCAGCGGCGCCTGGGTCGGGTAGCCCGCGGAATACGTTTTGATACCGGACTCCGAGACGAAGAACCGGGTCCCCAGATCGGCCATGATCGCCTCCGGGTGCGGCTGCGACGACAGCGCCTGCAAGGCGTTGTGCGTTCCGTTCAGCACGTCGCGGACGCCGGTGAAGCCAGCCTGCACCATGGCGACCGCGGTGACGCCGTTGCGGGCGCCCATGCCGGCGATGTCGAAGGCCTTCTCGATGTGGTCGGGATCCTCGACCCAGCTCCACAGGCCGGAGACCTGCTGCGCTGCATAGGACAGCGCATACCGCATCCCGGTTTCGTCCAGCCGCGCGAGGGAGGCCGCCGCTGCCATGGCGCCCATCGTGGCGAGCGGGCCCTCCACGCCGCGGTGACTGCCGCGTACCAGCTCCGGTCCGAGCGCCATGACAAAACGACAGCCGACATCGTAGCCAAGCGCCACCGCCCGGAGGACTTCCATGCCGGACCGTTGCTCCCGCTCCGCCATGGCCAGCGAGGCGGCAACGACACAGCAACCCGGGTGCGCCTTGGTCACCTGGTCGACGTCATCGGTTTCATCGGCGTGCGCGAACATCCCGTTGATCAGCGCGGCATTGATCGCCGACGTCTTGATATCGGTCGCGAGAATCGAGGCTTCCGGCGTACCGCCCTGCGCGCGCACGAAGCTGATGGCGAGTTCGCCAGGGCGCAGCCGCGTCCCGGACACCATCGCGCCCAGCGTGTCCAGCACGCGATGCTTTGCGTCCTGCAACACCTTGGGTGACAGGCTGCCGTCCCGCGCCGCCACCATGTAACGCGCCAGTTGACCGGTGAGATCGGGGGCCGCTTCTGCCGTTGGCTTGGAAGGATTTTGGTCGGGAGTCGCGGCCCCGGCGGCGCCATTTGCCACCAGCGCCGAGGCGGCGATCAGTCCGCCGGCCCCCTGCAAAAGGCGGCGTCGCGACGGGACCAGGCGCGCATCGTTGGGCGATGTATCACCATTGTCGTGTTCCATGTCGTCTCCCGAAGATGGCTGAGTTCCACCTGATTGTTAGACTGCGTCGCGATACGCGTCGGCCTGATTGGGGCCCAAATGGTCCAGATCGTAGCGTCGTCGTCGGAGCGGACTATGGCTGACCCGCAGGCGCGAGTGGAGCCGTTCCCGCATCCTGGAAATATACGCTTATTTCTACAACAGATCAGAACTTTAGGCGTTTCTGGCAGTTCCTCCCCGCGGCTCGCCTAACCCGTCCGGTGCAGTTTTTCCGCATGATGGAATTCTTCGGAATTTCGTGTGATTGCACCGTGGGTTGCAGCTTGCCGGCATATGCAGCCCCATCCCGTTCGGCAATCGCCGCGCCGCGGCCGCGGCGGCCCGGATCGGGTCGACGCGGCGTTTGACGCCCGCAACCGACAGGGCGCGATGCGCCCTGCGCAGCGCTTCCCCTACACGGCGTCAGCCTCGAAATCAGCGGGGATCGCGCCGCACTTCAGGCACGGCGACACGAACAGCGTGCGATGCCAGGCCCCATGCAGGGTCCGCACGGCGATCGTCACCCAGAAGGCCGCCAGCAGCGCGACCAGCCCGCCGCCGATCGCCAGCACGAAGCCAAGATGCGTCTGCCGTGCGAGTGCCAGCGTCGCGACCGCATAGACGCCGAGCGGGAAGGTGAAGCCCCACCAGCCGATGTTGAACGGCATGCCTTCGCGCAGGTAACGAATCGTGGTCAGCACGCTCAGCATGAACCACCAGGCGCCATACCCCCACAGGATGGTGCCGCCGATCAGGCCGATCCCGCGGGCGACCTCGCCGATGCCGGGGATGCCGGCCTGCGTGAAGACCGCCGGCGCATCCGCCCCCAGCAGCAGCAGGCCGAGCGCGCCGGTGCCGATGGGCCCGAGGGAGAGGCAGCCGGAGGCGGCCATGTCCTTGTGCGGCAGGCTGTGGAGCACGAGGCGCAGCAGCAGGATGACCAGGATGCTCATCGCCGCCGGGACGGAGAACGCCCAGAGGGCATAGCCGAGCACCAGCATGCGGAGCGCCGCCTCGGGGTCGGTGAGGTGCGGTGCCAGCAATCCTGCGCTCGCGGCGGTGACTTCCGACGCGACGATCGGCAGCAGCCAGACGGCGGTCATTTTCTCCATGCTGTGGTCCTGGCGCGTGAACATCAGGAACGGGATGAGCACGCCGCAAGCCACCGCCATTGCCATGTCGACCCACCAGAGGTCGTTGGCGATGGTCACGGCGACGGCGCCCCAGCGCGGGATGCCGAAGGCGAGGAAGCCGTTGATGATCGTGGCGAGGCCCATCGGGATCGCGCCGAAGAACATCGAGACGACCGAATGGCCGAAGATGCGCTTGGCCTGGTCGAAGAACAGGACCCAGCGTGCGCCGTACAGGCAGGAAAACACCACGAACAGGCCGATGTTGAGGAACCACAGCAGTTCGGCGAAGGCGTGCAGCCCCGGCAGTTCCACGGGAAACTGGTTCAGCGCGAGGGCGAGGATGCCGGTGCCCATCGTGACCGTGAACCAGTTGGGCGTGAACTGGCGGATGATCTCGCGCAGCCCGGCAATCGAGGCTGCGTTGCCGGCAAGCATGGGTTGGATCGCGATCTGCTGCATCGGGGCGTTCCTGACGGAGGGAGTAGGACGGCAGGGAACATCGGATCTGCCGGGCGTCCGGTCCAACATCGGGATCGGGTCACACCGATCGTTTATCCAGATCGATCGGTGCGGCGGGGGGCAGCGCCAACGGCCAGGGGTTGTTTGCCAGACGCAACGACCTTCCGGCGTTTGTCTCGGGTAGCCGAAGGGGCACATGCGTTGCCCGCGGACGTGCGATCCGTCCCAGTTGCCGGGCCTTGGCGTGTGGTGATCGTGCGGTTCGAAGGCAAGCTGAACCGCCAAGTCGCCAAGGCGCCAAGAGGTTGCAGCCGTCTGTGGCGTGTTCCCCCAAAGTGAGACACCGGTGAAATCCATCTGCAAGGCGAACAATCCCGTGGGCCGTCTCCCTTTGGGAAAGATGCGAGCGCCAAGGTCCGCCCATGCGCAGCATGGCGTGGCCCCCCAAGCATGGCACCCGCAGAATCCATCTTAGATCAGAATGATCTCGTTCTGTTCCCAGCCCCTTGGCGGTTCCTGGCCCCTTGGCGTCTTGGCGTCTTGGCGGTTCAGCTTGCCTTCGAACCGCACGATCGCCACACGCCAAGGCCCGGCAAAGACCGCCCCCCGTTTCAGGCGAATGCCCCTGCCCGCTCCCCGCATGTGTCGCTAGCTAATCAATCTGTCCGGTTTTCGTAGCTCATGATCTGTCCGCTTCGTTCTTGTTCTGATCTGGGGCATGCCCCAGATCGGAACCGCCGCGATGGAAGCGGGTCATGCAGCCTGCTGTTCGGGCACCATGAGCGTGCCCTTGGCGTTGTAGTCGGCCAATCGATGTGGCCCCCAGAACACCGCCAGGGAGCCGTCCGGATAGGCGTGTAGCTTCACCGTCGTCCTGGCAAAGTGCGGGCGCAGCCGGCTCGCT
>JARLIJ010000201.1 GCA_031291795.1 Acetobacteraceae bacterium | reverse complement strand
CCGGCCATCTGTCGCGGCAGACTGCCTCACGGATGGCCGGCACGGAGGCCGGCCATGACGGTTGGGAAGGTCTGTGCCAACGGCCGTTGGTATAATACCAACCACCGCTGAGACCGACTCATGGGCGATCTCAGCCACGTCGTCATGGCCGGGCGCGTCCCGGCCATCTGTCGCGGCACCCTGCCTCACGGATGGCCGGCACGGAGGCCGGCCATGACGGTGGGACGGTCAGTGCCAACGGCCGTTGGTATAACGCCCCGGGCCTGAGCCGCCCGAGCCTTCCTGTCAGCCCACGCCTTCCTGTCAGCCCAAGCCTTCCTGGCAGGCCGGCGGCCCGTGGGCCGCCGGGGGCATGCTGGCTGGCTGAAGCCGCCCTGGTCGATTGGTCGAACCCGGCGGGCGACATTGGACTGTCGCGCCAGGAACACAATCAGGCAGAATTATTGCGTCTGTATGGCTATTGCGCATTGGGACGCGGTGCGGGCCCGTCGCCGAGCGCGGCGACACGTTCGGCATCGATCTCTCGAATTTCGCGATAAATCGCCTCGGTGATCTGTCTCGGATTGAGTACCAGCCACGCATCATCGCTGAAGCGATTGCGGGCACGTGCATAAGCTTCCTGGAACAATGCGTCACTCATCGGTTTTGTGTACAATGTCCTCGAATAAGTTGGCTCCGTCCTCGAATAAGTCGGCACCGCTGCTCGGCGGCGTTGACGGCGACCCATTGATAATTCATCGTCAAAAGAACGTCAAAACAATCACCGGATCATGAGGTACCTGAATAATGACGGGTTTGTATGAAGCAGGCGTAGACGATCGGACGCTGACATTGGCCACCAAAATCGTGAGCGCCTATATCGGCGCGCACACGCTGCCAGCGGATGCGCTGCCTGCTCTGATCCGTGAGGTCTACCTTTCGCTCACAGGCCTCCAGACGCCGTCAGCGCCCGTCAGCAACCCGGCCGTGCCGGTCCGGCGGTCGATATTCAGCGACCACCTCGTTTGCCTGGAGGACGGGCTGCCGATGAAGATGCTGAAGCGGCATCTGCTCACGGTCCACCATATGACGCCGGACGAGTATCGCACGAAGTGGAGCCTCTCGGCTGAATATCCGATGGTGGCACCTGACTATGCCAAGGTGCGGTCGGCCTTGGCGAAGCAGAGTGGCCTTGGAAAGAAGCCGGAAGACCGGCCCAAGGCGGTGCGTGCCGGCAACGAACGCAAGCGCCGCGGCGAGGCGTAGCACCGCAGGCGGACGGTCTGCGTGCTGATCCCAACCGGCCTCGGCCCACGCCACCGGCGCCAGGCGATGGACGCAGATCCCCGCCGCCCGCAGCCGGTAGGCTCCCGATCCTCTCGATGAGGGCGTGCGTGCCGGTCAGGCCGCCTTGGCGAGAGTCAATGCTCGCCAGACCCGCTCTGGTGTCGCCGGCATGTCGATATGCAGCACGCCGTCAGCGCTCAGGGCATCGATGATCGCGTTGATGACGGCGGGCGGACTGCCGACCGCACCGGCCTCGCCGGCCCCCTTGACACCCAGCGGGTTGGAAACGCACGGGATTTCGAGCAGCTCGACCTCGATATCGGGCAGCTCGTTGGCCCGCGGCAGGGCGTAGTCCATGAAGCTGCCGGACAGCAGCTGGCCTGACTCGGGGTCGTAGGCCGTGCGTTCCAGCACCGCCTGGCCATAGCCCTGGGCCACGCCGCCGGCGACCTGGCCGCGCACGATCAGCGGGTTGATCGCCCGCCCGACGTCGTCGGACACGGAATAGCGCGCCAGTTCGATGACCCCGGTTTCGGGATCGATCTCCACCTCGGCGATATGGCAGCCGTTGGGGAAGGTGTGGGCGTCGATATTGGCGATCTCCGCCGCGTCCAGGGTCGTGACGGCTTGGCCTGCGGCGGCCCGCTGCCGCTGTTCGGCGGCCAACGCCAGAATATCGATGCCGCGGTCGGTGCCGACGATCGAGAACCGGCCATCGGCGAACGCGATGTCGGCCTCGGCCGCCTCGAGCACTTCGGCGGCCGCCTTCTTGCCTTTCGCAACCACCGAGTCGCTGGTCAGCAGGATGGCCTGGCCCTCGGAATACAGACTGCGGGCCCCGCCGGTGCCACCGCCGACCGGAATGGTGTCGGTATCGCCCTGGCGGATGCGGATCTTCTCCCCATCGATGCCCAGCCGGTCGGCGGTGAGCTGGACGTACGCGGTCTCATGTCCCTGGCCGGTGGACTGCGTGCCGACGAACACATCGACGCAGCCATCGTCGGCGAAGCGGATTTCCGCCCGTTCCGTCGGGTCCCCGCCGGTTGCCTCCAGGTAATAGGCCAGGCCGATGCCACGCCGTTTGCCGGCCGCCGCGGCCCGGGCACGGCGGGCGGCGAAGCCCGCGTAGTCCATGGTTGCCAGGGCAGCATCCAGGATGATGCGGAAGTCGCCGCTGTCGTACGTCTTGCCCACCGGCGTCGAATGTGGCATCGCGCTTGGAGGCACCATGTTCCGGCGGCGCAATTCCACCCGGTCGATGCCAAGTTCGCGAGCCGCGGCGTCGACCAGCCGTTCGACCAGGTAATTGCTCTCCGGGCGTCCGGCACCGCGATACGCATCCACCGGCACGGTGTTGGTGAACACGCCCAGGACGTTGGCGTAGATCGCCTTGAACCCATAGATGCTGGAAAGCACCCCGGTCCCGGCATAGGTCGGGATATACGGCGCGAAGGTGGAAAGATACGCGCCCATGTTGGCGACGTTGCGGGTGCGCAGCGCCAGGAACCGGCCGTCGGCGTCGATGGCGAGCTCGCCCAGCGTGACGTTGTCGCGCCCCTGGGTATCGCAGACGAATGCTTCGCTCCGTTCGGCGGCCCATTTCACCGGCTGGCCCAGCTTGCGCGCCGCGTAGCAGGTCAGCACGTGTTCGGCGTAGAGGAAGAGCTTCATCCCGAATCCCCCGCCGACATCCGGCGTGATGATCCGGAAGCGGTCCGGTTCGGTGCCGAACAGCGGTCCGATCAGGTTCTTCACCAGCCAGCCGCCCTGGGTGTTGGCGTAGAGCGTCCAGCGCCCCGCTGCCGCATCGTAATCCGCCACCGCCGCGCGCGCCTCTATTGAGGAGACGACGATGCGGTTGTTGACGATGGTCAGGCGCGTGACATGGGCCGCGCGGGCAAACTCTGCCTCGGTCGCCGCCTTGTCGCCGATCTCCCAGTCGAAAGCGCGGTTGTCCGTCACGTCCGGCCAGACCAGGGGCTTGCCGGGGTCCATCGCCGTGGCGGTGTCGGTCGTGGCGGGCAGGATGTCGTAATCGACCTCGATCGCCTCGGCGGCGTTGCGGCCGGCCTGCACGCTCTCGGCGACGATGAAGGCGACGGGATCGCCGACATGGCGCACCGCGCCCTCGGCCAGCACGGGATGCGGCGGGCTGGCCATCGGCGACCCGTCGCGGTTCTGCACCGGCGCGGCGCAGGGCAACGGGCCGAGGCCGTCGGCCTTCAGGTCGGCGGCGGTGTAGATCGCCTTGACGCCGGGGAGCGATGCGGCGGCTTCGGTGGCGAGCCGCGCGATCTTCGCTGCGGCATGGGGGCTGCGCAGCACCACGCCACACAGCATGCCGGGCAGTACGATGTCGTCGGTGTAGCGCCCGGCGCCTTTGAGCAGGCGAGGGTCTTCCACACGGCGGACGGGCTGGGCGAGGCCGAACTTCGTCGTCATGGGTCTTGGATCTCCGCGGCGCGTCTTTGTTATGGACGGGAGCATGCACGCTGCGCGGATGAAAGGCCAAGAGGGATCGGGTTCAGCGACAGGGCAATCGCTTGAAGCAGGCAAGGGCGGGGCGCTGCCCCGCACCCCGCCAGGGGCCTGGCCCCTGGACCCATCTCGTTGGTGTTCATCGGGGGAGAGGGCGCGACACGGACCACCCGACGTCTGTGTCGCGCCCTTTCCCCCGATGAACACCAATGGGTCGGTTCCAAGGGCCGTCGCCCTTGGCGGGGTTTGGGGCAGCGCCCCAACCTTTGTTTGCTTCAAGCGATTTGCCCTGTCTCGAAGCGGCACCCCTTCAGTGCGGCCGTGGGTGCCGTGAGAAGCGCGCCTTGGTGCGCTCGCGGGTCTCCTGGAAGACCACATAAAGCATCGGAATCAGGAACACGCCGATCGTGCTCGCCGCGATCATGCCGGCGAACACCGCGGTGCCGACCCCACGGCGGCTGAGCATCGCGGCTCCCTCCGCCCAGACCAGCGGGATCAGTCCGAAGATGAACGCGATCGAGGTCATCAGCACCGCTCGGATTCGCATCCGCGCGCCCAATGCGGCGGCCTCCCGGATCGGCAGCCCGGCCTCGCGCTGCTCCTTGGCGAATTCCACGATCAGGATACCGTTCTTGGCCGCGAGCGAGATCAGCACGACCATGCCGATCTGCGCGTACAGGTCGAGCGACAGGCCCGAGATCAGCAGGCCGGCGAACGCCCCCAGCACGCCGATGGTCACAGAGAGCAGCACCGGGATGGGGATCATCCAGCTTTCGTACAGCGCCACCAGGAACAGGTAGGCGAAGAACACCGCGAGCGCGAGGATGGCCCCGGTCTGGCCGGATGCCTGCTTTTCCTGGTACGCCGTGCCCGACCACTCGAATGCGTAGTTGCCCGGCAGGGTGCGCGCGGAGACCTGCTCCATCGCCGCCAGCGCGTCGCCCGACGACACCCCGGCCGCCGCCCCGCCGTTCACCGTGACCGCGCGATAATTGTTGTACCGGCTGATCACCTGGGGACCCAGTACCACGCGGGGGGTGGCGATCGCGCTCAGCGGGACCATCTGGCCCTGCCGGTTGCGGATGTAGATCCGGCTGAGCGCGGAGACATCGGCGCGATCGGCTGCCTCACCCTCGATATTGACCTGCCAGGTGCGGCCGAACAGATTGAAATCATTCACATAGAAGCCGCCCAGCGTGGTCTGGAGCGTGGTGAAGATGTCGAGCACGGACAAGCCCAGCGCCTGGGCCTTCTCGCGGTCGATATCGAGCCAGACGGACGGGTTGGACGCGGTGAAGGTGGAGAACACACGGGTCAGGCGCGGGTCCTGGTTGGCGGCGCCGACCAGGCCTTGCATGACGCTGGCCATCTCCGCCGGGTCGCGGCCCTCCAGGTTCTCCAACTGGTATTCGAAGCCACCGCTGGTTGACAGCCCGATGATCGGCGGCAGGTTGAACGGGAACACCGTCGCGGACCGCACCTGCTGCGCCGCGCCGAACACCCGGGCGATCACCGCCTGGGCGCGGTCGGTTGCGAGCATCCGGTCCTCGAACGGCTTGAGGCGCACCACCACGAAGGCGGAGTTCGGCTCGCTGGCGCCGTCCAGCAGCGAGTAGCCGACGATCGACAGCACGCCCTCGACCTGCGGCAATGGCATCAGCAGCTTCTCGAGCTGTTCGGTCACGCCGCGCGTGCGGGAGACCGAGGCACCGTCCGGCAACTGCACCGAGACGAAGAAGGCGCCCTGGTCCTCCTCGGGCAAAAATCCGGTCGGCGTCTTGCTGCCTAGCAGCCAGATGCCGCCGCCGGCCAGGGCGATGATCAGGACCGCCAGGATGGAGACCCGCAACAGGCGCGTCACGATCGCCGAGTAGCCGTTGCGCATGCGGTCGATCCCCCGCAGCACATAGCCCATCGGCCCGCGCGGGCGGCCGTGGTGGCGCAGGAAGATGCCGCACAGCGCGGGTGACAGCGTCAGCGCATTGATCGCGGAGATCACCATGGCGACGCTGATCGTCACCGCGAACTGGCGGAACAGCGACCCCGAGACGCCCGGAATGAACGCCACCGGTACGAACACCGACAGCAGGACCAGCGTGATGGCGATCACCGGGCCGGTGATCTGGCGCATCGCCTTCTTGGTGGCATCGCCCGGCGGCAGGTCCGGTTCCTCGGCCATGACGCGCTCGACGTTCTCCACCACGACGATCGCGTCGTCGACCACCACCCCGATCCCCAGGACCAGGGCGAGCAGGGAGATCGTGTTGGCCGAGAAGCCCGCCGCCAGCAGGATCGCAAAGGTGCCGATCAGGCTGACCGGCACCGCGACCACGGGAATGATGGTGGCGCGGAAGTTGCCCAGGAACAGGTAGACCACCGCCACCACGAGGGCGAAGGCGATCAGCAGCGTCTTCACCACCTCGTGGATCGTGGAGGAGACGAACGAGCTGCTGTCATAAAACACCCGCGCCTTGACGCCGGGCGGGAAGCGCTTGCCGAGATCGTCGAGGACTGCCTGGACGCGGGCCGAGGTCTGCACCGCATTCGATCCGGGCGCCAGATAAAGCCCGATAGAGACGGCCGGATCGCCGTTCAGGAAGCTCGACGTGTCCATGTTGGCCGCGCCCAGTTCGACCCGGGCGACATCGCTCACCCGTAGTACGGAGCCGTCCGGGTTGGCGCGGATGACGATCTTGTTGAACTCGTCGGGCGTGGTGAGGCGGCCCTGGGTCTGCACGTTGAGCTGGAACTGGGTGGCGGAACTGACCGGCCGCGCGCCGATGCGCCCGACCGCAGCCTGCACGTTCTGCGCCTCGATGGCCGTGATCACGTCGGACGGCGACAGGTTCAGGTTGGTCAGCCGGTCGGTGTCGAACCAGATGCGCATCGAGTAGTCGAGCCGCCCGAACAGCAACGCGTCGCCGACGCCGGGTGTCCGTGCCAGGCGGTCCAGCACGTTGATGGTCACGTAGTTGCTGATGAACAGCGGGTCCTGCTTGCCGCCCTCGGAGTAGAACTGCAGGAATTCCAGGATCGCAGCGGACCGCTTGCGCACTGTCACGCCGTTGCGCTGCACCTCGGCGGGCAGCTTGGCCAGCGCCTGTTGCACGCGGTTGTTGACGTTGACGGTGTCGATGTCGGGATTGGTCCCCAGCTCGAACGTCACGGTCAGCGAATAGCTGCCGTCGTTGCCGCTGTTGGACTTCATGTAGATCATCTTGTCGACGCCGACGACCTGCGCTTCCAGCGGCTGCGCGACGGTTTCCTCCACCACCGCGGCGGAGGCGCCGGTGAACTGCGTGGAGATGGTCTCCTGCGGCGGCACGATGTCGGGGAACTGCGCCACCGGGATGCGCATTAGCGACAGGACGCCGGCCAGCGTCATCAGGATGGCCAGCACAATCGCCAGCCGCGGACGGTCGACGAAGACGGCGGAGATCATGCGGCGTGCTCCGCTAGCGGCCGTTGGCCGTCGCGGCAGGCGGTGGACTGGCAGGTCCCGGCGCGACCTGCATCCCCGGGCGGACCCGCTGGATGCCATCGACCACGACCATCTCGCCTTCCTTGAGGCCGCTTGCCACCACGGCGGTGGCCGGGGTGGACTGGCCGAGCTGGATACGGCGCTGTTCGACCTTGTTGTCGGCGCCGACAACGTAGACGAAATCGCCCTGCTGGTCGGACAGGACCGCACGGCGCGTCACGCCCAGGGCCATGATCGGCTGGATGCCCTCGACCGACACGTTGACGAAGGCGCCGTCAGTCAGCGGGCGATCGACCGGCTGGCCTGGCTCAGGTGGCCGGCGGGGCGGGTTGGCGACGCGCGCGCGCAGCAGGATCGTGTCGGTGTTTGCCGACACGCTGGGCTCGACGTAGTCGATCTTGCCCTCCTGGTCGTATATGGAGCCGTCGGGCAGGCGTAGCTTGACGACCACGGCGCTGAGCCCGCCGCGGTCGGCATAGCGTTTCTCCAGCTCGTCATGTGCGCGGTTCGCGACCGGGAACAGCACGTACATCGGATCCTGGCTGACGATGCTCGCAAGTGGTCCGGAACTGGGCGAGACCACGTTGCCGACGGTGATCGCGGTGCGGCTGATCTTGCCGGCCACCGGGGCGCGGATTTCGGTATACGCCAGATTGATCTGCGCGATTCTCAGCTGCGCCTGGGCTGACATGAGCTGGGCCGCCTGCGAGCGCTGGTTGGCGATCGCGTCGTCCACGTTCGACCGCTGGCCGGCAGGGGTGTTCAGCAGCGACTGGGCGCGCGAAAGCTGGATGTTGGCATTGTTCAATCGCGCACTCGCGTCCGCCACGGCGGCTTCCTGCTGCGCCACCGCCGCCTCAAACGGGGGGCGCTCCAGGCGATACAGCAGGTCGCCCTGCTGCACTTCCAGCCCTTCCGTGAACAGGCGCTGGTCGAGGAAGGCCGTGACGCGTGCCGTCAGCGACACGCGATCGACCGCCTGGATGCGCCCGACGAATTCGGAGGTTTCGGTGATCGCCTGCTGCTCGACCCGGGCGACCCCCACCGCCGGCGGCCCGCCGGGCATCTGGGCTTGAACCGACACCGCCAGCAGGGGCTGGGCGATGACGAGCATGACGGTCAGCACGCGCGACAGCATCAAGACGGTCCTTAATCAGCAGTGCCTGCAGCCGCAAAGGCAACGCGAGCGTATTTATCACCTTCGCATAGAGAGGCACGCCCGGCTTCGTCAAATGACGTCCCGGGCCGGGAGATCGACGCAAGCATCGTCGGCGCCGCTGCGAGGCTGCGCGTGAGACGATACCACGGGCGCGGTAACCCTGGGATTAATGGGGCGGCAGCGCTGGCGCAGTACCGTCGGAAAGGGCCGAAAGGGCAATCGTGCGGGGGCGATATGCGCCAGACGCGGGGTCGGTTTGCGGGCGCCCTGCCGCGCGGGTGCCGGCGCGACCTTGCGCCGTCTCGCGGCTCGCCGCAGGCTGCTGGACTATCAGGCTGGCTGAACACGTGGCCTCCCCCCGAGAGGGCGAGGACCCCGGAAACGAGGCCGAGAGGGAGAACGATGAGCGAGTTCGTGTCCATTTGCGAGGTCGGTCCGCGCGACGGATTGCAGATCGCCAAGACCCGCATGACCACCGACGACAAGGTGCGCTGGATCGCCTCGATCGCAGCCGCCGGGGTCCGCGAGGTGGAGGTCGGCAGCTTCGTGCCCCCGCGCGTGATCCCGCAACTGGCCGATACGCCGGAGGTGGTGGCGCGCGTCCTGGCCGAGGTGCCCGGCCTGGTCGTGCAGGCGCTCGCGCCCAACCTGCGGGGCGTGCAGAACGCCTACCACGCGGGCGTGCACAAGATCAGCATCCCGGTCTCGGTCAGCGAGGGGCACAGCCGCGCGAACCTGAACCGCACGCCGGCGCAGTCGATCGAGATGATGCGGGAGATCATGGCGTGGCTGAAGGCGCAGCCGCGCAAGGTCCCGGTGGTGGCGGGCGCGTCGACCGCGTTCGGCTGCTCGATCGACGGTGTGGTGTCGACCGCCCAGACCGTCGCCCTGGCCAAGGGCCTGGCGGACGCCGGCGTGGACGAGATCATGCTCGCCGATACGGTGGGGTATGCCCACCCGGCGCAGGTCAAGGAGGTCGTCCGCGCCACGCGGGAGGCGATCGGGCCGGTGCTGTACGGCCTGCATCTGCACGACACCTGCGGGCTGGGGGTCGCCAATGCCCTGGCCGGGCTGGAAGAGGGCATCCGCGCGTTCGATTCCTGCCTGGGCGGCCTTGGCGGCTGCCCGTATGCGCCGGGCGCGTCGGGCAACGTGGTGACCGAAGACCTGGTCTTCATGCTGGAAAGCATGGGCTTCCGGACCGGGATCGACCTGGACGCGCTGCTGGCCTCCCGCGCGGTGCTGCATGCCGGCCTGCCGGGCGAGGCGCTGCACGGCCAACTGCCGAAGGCCGGCATCCCGCGGACGTTCCGCAAGGCGGCCTGAGAGGCGCCGGCCGGCCCGGGGCAATCGCCTGAAGCAGGAAGGATCAGGGCGCTGCCCTGAAACCCGTCAGGGGGCGCTGCCCCCTGAACCCCCGCCAGGGACATAGTCCCTGGACCCATTCTGTGGTGTTCATCCGGGGGGAGGGGGGCCCCCCGCCCCACACCCGGGCCGGGGGGGGGCGGACCCCCCCCGACAACACACTGGTGCGGTTGAACCCGCGGGCGGCCTGGGGGGGGG
>JARLIJ010000200.1 GCA_031291795.1 Acetobacteraceae bacterium | reverse complement strand
TGACGGCACAGGCGAGTGTCAGGTCCAGCGAGGCCGGCGACGCCAACGGTGGAAGCGTACCCACTGGTACAGCAGATCGCAACTCGGCCGACGATGAGCGCAACCCGCCGGAAACCTGCCTGATGGACCGCTGCCATGCAGCACGTCCGGAATGGCCGGCTCTATCTCATCCCGGCGAGCGCCGAGACCCGTGGCCACGGCACCACCGGCATCGCGCGGTTCTGGGCGGAGCAGCTGTGGGCGTTCCTCGACGCAGCACCGCACCGCGCGATGTGACGGTGGCCGCCTAGGCGGCCGCCTCGGCCGGGAATGTCGGCGGCGTTGCCACCCGCACGCAGTTCCGGCCGTCGCGCTTCGCCTGGTACAGCGCGCGGTCCACGCGTGCCAGGATCCGGTCGATCGTGTCATCGGTGCGCCAAGCCGTGATCCCGATGCTCACCGTCACGCGGGTGCCGTCGTCCGGCGTGCGCAGCGGCGCCATTTCGATGCCCGCGCGCAGCGTTTCGGCCAGCCGCACCGCCTCGTCCAGGTCGCAGTCATAGGCCACGACGATCAGCTCCTCGCCACCCCAGCGGCATACGAAATCGGTCCGCCGCAGCGTCGCCACGGTGTGCTGTGCCACCGACCGGATCACCTCGTCGCCGCGGAGATGGCCCAGCGTGTCGTTGATCCGCTTGAAAAGGTCGATGTCGAGCAACAGGACGGCGAACGGCCGGCTGGTCCGGCGTCCACTGCGCTCCAGCCGGAGCATCGTGTCGTCGAACGCCTGCCGGTTTGCCAGCCCGGTGAGCTTGTCGGTGGTCGCGAGCAGGCTGAGCCGCCGGTGGTAGAGCGTCACCACCCAGGCCACCACCGTCGCGGTGACCAGGATGATCGCGAAGCCGATCCACAGATTGGTGATGAAGCCGTGCCACAGCCCGGCCATGGCATCCGCCTGGCGCTGTTCCACCACGACGTACCAACCGAGCTCGGGGATGAACCGCGTGTCGAGCAGATAGGTCTCACCATCGCGGATGTATTCGTACTGGCCCTCCGACGACCCCAGTATGCGGCTGGCGATCGTGCTGATCCCGGGCAGGGTGGCAATCGTCTCGCCGGTTTTCGGGCCGCCGTCCGAGGTGACGGTCACCTCGCCGGCGCGCGTCAGGAAATAGACATTCCGCTGGAAGTTGTTGTGGTAGCGCTCGACGATGTTGCGGACCGACTCGATATTGAGGCCGACGCCGGTGATGCCGAGGAAGCGGCCATCGTAGCCAACGAGTCGGTAATTGACGAAGATCGTTACGGTACGGTTGGACGATTCGTCGTAGTCGATATTGATCTCGTACGGCGCCGTCATGCTGCGGTCCCGAAAATACCACACATCGTCGGCGCTGTCGGACGAGACGACCCGCTCGCCGCCGCGAAAATGGTAATAGCGCCGGGTCGCGTCGGAGACCACAAAGCTCGTGAACACACCGTACTTCGCGCGGATCGCATCCAGGTAGCGCACCACCTGTTCGGGGTCTTTCTCCCCGCCCAGCAGCCAGTCCTTCAGGAACGTGTCGTTCGCCATGACGGAGGACACGAAGACCGGACGAATGAGGTCTGCCTGCACCTCGGAATAGATGTTGCTGCCGGTCAACGGCAGCTCGTTGTGCAGGATAGTGGATTTGAGGATCGCGGCGGCGTTGTTGTAGCTGATCACGTTGGTGATGCCGAAGCCCGCCACCAGCAGGCAGACGACGACTGCGATCAGCCGCAGCCGCAGCCAGTCATTGGCGTGCAGCATAGCATCCGGAACTTTGCAGGCACCGAGGCGGGCGGAGGCACATGGGGCGTTCAAGAACACGTTCTGGTGGGTGCGGATCAAATATCCGAGGGTAAGCGGATTGGTAGTTACTCCCCGACAGGCCACACACACAACGACTATCGCTTTGCGCGCAAAAGTGCTTTCTGTCCCAATCGTGGGGGCAGCTGGCCGCGGCGGGCTGCATGGCGTCGCCGTTCCCGCCCGGCTTCCGCGGATCGTGCGCGTCGGTCACCGGCTGTCGCGTCGCGGTCGCCTTGTGTAGACTGGCCGCTGCGTGGCTTGGCCGGTATGTCACCTGGCCGCTCCCCGAACTGCCCGCGCAAAGACCGACGACCCGCAAGACCCCTGACCCCCAACCCCGCCGTCCCCACAGCGAGACCCCCTGACGAGACCATGGCCGGACATTCCCAGTTCAAGAACATCATGCACCGCAAGGGGGCGCAGGATGCCCGCCGCGCGCGCCACTTCGCCAAATTCATCCGGGAGATCACGGTCTCGGCCCGCCAGGGCCTGCCCGACCCGGCGTCTAACCCGCGACTGCGGGCCGCGATGACGGCCGCCCGCCAGGCCAACATGTCGAAGGATACGATCGACCGCGCGATCAAGAAGGCCACCGGCGCAGGCGGCGGCGAGGACTACGTGGAGGTCCGCTATGAGGGCTACGGCCCCGGCGGCGTCGCCGTCATCGTCGAGGCCCTGACGGACAACCGCAATCGCACCGCCTCCGACATCCGCTCCGCCTTCTCCAAGCAGGGCGGCGCGCTGGGGGAGACGAACTCGGTCAGCTTCATGTTCAACCGGCTGGGCGTGATCCGCTACCCGGCCGCCGCGGCCAGCCCCGATGACATGCTGGACGCCGCGATCGAGGCCGGTGCCGACAACGCCGAAAGCGACGAGGAGGCGCACGAGGTCACCTGTGCCGTGGAGGATTTCTTCGCCGTCCGCGACGCGCTGGAAGCCCGCTTCGGGGAGCCGGAGAGTGCCAGGCTGGATTGGCGGCCGACCACCACCGTCGTGATGGATGAGGAGCGTGCGACCAGCCTGCTGAAGCTGCTGGACGTGCTGGAGGACAACGACGACGTCCAGAACGTCTACGCCAACTTCGAGATCCCCGATGCGGTGATGGCGCGGATGTCGGCCTGAGACCCCGGCCGGGCGGCACTCTGTCGGCCGGCCGCAATCCCGGGGGGAAATGCGGACCGATGTGCTGGCAAACCGTTCGCGCCATCGGTCCGGTCGTACGAGCAGGTCTGCCCGCGAACCGTCAGTCCATTCGGCGCCGCATGGTCAGTGATAGCGCTCGCCGTGCATGTCCGTGCGGTTGACCGCCTCCGGCGGCGCCGCCTCGCCGGCCAGCGCGTAATGCGTGGCGTGCCGGGTGCGGTACGCCATGGTCGGCCGGTCGAGGAACCCCAGCCGCGCGCCCATGTCCAGCATGTGCTTCCACACCAGCTGGTCCATCATGCCCGCCACCTCCTGCGGCAGGAGCACCCAGGCGATCATGTGGCGGAACGCCGGCTTCATCACCAGCAGGCAACTCGTGTCGATATGCGTGCGGCCGTCCACCACCGGGCATTTCAGCATCGGCGAGCCATCCAGCCGGTGCAGCATCCGCGCCGAGGCGCAGGCGTCCAGCTTGTTTTCGGTGGCGAACTGTAGCAGCCCCGCGAGGTGGTCCGGATAGAACCAGTTGTCCGCATCCAGGAAGGCGATCGCGTCTGCGTCCATCTGCATCGCCTGGTAGCAGCCGATCAGGCGCGGCGTGTTGCCGTAGTCCTTGTAGTTGCGCTGCAGCACGATGTGCGTGCCCTTGAAGTCGGCCAGGCCGGCCGGCGTGGACCCATCGCAGACCAGTATATGGTGTGCGGGCTGCGTCTGGGTGCGCACGCTCTCATGCGCCATCCGCAGCCAGTCCTCATTGACCTGGAAATACGGCGTGATCACGCAGACCTTCATCGCGGTCGTCCGTCCTTCGTCCATTCCATGAGAATGCTCCTGCGCCGGGGCGGGCCGCAGAATGCCCGCCTGGCCTTGCGAAATCGATAACACGAACCGGCATGCCTGACTGCCCCAACCGCATGCCGCCCTGCGTGATGCCCAAGGACGATGCCCCGCGTGGGGGAAACGGGTGCCGGCGCGCCATTCTGCGCCTATACCGGACACGCGACGCAACGACGCAACAGGGATACCCGATTCGCCCATGGTCCGGCTGCTTGGCATCGACCCCGGCCTGCGCTTCACCGGCTGGGGGGTGATCGAGGTGGAGGGCAACCACCTGCGCCACATTGCCGACGGCGTGATCGCCACCGACGGCACCGAAGCGGTACCCGAGCGGCTGAAGGTCCTGCACGATGCCCTGGCGGCGCTGCTGGAGCGGCTGCGCCCCGACGAGGCGGCAGTCGAAGAGACCTATGTCAACCGCAACGGCACCGCGACGCTCAAGCTTGGCTATGCCCGTGGCGTGGCACTGCTCGCCCCTGCGCTGGCCGGCGTGCCGGTCACGGAATATGGCGCGAAATCGGTCAAGCTCTCGGTGGTCGGCACTGGCGGGGCGGACAAGAACCAGGTGGAGATGATGGTGCGCCGCCTGCTGCCCGGCGCGCTGATCCGCCGCGCCGACGCCGCCGACGCGCTCGCCGTGGCGATCTGCCACGCGCATCATCGGTCTACCCGGCTGGCCTGGCGCTGACAGACGGGCGGCCGGCGGCCGGAAAACTTCCACAATTTCAAGCCACCGTGCAGCCGTTCGGATAAGACAATGCTATGGCGGCGGGAAACCTGGGCGTAGAATACCGGAAAGCGCCGGAATCCACCCGGCGCAACCGAAATCGACGACCGTCTCCTGTCTTCGACCGAATCGGCTATGCGACGGAGCTTCAGTGATGCCCGGACGCGCCGTGTCAATGTCGCCGTCACGACTCTGGTCCCGTATTGGGAAAAGACGCACCGTCGGCCTCGCGCTTGCCTGCGTGCTGATCGCGGCGTGCAGCGTCTATTCCATGATCGTCCTGCGCGACCTTCGCCGGGCGAACGGGTGGGTTGAACACACCCGGCAGGTCATGGTTGCGCTCTATGAGGCGCGCGGCGCCATCCGGAACGCCGAGATCGCGCAGCGGGACTTCCTGGGAACCGGCGACGAACAGTTTCTTACCGTGTATCGCCATGCCGGCGCGGAAGCCGCCGCAGCGCTGTCGCGGGTGGCTGGCCTCGTCGTAGATGATCCGGGGCAGCAGCGCCGCTTCACGGGGCTCACAGCGGATGTGGCGGTGGGCCTGGCGCGACTTGGCGACGGCATTGCTGCCCGGCAGGCGGCGGGGCCGTCCGCCATCACGCCGGAAGAACTTGCCAGCCGGCGGGCGGCAACCGAGCAGATCATGGTCGACATTGCGGATATGCAGGCAGAGGAGGCGCGGCTGTTGCAGGCGCGGCAGGCCGATGCGGTGCGCAACGCAGCTTGGGCGCAAAACCCGTTGATCCTCGGCACGCTCGGCAGCGTGGTGCTCATCGTCCTCATTTTCCGGTTGATGCTGACCGAGGCGGCCGTGCGGGAACAGCATGCCAGGGACGGGACCGCGGAACTGGGCCACGCCATCCAGGCCTTGCGCCAGCGCAGCGTCGAGTTGCGCGGCCGGGAGGAGCAGTTGCGTGTCCTGATCGAGGCAACACCGGCGGCGATCGTCATGTTCGACCGCGCCATGCGCTATCTCGCGGTCAGCCAGCGTTATCGCGACGACTACTGTCTCGGCGCCCAGCCCTTGATCGGTCGCAGCCTCTATGACGTGTTTCCCGAGATCCCGCAGGCTCGGCGCGACGTCCACGTTCGCTGCCTGGCCGGCGCCACGGAGCACGCGGAGGAGGAGGAATTGCCTCGCCCGGATGGCTCGATCGATTGGCTGCGGTGGGAAATCCGCCCTTGGCACGATGGGGATGGGGCGATCGGCGGCATCGTGGTGTTCACCGAGGTCATCACCGCGCGCAAGCGGGCCGAACAGGTGCTGGCGGCGAGCGAGGCGCAACTGCGCCAGGCCCAGAAAATGGAGGCGATAGGCCAACTGACCGGTGGAATCGCCCATGACTTCAACAATATGCTCGGCGTCATCATCGGTAATATTGAGTTCCTGCAAGATACCATCGACGGCAACCCCGAACAGGCGGCGCTGACGAGCGAGATCCTCAATGTCGCCCTGGGCGGTGCGGAGCTGACCCGGCGCCTGCTGACCATCGCGCGCAAGCAGACGGTCACGCCGGGAGCGATCGCACTCGGCGTGTATCTTCCCAACGTCGTTGCGCTGCTCCGCCGCACGCTGGGCGACGCGATCCACATTTCGGTCATCGTTGCGGATGATCTGTGGCCTGCCTGGGCCGATCAGGCCCAGGTGGGCGAGGCATTGCTCAATCTGGCGATCAACGCGCGCGACGCGATGCCGCAGGGGGGCATGCTGCTGATCGAGGCGTCCAACGCGCATCTCGATGAGACCTATGCCGCGGAGCACCTGGAGGTCGTGCCGGCTGACTACGTGATGGTGTCGGTGACCGACAGTGGGCACGGTATGCCGCCCGAGGTGCTCGAACGAGCAATGGAACCGTTCTACACGACCAAGGACACCACGCTGGGGACCGGCCTGGGGCTCAGCATGGTCTACGGTTTTGCCAAGCAGTCGGGCGGTCACATCAAGATCTACAGCGAAGTCGGCCGTGGGACGACTGTGCGGCTCTATTTGCCGTGCGCGGTCGGCGATGCGGCCGGCCAGCCGGACGCGCCTGCGGGCGCCGAACCGCCGCGTGGCACCGCATCGATCCTCGTCGTCGACGACAACGTGCCGATGGGGGAGGTGGCTCGTCGCCATCTCACGGCCCTGGGCTACACCGTGACGTTGGTCGAAGGCGGCCCAGCCGCGATGGTGCTTCTCGAGTCCGGCCGGACGTTCGACATGCTGCTCACTGATGTTTCGATGCCGGATGGAGTGACCGGGTATGATCTGGCCGAACTGGCCGTTGGCCTGAGGCCGGGGCTGAAGGTTCTGCTTACGACCGGGTATGCCGGCGCACTGGGCTCAAGTGGCAGCGACGGCCGACACGGCACGTCGTACCCGTTGTTGCGCAAGCCCTATCGGCGGCAGGAACTTGCCGCGCAGATGCGCAAGGTGTTGGACAGTCGGACCTGACCCGCGCGGGGCGTGCGGACAGACCACGCGATTGGCATCGCGTGCTGTTCGCGGGTGCCGTGTTGGCGCATCATCGCCACGCGACCACTTAGGTCGAATAGCGCACCCACGCGCCATCATCATCCTGGGACGACCACCATGGACTACCTGGACCTCGTGTTCGAGCCATTTCCTGGCGACGAACTTTCCCAGTTCGTCAGCGACCACGTGATCAATGTCGGGCTCGCGCGGACCGGCGTCACCGATTGGCATCCCGTCGGCTTCTTCCTGAGAAGTCCTCGCGGTGAGTGGCTCGGCGGCCTGATCGGCCATGTCTGGGGCGGCTGGCTGCACGTGAAATTCCTCTGGGTGGCCGAGGCCGTGCGCGGGCAACGCCAGGGCTCGCGCCTGATGGACGCGGCGGAAGCCTTCGCCGTGGAGCGCGGCGCGTTCGCCGCGACCCTCGAAACCCACAGTTTCCATGCACCGGAGTTTTACACGAAGCGTGGCTATGAAGTGTTCGCCCGGCTCGACAACTATCCGCCCGGGCACGCCAAGCTTTACCTCCGCAAGCCGTTGCCCCCGGCTTCCCCCGCACCGTGACGTGACAGGCCGAGCCCTGCCGCCGCGGCCGGGGACGGGTGCCAAAGCATGGCGTGACGTGATGGTCTGCGCTAATACTTGTCGGTAGAAACTGCCCCGGGAGGGTCGCCATGCCGCTCGATATCCAGCCGCTCAACCCCGGCTTTGTCGGCCCCGGCTTTGTCGGCCCCGGTTTTGTTGGCCCCGGTTTTGTTGGCGAGGTCTCCGGCATCGACCTGACGCAGCCGCTGACGGCCGGGCAGGTCGCCGCCATCGAGGCCGGCATGGACCGCCATGCCGTCCTTGTGTTCCACGACCAGCACTTCGACGACGAGACCCAGCTCGCCTTCAGCCGCAATTTCGGGGAGCTCGAGATCTCCTCCGGTGGCGAGATGAGCCGGCCGGAAGACCGTCGGCTGAAGATCGAGATGGCTGACATCTCCAACCTCGACCAGTTCGGCCGGCTGCGTGCGCCCGACGACGCGAGGCGACTGATCGCGCTCGGCAACCAGCTCTGGCACTCCGACGCGTCGTTCCGCGCGGTTCCGGCGAAATACTCGATGCTGTCCGCCCGCGTGATCCCCGAACGCGGCGGCAATACCGAGTTCGCCGACATGCGCGCCGCCTACGATGCCCTGGACGCGGCGACCAAGGCCGAGATCGAGCCCCTCGTCACCGAACACTCCAACGCCTATTCCCGCGAACTGCTCGGTGTTCGACCGGAGGATTACGGTGCGGAGAACCGCGACAAATTGCGTCCGGTCCGCCAACGCCTGGTGCGCATCCATCCCGTCACTGGCCGCAAATCACTCTACCTGTCGGCCCATATTGGCACGATCGTCGGCTGGCCGATGCCTGAGGCGCGCGCGTTCATCCGCGACCTGGCGGAGCACGCGACCCAGCCACAGTTCGTGCACGCGCATGTCTGGCGACCCTGGGACCTGGTGATCTGGGACAACCGCACGACCATGCATCGCGCGCGTCGCTACAACGATCGTGGCGAGGTGCGCGATCTGCATCGCACCACGATCCGCGGCGATGGCCCGACGGCCGAACAGGTTCCCATAGCGGCCTGATCGAATACGATCGAAGGGAGGAAAGCCGTCATGCCAATCAGCATCCGTCCGCTCACCCAGTTTATCGGTGGCGAGGTTTCCGGCCTCGACATCACCCGACCGCTGACGCCGGAGGAGGTCGCGACGCTCGAGCACGGCATGGACCAGCATGCGGTGCTGGTGTTCCACGACCAGCATTTGACGGACGAGCAGCAGAAGGCGTTCAGCCTGAATTTTGGGCCGCTCGAGCACACCGCAGGCGGCAACGTCACGAAGGCGGCGGAACGGCGATTGGACGCGTACATGGCGGACGTGTCGAACCTGGGCGCGGACCACAAGCCGCTCGCGCGTGACGACCGGCGGCGGATGTTCAACCTCGGCAACCGGCTGTGGCATTCCGACAGCTCGTTCCGCGCGGTGCCGGCGAAATACTCGCTGCTGTCGGGCCGCATCGTCGTGGATCGCGGTGGGCGCACGGAGTTCGCCGACATGCGCGCGGCCTACGATGCCCTGGACGACGCGACCAAGGCCGAGATCGAGGACCTGGTCTGCGAGCACTCGCTGCTCTATTCGCGCGGCACGCTGGGCTTCACCGACCTGACCGAGGACGAGCGTCGCATGTTCACCCCGGTCCGTCAGCGCCTGGTGCGCACCCATCCGGTGACGGGGCGCAAGTCGCTGTACCTGTCCTCGCATATCGGCACGATCATCGGCTGGCCGATGCCGGAAGCACGTGCGTTCATTCGGGATCTGAGCGAGCATGCCGTGCAGGACCGGTTCGTCTACCGGCACGCCTGGCGGCAATTCGATCTGGTGATGTGGGACAACCGCACCACGATGCACCGCGTCACCCGGTTCGACGAAACCCAGGTGCGCGACATGCGGCGCACCACGGTGGCCGGGGATGGGATGACGGTCGCGCAACAGGAAGCGGCGTAGACGCCCGTGGCGCCGACACGCGCGCGGTGCCGGAGCCCGCGTCGTTCGCGTCCCGATGGTGGGCTTCCCCGGCCTCGCGGCATCGCTGCGTCCGCCAACGCGATAAAGCGGCCCATCCGGCCGCCGCACCGGCGGTGATATGCATCAGGGGCCGGAGGTCGGCTCTGATGGCAACCAGACCTCCTCTTCCAGGGCCGGCAGGCCCTGCGGGGAGAGGATCCCTTCGGCCGCCAGCGCCGGGCCCAGGAGGTCAGGCCGGTAGACGGTACGCGCCACCTCCGGCAGGTCGGCATCGTCGCCGACCCAGCCCCAGCGCCGCATCTGTCCCAGGAACCACAGGGCGTGGGCCTGCGCAGGAAACCAGGCCGACCTGGCGTGGAAGCAGATCTGCTCGGCACTGTTCCTGCCCGGCAATGCTGCCAGAGTTGCAACCTCGGGCAAGTCCAGCCCATCCGGCTGGGCCAACAAGGTCGCGATCTCCGGTGCCGTGTCGGCGCGGTCGCACAGGATCTGGGCCTGCAGCAGCGCGCGGGTCAGCAGGACGAGCGCGTCCGGGTTCGTCTCCGCCCAACCGGCGCCGACCGCCAGGCATTTCTCGGGATGATGCGGCCAGATCGCCGACGTTCCCAGCAAGACCTGCCCGGCGCCGCACGCCGCCGCCACGTCGCCCCAGGGCGCGCCTGCGCAGAAGCCGGCAATCTGTCCCGCGCCCAGCGCCTTCACCATATCCTCCGGCGGGATGACCAGCGTTTCGATGTCGCGGTCGGGATCAACGCCGGAGGCTGCCAGCCAGTAGCGCAGCAGCAAGTTGTGGGTGGAGAACGTATGCACCACCGCAAAGCGCGGCCGATCGGACTGACCGGACAGCCAGGCCAACAGGCCACCAGATGAGGCCACTCCGGTCGCGGCATCATTGTTCAACACCACCATATTGCCGCCCTGGGTGAGTGACATCGGAACGACCAGCCGCGCCGCGGGGCCGCGCAAGCCCATCGTCGCGGCAAACGCCAGGGGCGGCAGCATGACGGCCGCGTCCAGCAGCCCATAGGTCAGTTTGTCTGCGATGTTCGACCAGGACGGCTCCACCTGCACGATGGCGTCCAGGCCGCATGCCGCGAACAGCCCCCGCTCCGCCGCAACCATCACGGGTGCACTGTCCACCAGGCGCAGCACGCCGATGCGGACGGGTCGGCTCACGGCGCGTCTCCTTTGCTGTCGCGAATCAACTCTGCCACCATGTCCACGATGCGCCGGCCGCGTGACATGGCCTGGTTGCGCAGCCAGCGACAGGCGTCCGGTTCGGTCAGCTTGCGCTTGCGGATCAGCCGGGCCTTGGCACGGCCGATCACCTCGCGCTCCTGCAACGGGTTCTCGGCCAGGCGTTGCCCATCCCGCGCCTGCTGGTGGCGGCGGAACAGCGCGGCTGCAGCCTGCAGGATCGGCTTCACGTCCGGCGCCGGCACCCCAGGCACGGTGTAGGAAGAAACGCCGGCGCCGATCGCTGCTTCCATGAAGCCGGGATCGTCCTTATCGGCGAACAGCACGATCGGGCGAGGGGCGTGCGTCGCGACCTGGCGGATGCCGTCCAACGCATCGCGGTCCGGCCGCGCCATGTCGGCCAGCACGATATCGGGCGCCTGGGCAGCAACTGCATCGGCCAGTGCCTCGCCGGCGCGCAGTTGCAGGACCACCAGCCTGGGATCGGCTGCCAGCAGACGGGCAAGCGCACTCGCCCGTTCAGCATTGTCATCGGCAAGCAGGACCTTCACGGGGTGAGGCGACCTCCTGGCGTTCCGCCATAGACGCAAGCGCTGTGCCGCGGTCCCCGCGACGCGCCGATGGCGTCAGGCCGGCGGGGATGCGGCGATCCGTGCACTCTCACGGTCGAGCCGCGGCGTGCGCGGCACGATCAGCCTGGCAACCAGGTTCTGGACGACCTCATTGCGTTGATTGCGAGTCTCGCTGCGCACGGTGACCATGCCGCGATGCGGGTTTGATCGTGAGGGCGTGATCGCGACCACCTCGCTCTCCACGCGCAGGATGTCGCCGGGACGCGTGGGCTGTGGCCAGTGGATCTCCCCGCCTGCACCGATGATGCCCCCGGCGATCGGCAATCCTCCGCCGACCAGGAGCTTCATGGTCACCGCCGCGGTGTGCCAGCCGCTTGACGCCAGCCCGCCGAACAGTGTGTTCCGCGCCGCCTCATCGTCCAGATGGAATGGCTGCGGATCGTATTCCACGGCGAAGTCCACCATTGCGCGCGCGTCGATGGCATGCGTGCCGCTGGTGAAACGCTGCCCGACATGCAGGTCGTCGAGCGTAAGACGCGGGTCGACGGCTTGCCCGTTCGCATGTGTCATGCTGCCGATCTCCTCCTCAAGGCCACGTTTCATGAGCGACGCCTCGCGGCCGCCGAACCGGCGATCCCTTGCGGTGGCAGCCCTTGGCCACCCCGGTAATTGCGAGGACATCGCCTCGCGCGCTGCAATCTGGGGTAATTGCCCATAGTGTCAAGCGACCGCCCACGCACGTTGACACTGTATGCAATTGTCTTCATGGCGGCGCGCGAAGGACTCCGGAGCATGGCTTCATGGCCGATCTCGCGCCCGAAACCTGCAGTTGTTCGGCCCTGCGCCAGGCATCGCGTCATATCACCCGGCTCTACGACGATGCGCTGGCACCGGTCGGCCTCGGCCTGAACCAGTATTCGATCCTGTCCAAGCTGTCCCGCCTGGGACCCAAAAACCTGCAGCACCTTGCGGACCTCCTCGTCATGGACCGCTCGACGCTCGGGCATCTGCTACGCCCGCTCGAACGGCGAGACCTGCCGACGGTCGGCGTGGCCGAACAGGACAGGCGACACCGTGTCATCACCCTTACGGTGCAGGGGGTCGCTCTCACGAAGCAGGCGAGGCGCTTATGGGCGAAGGCCGAACGACGCTTCGAGCATGCCTTCGGCGCCGATGATGCCCTGGCCCTGCTCATGATGCTCAGGCGGGTGACGTCACTGGAACTGGCGATGCGGAACAGGCCGGGCACCCCAGCAGGCTGACGGCCGGTCAGGTCCACCAACCATCATGCAGCGCAGCATCACCCCGGGCGGGGTCATGCGGCCTGGCAACCTGATGCATTCGGCTTTCCGCCACCGGCACCCGCGGTCATCGCCCTGGAGCCATTGCGGCCGGCCTTCAATGGATTGATCATGCAGTGCTCCGGACCCGGGACGTCGGCATGCGCATCCTGCCCCTTCTCCCCTTGTTGGCCGGCCTGCTTTGCGTCTCCGCGGCGCAGGCCGACCAGGACCAGCTCGTTGTGAACACCGCCATCGACGGGCCGGTGCTCAAATTCGACTGGCCCGCGTTGCAGATCGGCATCGGCTCGTATGAGGAAGGTCCGACGGGCCTGACGATCTTCCGCTTCCGTGACCGAGCGACGGCTGTCGTGGATGTGCGGGGCGGTGCGCCGGGCACCGTCAACACCGACCTCCTGCGCCTCGGCTACCCGTCCCGTTTCGTGGATGCCATCGTTTTTTCCGGTGGTTCGGCCTATGGCGAGGAGGCGATCACCGCGGCGATGACCGGCCTGAAGGACGACGGAGAGCGCAGCGGGGCCTGGACCAACATTGGTTTGGCTGCCGGGGCGATCATCTATGACTTCCAGGGCCACCGACTGAACGAAATCTACCCGGACAAGCGCCTCGCCCAGGCGGCCTTGCATGACCTGCGGGCCGGCGTCTTCCCACTCCAGGCGCAAGGTGCCGGCCGCATGGCGATGCAAGGCGGCTTCTTCGGCTGCGCGGCGCATTCCGGCCAGGGCGGCGCCTTCCGTCAGTTCGGCGACACCAAGGTCGCCGCCTTCGTGGTGATCAACGCGCTGGGGGCCGTCACCGACCGGGACGGGCGCATGGTGAAGTGCCATCGGAACCCGGCCTGGGGGGATCTCACCAGGACCTCGGACCTGCTCGGACGCGCGATCGAGCAGGCCGTGTCGCCGCCGGCGGTGGGTCCGAGCGCGAACACCACGATCAGCCTGGTCGTGACGAACCGGCGGATGAGCCCTGCCGACCTGCAGCGCCTGGCCGTCGAGGTCCATACGTCGATGGCGCGGGCGATCCAGCCGTTCTCGACCTACCAGGACGGCGACACGCTCTATGCCGTTAGCACCCAGGAGGTCGGGGAGCCGACCACCCGCCCGTCGCTCATGGCACTGGATGTCGCTGCGGCGGAGACGATGTGGGACGCCATCCTGGCGAGCGTGCCGGACGAGCCCGATGCTTCGCTGCCGCCCGAAGCGACCGTGCCGCCCGAGCGACTGGTTGGCCTGGCGGGGCAGTACCGGTTCGGGCCGCACGCGACGCTGGAGGTCTGGGTGCAGGACGGCAAGCTGATGCTGCGGCTGTCGGGGGAACGGTTCTTCGACCTGTTGCCGGAGCCGGTGGTGCTGCACCCGACCTCCGCCACCGCGTTCTATGTCGAGAGCCGCTACCACACCCGGCTGGCGTTCACCGTCGATGCGGGCGGCCACGCCACGGGGGCGACCGTCAATCCCGGCCGTTGGGCGGAGTACGGCAAGCGGCTGCCCTGATCGGGCCGGATCGCCGCCCTATTCGTGGGCGAACACCCAGTCGTTGACGAAGCTCGCCAGGCCGTTGGCACGGAAGTCCCGCCGCAGCGCGGCCTCGTCATAGTCCTGGCGGACCCAGTCCAGGAACGGCTTGCGGCCCTCGGCTTCCCGCTGGTAGCGCAGGAAGAAGGCATCCAGGATGCCGGTGCGGGCCTGGCGGATATGGCCGAACCGCCAGGAGAGCTGGCGCAGCGCCTGGGCCGCCGTGCCGCCCTCGAACATCACGATCAGCCCGGAGGCGAGGCCCGCGCGGTCGGCGCCCGACTTGCAATGCAGCAGGGCGGGGCCCTCCATGCCCTGGTAGATGCCGTGCAGCCGCAGGATACGGTCGACCTGCGGTGCACCGCGGCTTTCCAGCGACATGTCGTGGAAGGCGAGGCCCAGCGTGTGTGCGGCCTCGCGGGACAGCGCGTCGGAGCCGTTCTGCGCCTGGCCACGCAGGTTGATCAGGGTCTTGATGCCGTAGCGCCGGGTCAGCCGCGCCAGCCGGCCCGGCGTCGGGTGGTTACAGCGGTAGGCACGGCCCGGCACGACCTCGGCGAGGTTGCTCCAGACGAGGCGGAACACCGCATGATCGACGAACAGGGCGTCGATCCAGGCGATCGCACGCCCGCGCGTGCTGTCCAGGTCGCCGCGAAAGATGGAGTTCATGGAGGAAGGCAAAGCCTGATGCTGTTTGCAGGCATATGGGCATAGGGGATGTCGCCTTGCAACGGAGCGGCCCAGATCGCCGGGCCCGCCCATCGCTCGCGCGGCGCACCGCCCATGATCCGCGCAGCATCATCGATGCGCATTGTGACGAGGATCGGGGAGGACGCGGCGGTGGCCCCTTCTGCCCTGAAGCAGGACGCAGACGCCTGCACCGCACGTATCCGCCGTTCGGCAGCGCCCGCCGGCCTTGGACGAACCATGCGTCGGAATTTTTTACATTCCTAAATGATCGGGCCGACTGCATGTTTCGTAAAAGTATGAAATGGCTGCAAACATAGTCCTGGCCCGGAAATTGCGTGCAGGGAAGTAACGGGCACTGAACGGGAATGGACACGGACATGGGCCGCACCAAACGAGACATGTATAGCCATTCGTATTTACTTTTGTCAAATATTGCATTGTCGGTCGCGGTTCTGGGCTTCGGCGCTTGCCTCACCAGGCCAGCTGTTGCGGCGCCGACGCTCGTGTTCGATCGTGGCCTGCCGACGGAGAACCTGAACAACGCGGCGGGTGACAGCCGTAGCAACGTTTCCTGGGCGGATACCGGAACCACGCAATCGATCGGCGACACGTTCACCCTCAGCGGTGTCGCCGGGACGAATTATTCGATCGATACCATTCGCGTTTGGATTGTCGCCGACGCGCCTGTCGCCAGTTCCTTCAGCCTCTGGTTTGGTGCGGATGCCGGGGCCGGCACTGTCGTGCAGCTGGTGTCCTCGGCTACGCCATCGATCAGTGCGGTCACCTACGCCAATGGGCAGACCTATCAGGGGTCGAACGGGAGTTACTACGGCCTCTATGAGCTGGACTTCTCCGGCGTCGGTATCCTTGCCACCCCGGGCACCTATGCCTTTAGCGTTTCCGGGTCGGATGGGAGCGCCCCCTCGATGAACACGCCGTACCTGCACGCATCCAACGCAGATCTCAGCGGGTCTACGCAGATGGGGCCGAACGATGGCCTCATTTACGGCTTCACCTCGACTGGATCGATGGACAACGGCTATCCGTGGGCCTCCATCGGTGGTTGGAACAAACCCAGCGATATCAACGTGCAGGTCTTCGCCGATGTCCCCGAACCGTCTGCCCTGGCGATCTTCGGGTTGGGTCTGGCCGTATTCGGCATCATACGCCGCCGAGGAACCGTCTGATATCATCCGGCGCACGGTCCCCGTTGTTCATAACCGCCGGCTCGGTTCCAGCCTTCTGTACCAGCGCGCATGCCGCAACAGATGGCCGGAACCCAGCCATGCCACAATGGTGGGGAGGCAAGTGTCGGTCCAGGCGTCGGTGGGTATGACGTTGGTCTGAGTAAGGCTCGCAGAAATTGAAGGACCTGCGGCCGTTGGTTCACAGGGGGCGGTACCGGCACGTTCTTTGATACTGCCCCCACGTCGGTTCGGCACCTACCTAGGGGTGGCGTGTTGCCTGGGTCTTCCGTGGCAGCGTCGTGCAGCGGTTCCGGCCGGTGCCGCGGGACGGTATGGACGCACCAGCACAGCAGCGTCACTCGAAGCCGCCGGCGCTGATCGGGGCGCCGTACCAGCGGCGCACGAACCACTCGCCCAGCGCGACCGCGCCATACAGCAGCAGCCCGATGCCGCAGAGCAGCGCGATGGTCGCGAACACCAGCGCCGTCTGTGCCGCCGAGGAGGCGAACATGATGATGTAGCCAAGCCCTTCTTGCGCCGTGACGAACTCGCCGATCACCACGCCGATGATGGCGACCGTCACGCCCACCTTCAGGCCGGCGAAGATGTGCGGGATGGCATAGGGCACGCGGACCCGCAGGAAGGTTTGCCATGTGGTAGCCGTCAGCGATCGGCACAGCCGCAGTGCTGTCGGGTCGGCCGCACGGAACCCGGTCGCGGCCGAGACGGCGATCGGAAAGAACGACAGGAACACCGCGAAGGCCAGGCGCGAGGTCGGCCCCATCCCCAGCCAGATAATAAAAAGGGGCGCCACCGCCACTTTGGGAATGAGCTGGAAGATCAGCACATGCGGCCAGAACGCCTGCTCCACGCGGCGGGAGACGACCAGCGCGCCGCCGAGTGCGATACCGAGGCCGCTCGCCAGCAGGAACCCCACCACGCTGTTCACCAGCGTCGGCCAACTCTGCGCCAGCAGGACCGGCCACGCCTGGACCAGGACCGACCAGATCGCGCTCGGGGGCACCAGCAGCATCGGCGAGACCGCCAGCCAGCCGGTCAGTTCCTGCCACGCCAGCAAGAGCGCCCCCGCGAACAGCAGCGGCAGGACAATCGGCCGCCATGCCCGCCAGCGGATCGCCGCCATGGTCCGCGCCGCGCCAGGTACAATTGTGATCCGTCGAGACCCCGCCATCAGGCGTGTCGGGCAGCCATCAAGCCGCGAGCTGATCCAGGTCCGGCAGCAGCGGGCTGTCCACCTCGATCACCCGGCCCATGCGCACGACCCGTTCCGGATGCAGGAGCTGGTGCGCCACCACCTCCACGCCGTTCGAGTCGCGCAGGGTCCATTCGCCCTTCAGCACGCGGAACACCGAGATATCGGCGTCCATGCCGGGCTTCAGCGCGCCGATCCGGTCCTCCATCCGCAGCAGCTTCGCCGCGTTGGACGTCGCCATCGCGACGACCTGGGGCAGTGTGACGCCGAGCGCGATCAGTTCGCTCATGGCATGGTGCACGCCGTAGGGCGTGGAGAACGGCAGCGAGGCGTCCTCCGGCGGTTCCATCTCGGCGGTGTTGGTAAACATGCCGCGGTACCACCGCCCGCCATCCGGCATCTTGACGTTGTAGCCATGCAGGTCGGCGCCCAGCGTGGTCGGCAGGATGCCGGCCGCCAGCACGGCGCGGGCATTGTCGAAACTGAAATGCGCGCCGCGCCCGACATCGATCGTGACGCCCTTGGCCAGCGCCTCATAGACCAGCGGGTGGATCGTGCCGTCGGCGTTGACGAAGCCGGAGGGGTAGCGGGTGAACGGATGCGCCAGCACGTCGCCGGCGTCGAGCAGCGGCACGACCTGCTCGATGATCGTCTGTGGGTCGACGCTGGCGCCTTCCTTCTGCGGCCACAGCGTGCCGAGATGCACATAGACCGGCAGGCCGAGTTCGCGCCCCGCCTGCTTGGCGAGCCGCAGCGACTCGATGCCCCAGCGGGAGAAGCCGCCCGGTTCGGCATGCGCCTTGATGCCCTTGACCAGCCTGGGGTTGTCCCGCGCGGTTTTGACGATGGCCGCCACGTTGATCCCGCTGGGCCCATACAGATCGACATAGCGATGCCCGAGCAGGCCGCCGGCCAGGTAGGTGGAGATGAAGCAGAAGACGCGGGTTTGGGCGGGGGCGACGACGAACTGCCGGAAGCCGTTGAACGTCAGCGCGGACGGGCCGCCCTGGTCGACCACCGTGGTCACGCCGCTGCGCACCCCCACCAGGTCGGCGTTCAGTCCGAAATCGCCGGTGACGTGTTCGTAGATATGCGCATGCGTATCGATCAGGCCGGGCGTCACGATGGCCCCCGCCAGGTCCAGGCGGGTGGCGCCCGGCGGGCAAGGCAGGTCGGGCCCGACTGCGGCGATCTTTCCCTCCGAGACGGCGACGTCAAGGATGCCGTCCGTGCCGGTTGCCGGGTCGATCACACGGGCCCCTTTCAGGACCAGGTCGTAGGCACCGGGCAGGGCGGACACAGTGGAACTCATCGCGATACCTCCATGGAACGGGGCGTCGATACGCGAAGCGGCCGGATCATCCGCGCCACGCCCTGCGCACCCGCAATTCGAGCCAGGCGATCGCACCATACAGCGCGAGACCGATTACGCACAGCACAACAAGAGCCGCAAAGATCCGGGCGGTCTCGGCGCGTGAGCCGGCCAGCAGGATATAGCTGCCGAGTCCGTGCTTTGACGAGATGAACTCGCCGACGACGATGCCGATGACGGACAGCGTCGCCGCGACCTTCATGCCGCTGAAGAAGAACGGCAGGGCGTAGGGCACCTGGACGTGGCGGAAGATCTGCGAGGGGCTGGCAGTGAGCGATTGGCACAGCCGGATCGCATTCGGGTTGGTGCTCTGCAGCCCGGTCAGCGTGCCGATGGCAACGGGGAAAAAGCTGATGAAGGTGGAGAATGCCAGCCGCGAGGGCGCGTCGATGCCAAGCCAGATGACGAACAGCGGCGCCAGCGCGATCTTCGGGATGAGCTGGAAGGCCACGAGGTTGGGATACAGCATCTCCCGCAGTGGCGTTGAGGATGCCAGCATCGCGGCGACCAGTATGCCGACGATACCGGACAGTACGCAGGCGGCGAGCGCCTCGGCACCGGTGAAGCTGGCCTGATAGAGCAATTCGCCCCAGGATCCGACGAGCTGCCGCACGATGTCGCTGGGTGCCGGCAGGATCACGGCCGGGATCGCCCAGAGGGTCGCAACTGCCTGCCAGACGGCAAGGAACGCGACCGCGGTGCCGGTCGGCAACGCGACGGTGAGCAGCCGCTCGCGGCCGGTTGCGTCAGGCATACGGTGTCACGTCGCGCGCTGCGCGGTGGGAATGCTCGATCATCCCTCGCAACGTGCTGCACAGCTCGTTGAACAGTTTCGTCTCGCCCACGGAAGGGTCGCGTGGGCGCGGGATCGGGATGGCAATGTCGGCGACAATGGTGGCGGGGCGGCGATTCATCACCAGCACGCGGTCGGCGAGATACACCGCCTCCCGGATCGAATGCGTCACGAACAACGCCGTCTTGGTGTAGCGGGTCCAGATATCCAGCAAGGCGTCGTTCATCTCGTCGCGGGTGATCGCGTCCAGTGCCGAAAACGGCTCATCCATCAACAAAATATCCGGATCATAAACCAGCGCTCGGCAGATCGCCGCGCGTTGGCGCATGCCGCCGGACAACTGGTGCGGCTTGTGGGATTCAAAGCCGCTCAGCCCAACCAGGCTGAGCAGTTCGCGCGCCCGCGCCATGTGTTCCCGGCGCGGGCGATGCAGCAGCTCGATCGGGAACATCACGTTGTCCAGCACGGACTTCCAAGGCAGCAGCGTGCTTTCCTGGAACATCACGCCGATGCTGGTGCGCGGGCAGGCTATCGGCGCGCCGTCGACGCTGATCCTGCCGGCGGTGATTGCTTCCAGGCCGCCACACATCATCAGCAAGGTGGACTTGCCGCAGCCGGACGGGCCCAGGATGGCAACGAACTCGCCGCGCCGGACGGAGAAGGAAACACCCGCCACGGCTTCGACCGGACCCTTGGCAGTGTCGTAGATCTTCCACGCTTTCTCGGCGCGGATGCACTCCCCAGGCAGGGCGGGCTCAGACAAAGAGAGCACGGTATTCCTTGACGTTGGCGTCCGCCTGCGTCCACTCTTCCGGGCTGAGCGTCACGCTGCCGACGAATTCGTTGGTGAACAGGGCGGTCGGGTCGGGCGCCTTGTCGCCGGCAGCCCCGAGGTACTGCATCACCATGTCGGTCATTGCGGCGTAGTCGGCGGCCTCGCTCCAACCGAGCGCGTGTCTTTGCGACGGTTTCGCGATCATGGTCATATCGAAGATGCCAAGCCCGGTCTGGATCTGTTTCGTGCCATTCGCCGCCAGCGCAGCCTCCGGCACCTGCTTCAGGAACAGGTTTACCGCGTCCTGCGGCTGCAGCAGGCAGAAACGGGTCGCTTTAAGGAGCCCCTCTGTCATCGCCTGGCAGAGCTTTGGATCGGCCTGCAGCACGTCGGGCCGGGTGAGCAGGGCATTGTTGTAGAAGTTCAGGCCAGCGCTGCTGTACAGCATGAAGCGTGGCTGCATGGCGTTGGCCACCAGCACCGGCGCGATCGAGATCGCGAAACCGCAGATTGCATCGACCTGTCGCTCCATCAGCACGCGCTGGCGCACGTTGGGGTCGACCTGCACGAGCTTGACGGTGTTCAGGTCGAGGCCGGCGGCTTTGGCGAAGGCGGGCAGGAACGGATACTCGCCGGAATTGACGGTGCCGCCGATCGACTTGCCGGCGAGGTCCTTGAGCGTGCGCACCGGGGAGTCGGACAGCACCGCGACCGCCATCGTCGCATCATAGCCGCAGCAGGCGAGCGAGACGGTGGGAAGGCCTTTGGCAGCCTGCTGTATGCCGGCCGACGCGGCAGCCAGGCCGAAGTCGAACTGGCCGGCACCGACGGCCTGTGCCGCGGCGACCGACCCGTAGCCGCGGGTGATCTCCACATCCAGCCCGGCGTCGGCCCAATAGCTGTTGGCCTTTGCAACGAAGGCATAGGCGTTGGAGCCCTCCGCGACCCAGGGCAGGGTCAGGCGCACGCGGCGGGCGGGGGCGGCACGCAGTCGGCGGGACAGCAGGAACGGCGCGGCCAGGGTCGAGGCGGTCAGGATCGCGCGGCGGGTTGCCATGCCAGGGAACACCTTGCGAAAAGCGGATGTCGCTGGATCAGCAAGCGGCGTGCCAGCGGATGCTGCTGTCCGACCCACCGTTTGGGCCCAAGTATGCCGTGAAATCGATCATATAGCACAGGCAGTGATCATAGCCCTGAAGGAGAGGAAGTTTCGCCCATGTCCCAAATCACCATTCCCGCGCGCCGCGGCAGGGCCGCCTTCGTTGTCGGCGGCCAGACCGTCAAGGTCATCAACACCCATGGCGCACAGGTGGTCGACACCTGGGCCTTCGCCCGCGATGACCTGACCGAATTCATGTCGATGGAGCACAGCCGCGCCGGCATGCTGCGGATGATCCCGCAGGTCGGCGACACGCTGCTGACCAATCGCCGCCGCCCGATCCTGACAGTCCTGGAAGACACATCCGGCGGCATCCACGACACCCTGATCGCAGCGTGCGATATCTATCGTTACCAGGGCCTGGGCTGCGAAGGCTACCACGACAACTGCACCGACAACCTGGCGCAGGGAATGCGGGACACCGGCCTGCAGCCGCCGGAAACACCCAGCCCGCTCAAGCTGTTCATGAACATCCCGTGGACGGCGGCCGGCGGCTTGTCGTTCGATCCACCGGTGTCCACGCGGGGCAGCTTTATCGCGCTGCGGGCGGAGATCGACC
>JARLIJ010000199.1 GCA_031291795.1 Acetobacteraceae bacterium | reverse complement strand
GGCTCCGATGCCGGGCGACGCTTCATCGATGCGCTGAAGCTGTTCTACCACGTGGCGAATATCGGCGACGCGCGCAGCCTGGCGATCCACCCGGCCAGCACCACGCACTCCCAGCTGACCGTGGAGGAACAGGCGGCGACCGGCGTGACGCCGGGCTATGTGCGGCTGTCGGTCGGGCTGGAACACATCGACGACATCCTGGCCGACCTGTCCCAGGCGCTGGACGCCGCGGCGGGGTAGAGGAGCGGAGCGAGCGTACACCCCCACCCCTTGAGGGAGGGGGTTGGGGGGAGGGGTCCAACGGCACTGACCATCGCCCCCACCCCCCTCCCTCAAGGGGAGGGGGAGAACCTCGGCCGTGATCAGCCCACGCCGCCCCTTCGCACCCGCTTCATGTGATGCCCGAGATAGGCCGTCACGACGGCCGGATCGTCCACCACCGCCCGCGGCGCCCCGGCGGCGATGACCTTGCCCTGATGGAACACCACCGCGCGTTCGGCGAGCGAGAGGATCACCTCCATGATGTGCTCGACGATCACGATGGTGATCCCGCGCGCCTTGATCCGACGCACCAGCGCGATCGCGAGGCGCACTTCGGCGGGGGTCAGGCCGGCCAGGGCCTCGTCCAGCAGCAGCAATTGCGGTTCGGTGGCCAGCGCGCGGGCGATCTCCAGCCGCTTGCGCCCGGGGGTGCCAAGCGAACGGGCGGGCGTGTCGGCCAGTTGGTCAAGGCCGGTGAACGCCAGCACCTCGTCGGCCACCCGCCGGGCTGCGGCGCGGTGGCCGTGGCGCAGGAACGCCCCGACCATGACGTTTTGCGCGACCGTCATGTCCTCGAACGTCACCGGGACCTGAAAGCTGCGCGCCATGCCGAGGCGGGCGTGGGCCTCGGGGGTCGCGCGGGTCACATCCTGGCCGCGGAACCGGATGGTGCCGGCAGTTGGCTGGGCGTCGCCCGCCAGGCAATTGAAAAACGTGCTCTTTCCGGCGCCGTTCGGGCCGATCAGGCCGATGATCTCGCCCTCGGCCACGTCGAGGTCGGCGCCGTCCACCGCACGGAACGCGCCGAAGGCCATGATGATGCCGCGTGCCTCAAGCAGCACGGCGCGCCATCCGGACGGTGATGGAGCGCCACAAATCGGCCACGCCGCCGGGCCGGAAACGGGCGATCAACACGATGATGGCGCCGTAGACGATGTAGGTGACGCCGGTGCCGCTGCCGCCGAACACGGCGTTGGTGGTCTCTTCCAGCGGCACCAGGATGATCGCGCCGATCAGCGGGCCGAACAGGGTTCCCGACCCGCCGAGGGCCGCGACGATCACCATCTTCACCGAGATCAGGATGCCCAGCGCGCTGTCCGGATCGATGAAGCCCACCATCACCACGTAGAGCGAGCCGGCCAGCGAGGTGAACGCCGCCGACAGCAGCAGAGCGTAGAGCTTGTAGCGCAGCACCGGCACGCCGAGGCTGCGCGCGGCGCGGTCGCCGCCGCGGATGGCGGCCAGGTAATAGCCCATGCGGCTGCGCTGCATCTGCCAGGTCAGGCCCAGCAGCACGACGAGCACGGCCAGGAACAGATAATGGTACGGGACCGGGCTGATGAAGGACAGATCGACCACGCTGCGCGGCACGGGCGGGCCCATCAGCCCGACGGCGGCGCCCAGCAGCTTCCAGTTGGCGACCAGGATGCGGGCCAGTTCGGCCGCCGCGATCGTGGCCATCGAGAAATAATGCCCACGCAGCCGGAAGGTCGGCGTGCCGACCACCGCCGCCAGCGCCATGGCGACCAGCATGCCGACCGGCGCGCCGGCGATCGGCGGCCAGCCAAGCTGGGTGTAGAGCACCAGCGAGGCGTAGGCGCCGGCGCCGAAATAGACCGAGTGCCCGATCGAGACCTGGCCCGCATAGCCGCCGATCAGGTTCCAGGCCGAGGCCGAAATCGCCGCCAGCAGCACCAGGGCGCCCAGCCGCTGGAGGAACACGTCATCGGTCAGCAGCGGCCACGCGGCGATCGCCACGAAGCCCAGCAGGACCAGCGGCCACTGCTTCATGGGGTCCCCATCAGGCGGTTCCCATCAGGCCTTGCGGGCGCACCCACAACACCAGCAAAAACAATGCGTAGACAACGACATCCTGGTAGACGGCGCCGATCAGGTAGGCTGACAGCGCCTCGATCACGCCGATCCCGAGGCCCGCCACCAGGGCGCCCGGCACGGAGCCGAAGCCGCCCAGGCAGACCACCACGAAGGCGATCAGCGACAGCGATTCGCCGACCGTAGGGGAGATATAGAAGAACATCGCGATCAACGCGCCGGCGACCCCGGTGGACGCCGCGCCGACGCCCCAGGCCAGCGCCTGCATGCGGTCCGGGCGGATGCCCATGAGCATCGCGGCATTGCGGTCCTCGGCGACGGCCAGGATGCGGCTGCCCAGCATGGTGCGGGTCAGGACCAGGTGCATGCCCAGGGTGATCGCCAGCGCCAGCACGCCGCCCAGCAGGCGGGACGCCTCGATGCGCAGGCCGCCGATATCGAAGGTGCCGCCCACGAGATTGTCCGGGAGAGACACGAAATTGGCGGTGAACGCCCAGAAAGCGGCGTAGCGCAGCACCAGCGCGAGGCCGAACGTGCCCAGGATCTGCGCCAGCATCGGCCCGCGCGCCACGTGGCGGACCAGGCCGAGATAGACCACCACGCCCAGGACGAACAGCACCGCAGCCGCGCCGGGAATGAAGAACGCCGGCCCGAGATGGAGCAGCGTGAACGCGAAGAACGCCGCATACATCGCCAACATGACGAAATCGCCATGGGCGAAGTTCACCACGTTCATCATGCCCCAGATCAGCGTCAGCCCGGAGGAAAACAGCGCGTAGACCGCCCCCATCAGCAGGCCGCTGACAACCACCTGCAGGAGGATCACGCCGTCCTCTCTCCCTTTGTTTCCCGTGCCTTCGGCTCTAGTCGATCGGCTCGGGAGTGACAAGCAGGGCCGTCGCCTGGACGGCGGAACCGCCTTGCCGCCCCGCGCCCCTTGCACAATCCCCTTGCGCAATCCCTTTGGGCGGCCCCCATGATGCCGATCCGCCCTGCAAGGAAACCGGCATGCTCCGCCTCTCGGTGCTCGACCAGTCGACCGTCGTGACCGGCCGCTCCCCCGACACCTCGATCCGCGAGAGCATCCGGCTCGCCCAGCATTGCGAGGCCCTGGGCTACGCCCGCTACTGGTGCGCCGAACACCATAACTCGGACAGCCAGGCGGGGACGGCGCCCGAGATCCTGATCGCCGCCATCGCCGCCACCACCCACCGCATCCGGGTGGGATCGGCCGGGGTGATGCTGCCGCATTACTCGTCGCTGAAGGTGGCGGAGCAGTTCCGCGTGCTGGACGCCATCGCGCCGGGACGGATCGACCTGGGCCTGGGGCGGGCTCCAGGGTCGGACGGACTGACCGCCCACGCGCTCAATCCGCAGGCCGCCAGCGCCGCCGACAACTTCCCGGCCGCCGTGCGCGACCTGCTGCACTGGCTCGCCGGCGAGACGCTGGTCGAGGGCCACCCATTCCGCGATATCCGTGCGCAGCCGCAGGGGCCCACCATGCCGGAGGTCTGGATCCTCGGGAGTTCGGATTACGGCGCGCAGGTCGCGGCCTATTTCGGGCTGCCGTTCTGCTTCGCCCATTTCATCACCGACGGGCGTGGCGCCGACCAGGCCCTGGCGCTGTATCGGGAGGGCTACCGACCCAACGAGCGGAACCCCGCGCCGCACGCGGCCGTCTGCGTCTGGGCGATGGCGGCCGAAACCCAGGACGAGGCCGCCCGGCTGTTCACCTCCCGCGAGCTGTGGCGGCTGGGGCGCGATCGGGGGGTGTTCACCGCCCTGCCCTCACCCGAGGAAGCCGCGGCCCACCCCTATTCCGACGCCGAACGCGAGCGGATCGCGCGGCTACGCGAGCGCGCGTTCTACGGCACGCCGGAGCGGGTCGGGACGCAGTTGCGGGCGCTGGCCGCGGAGCATCAGGTCGACGAGATTGCCATCCTGACCACGTTGCACAACCCGGAGGCGCGCCGCCGGTCCTATGCGCTGCTGGCCGAAGCGTTCGCCTTAACCGCCCCAGACGTCGCGCCCGGCGCGCCGGCCTGAGCTGCGCGCGCGCCAGAGCTGGAAGCGGAACGCGACGTAGGCGATCACCGCGGCCCCGAGCGCCACGGGGAGGATGATGAGGGCGACCCACAGGGCGAACGCCGCCAATGACAGCGCCCCGGCGGCGGCGGCGATGATGACGGCCCAGATGAAGACGCGCGTTGCGACCGGCGGCCTGGAGGGCGGGCGGATGCTGCCGTCGGGGAGCATGTCGATCTCGGGGGGGCGGCGTGGGGTCATGATGCGCATCACGTGGCGCGTCGGGGATAGCGGGTCAAGATGGTGGCTATGGCGACCGGGCATCAAGCTGCTCGTGGGGCAGACCGTCCTGCCGGTTGCTCCTGCAGCGGCCGCTGGCTGCCGCTCCCCTGGCACGTGCATTGCTTGACATGCGACAAGTTCGTGACACGCGTCGCCCCGGCCCAGCGCGCCGCGCAAAGCTCTTGCGGTGAGCTGCGTACCAGGGCGGAATGACGTACGCATAACAAAAAGGGGGACCAGCCGTGGCCGACGACAGCAAACCCGCAGCCTCAATCCTGCCGTCCGCGGGCCTCGGCCGGCGCAGCGTGCTGGCAGCTGGGGGAGCCGCCGCCGCCCTGCCGCTGATCGGCAACCGCGCCCGCGCGGCCGGCGAACCGATCGTCCTCGGCTGGGTCGGGCCGCTGTCCCCGCCGGGCGGCTACGCCGAAGGCACCAACATGCGTTATGCCGCCGAGATCGCGCTCGAGGAGATCAACGCGCAAGGCGGCATCCTCGGTCGCCCCGTCCAGATCGTCTTCGCCGACACCCGTGGCATGCCGGCAGAAGGCCGCACCGCGGCCGAACGGCTGGTGCAGCAGAACAAGGTCGCCGCCGTGTTCGGCGAATTCCACAGCCCCGTCGCGCTCGCGGAAATGGAAGTGTTCCACAAATACGGCACACCTTTCATGGCCTGCGACGTCTGGTCCGACCAGATCACCGCCAAGGGCTATCCGGAAGTGTTCCGCAATGCGCCCGCGGTCTCGTTGATCGACGTCACCATCGGCCAGTGGATCGCCGCCGCCGGCTTCAAGAACGTCGCCATCATCGCCGAGAAGAACGACGTCGGCCTGTCCGCACGCACCCTGGTGCAACAGGAACTCGCCAAGGCCGGCATCAAGTTCGACGCGGTGGACGCCGACCCGAACCTGACCGATTTCACCGCGCAGATCCTGCGCTTCAAGAGCAATGCCACGCCGTACGACTTCTTCCTCGCGATCTATGCCGAGGCCGGCGCCTACCCGATGATCCACCAGGCGCACGACCTGGGCTTCGCGCCGACCGCAACCTGCGGCGCCTATCTGTCGGGCGGCGAGGCGGTGGACCCGACCTTCTGGGAAAACGTCGGCGATGCAGGCACGTTCCTGGTGACCGAGAATGTCGGACTGCCGAAATCCGCCTGGAACGACAAGACGAAAGCCTTCGTCGCGTCCTACAAGGCCAAACACAACAACGCCGATCCGTCCGGCGCGGTGATGGAGAGCTACGACGGCGCCTGGCTGCTGTTCGACGCGATCGGGACCGCCGGCAACACCGAGTCGAAGGCGATCATCGAGGCGCTGGAAAAGACGCAATATGTCGGCGCGCGCGGGCAATACTCGTTCTCGACCAGCCATGAGCCGGCTTGGCACTACCACCAGTTCCTCGATGCGCCGCTGACGATCCTGCAATACGCCGAGGCAAAACAGTCCCAGGCGAATGCACCGATCGTGTGGCCCAAGGAGTACGCGACGGTGCCGTACGTATACAAGAAGCCCGGGACCTGAGAGGCGTGGGCGCCAACGGCCCATGACCGACTATATCCTGATCCAGGCCCTCAACGGCCTGGTCATCGGCATCATCTACGCGGTGATCGCCGCCGGACTGACGGTGATCTTCTCCATCCTGCGCATCGTCAACTTCGCCCACGGCGAGGTCTACATGATGGGCGGCTACTTCGCCTATTTCGCGATCAGCCTGCTTGGCATTCCGCCAATGGCCGGCGTGGTCTTCGCCATGGCGGCCAGCTTCGCGTTGTCGGTGCTGATCGAGCGCACCCTGCTTACACCGCTCTATAGCCCGACCACAGAGCGCAAGGGCGACTACGGCATCCTGGTGACGTTCGGAATTTCGATCTTTCTCCGGAATATCGCGCTGATCGTGTTCGGCCCCTACCCGCTCCGCCCGCCATCCTTCCTGACCGGGGCGCTGATCCTGGGCCCACTGATCATGACCTGGGACCGGGTGTTCGATGCCGGTGCCGCCATCGCGATGCTGGTCTTCCTGCTCTGGTTCATGCACCGCACCGCCTGGGGCGAGGCACTGAACGCCGTCAGCCAATCCCGCGAATCTGCAGCCATCGTCGGCATCAACGACCAGTTGTTCTACATGCTGGCTTTCGGTCTGGGCGGCGCACTGGCCGGTGGCGCGGGCGCGCTGGTCGGACCGATCTACTCTCTGTCGCCCTCGATGGGGCTGATCCCGGACACCCAGGCCTTCGCGATCGTCATCCTGGGCGGCATGGGATCGGTGATGGGCAGCATCCTCGCCGGCCTGATGATCGGCGTGTCCGAAAGCATGTTCGTGGCCCTCTTCCCCGATCCCAGCCGCAGCCTGACTTACGCGCAGGCGTTCAGTCTGCTGGTGTTGATGGTGGTGCTGCTGGTGCGTCCCACCGGCTTCTTCGGCCGCATCCACACGGCGCTGGACTAGCCTCGTGCGCGCAGTCCAGATCGTTCTCTGTGCAGCACTCGGCGTGCTGGTGCTGGCCTTCCCCGGCCTGGTCAACGCGTACTGGCTGTCGGTCGCGATCCTGGCGATCTTCTACGCGATCGTCACGGCAAGCTGGGCGCTGCTGGTCGGCTATGCCGGCCAGTTCTCGTTCGGCCACATGGCATTCGTTTCACTCGGCGCCTACACATCCGGCCTGCTGGTGAAATGGTTCGACATCCCGATCCCGCTCGGCATGCTCGCCGGCGTGGTGCTGTGCGCCATCGTCGGCAGCGGCGTCGGATTCGTCGGGCTGCGCATGCGCGGGCCCTATCTGGCGCTGTTCACCGTCGCATTCTCCGAAGTCCTGCGCATCATCTTCGTGTCGGAGGTCGAGATCACCGGCGGTTCCGGCGGCCTGGAAGTGGCGCCGCTGTTCCACACAAGGTCCGACGCGCCCTATTACTATGTCGGCTTGGTGCTGCTGGCCGGCTCGCTGGCGGCGATGGTGGCACTCGTCAGCTCGCGCTGGGGCCTGTTCTTCCGTGCCATCCGCGAGAACGAGGCCGCCGCGGCAGCAGCCGGCGTGAAGGTGGTACGCTTCCGCGTGCTGGCGTTCGCGATCGCGAGCAGCTTCGCGGGCCTTGCGGGCGGCTTCTACGGCCATTTCCTGGGAATCCTGACACCGGATATCGGATCGGTGGACCAGATGGGCCTGGTCGTCGCCATGGCCGTGATCGGCGGCGCCGAAAGCCTGCCCGCCGCAGTGATCGGCGCCCTCGCGTTGGAGGCCCTGGTCGAGGCCCTGCGCAGCTACGGCGAATGGCGCCTGGTGGTGTTCGGCGCATTGCTGCTGCTGACCATTCGTTTCGCCCGAAACGGCTTGCTGGCGCTGGCCTGGGAACAGCTCGCCCGTGTGGTCCCGGTGGTGCCCGCACCGCGCAAGACCGCCTGATGAGCGCGCTGCTGATCGAAACCCACGCGCTCAGCATGCGCTTCGGTGGCATCCTCGCGGTCAGCGAGCTGGATTTTGCGGTTCATGCAGGAGAGCTCGTGGGGCTGATCGGCCCAAACGGGTCCGGCAAGACCACGACCATCAACATGCTGACCGGCCATCTCGTGCCCGTCCAGGGCGAGATCATGGTGCGCGGCGTGCGCGCCCACGGCCAGGCGGCCAGCGCGTACGCCACCATGGGCGTCGGTCGCACCTTCCAGATCACCCAGCTCTTCGGCCGGATGACCGTGCTGGAGAACATGCTGGTCCCCGGCCTGGCACGTCCCGGCTCGAAGAAGGCCGGGGCCACCCGCGCAGCCCGCCGACACCTGGAATTCCTCGGCCTCGCCGCACTGGAAAACCTGCCGGCCAAGAACCTGTCCGGCGGTCAGCAGAAACTGCTGGAGCTCGGGCGCGCGCTGATGCTGGAGCCGGCTATCCTGTTCCTGGACGAACCGTTCGCCGGCGTGAACCCGTTCCTGCGCGACGAGATCATCGTGCTGGTGCAGAAACTGCACGCCGAAGGCCGCACCTTCGTGATCGTCGACCATGACATCGAGGCCCTGCAGCGCCTGGTGCACCGTATGGTGGTGATGGCGCGCGGCCGCAAGATCGCCGACGGAACGGTCGAAGACGTGCGCCACGACCAGGAGGTGCTGCGCGCCTATGCCGGATTCTGATACGACACCGGTACTGACCGCGCGCAACCTCGTGGCCGGCTACGTGCCGGGGATCAACATCCTCAACGGCATGTCGGTCGATGTCCTGCGCGGCCAGGTGCGTTGCGTGCTGGGACCGAACGGCACCGGCAAATCCACCCTGCTGAAAGTCATCTTCGGCTTTCTGCCGGCGCTGTCAGGCAACATCACAATCGGCGGCCGCACGCTGTTGGGCACCCCCGCACACCGGATGAGCCAGGCCGGCATCACCTATCTGCCGCAACGACCCAGTATCTTCCCGTTCCTGTCGGTCGAGGTGAACCTGCGCCTCGGCACCTGGCCGTTTCGCCGCAACCGCGCACTGGTGCGGGGACGCACCGAACGCGCGCTGACGCAATTCCCGATCCTGCGGGAGCGGATGAAACAGACCGCAGGCACCCTCTCCGGTGGCCAACAGCGCCAACTGGAGATCGCCCGCGCCCTGCTCGGCGATCCGACCGTGCTGCTGATGGACGAGCCGACCGCCAGCATCGAACCGCGCGTGGCAGCCCAGATTTACGGAATCATCGCCGGTCTCGCACGCGACGGCAAAGCCGTCCTGCTCGTCGACCAGAACATCAAAGGCGCGCTCGGAATTGCCGACCACGTCTACGTGATGCGCACCGGCACATTGTTCGAGCAGGGGCCGCGATCGGACTTCACCGACGACGTGGAGACGCTGGTCAGCCGCTGGCTCTACACGCGCTGAGCACGAACGCCCATACTGCGGGAAACACGCAGAGGGAGGGTCACATGAAAGTCGGTCTGTTCGTCAACACGCAGTTCCCGCAGGGCACCGACGTCGCCGCGTGCGTTCCCGAAATCGTCGAGCAGGTACGTGCCGCGCGCGAAGCAGGATTCAGCTCGCTGTGGTTCCCGCATCACTGGCTGACCCAACCGCTGCAGATGATGCAGATCATGCCAGTGATGGCCTACATCGCAGCCCACGCCCAAGGCATGACGATCGGGCCGAATATCCTGATCCTGCCGCCGCTCAATCCAGTGCATGTCGCCGAGGAAGCCGCCACGCTCGATGTGCTCACCGGAGGAAACTACATCCTGGGTATCGGCCTCGGATACCGTCCACAGGAATTCATCGCGTTCGGCGTGCCGTTATCGGAGCGTGCACCCCGATTCAACGAGAGCATCGGACTGATGAAGCGGCTGTGGACCGAGGACCGCATCGATCACGAAGGCCGCTTCTATACCGTGAAGGATGCCGGCCTGAGCCTGAAGCCGGTGCGCCCCGGCGGCCCGCCGCTGTATATCGCCGGCCAGGTGGACGTGGCGGTCAAGCGGGCCGCGCGGATCGGCGATGCCTGGCTGATCGTCAACAGCAGCGGCCTGGGCGTCATCGCGCCACTGATGCAAACCTACCGTGCCGCCCTGGCAGAGTACAAGCGGACGCCGACGGAATACCCGATCACTATCGAGTGCTATGTCGGCGCCAACAACGCGACGGCGCACGAGGAATGCCGCGGGCCGCTGGAATACAAATACGCGGCCTACGCCGCATGGGGCCTGGAAAAGGCCAGCTCCAGCCTGTCGTTCGAGGACTATGCCCGCGACCGCTTCATCATCGGCGACAAGGTCAAGGTGAAGGAGGAGATCGCCCGTTACAACGAGCTATTGGGCGTCGATCATTTCATCATGCGCTGCCAGTGGCCGGGGCTGGAGCAGGAAAAGACCCTGGGCTCGATCAGGCGACTGGGCGAGATCTTCGTCTGACCGCGTCGTGGCGTAAAGCACAACAGGCTGGGATTTGTTCTGACAATGGCGCTTGTCGGGGGGGCGCATACGCAGTACCGACTGCCGCAGCAAAGGGCACGTGAGCGTGACATCACAGCGGATGGATACTCTGCTTCCGGCGGATCAGGCCCTGGCGCGCCATGCACTGACCGCCTCGGCCAATGCCTATGCACAGTACTCCGGCTTCGCGGTGGGGGCAGCGGCGCGCATGCGGAACGGCGCGATCCATCTCGGCGCCAACCTCGAAAATGCCAGCTATGGGGTGGCGATGTGCGCCGAGGTATCGGCGATCACGGCAGCCAACACGTCCGGCTCGCTCGACCTGGAAGCGATCGCCGTGGTCGGCCACAGGTTCACCCCGCCCATCGTGGCCGACCAGGTCGTCACCCCCTGCGGCCGATGCCGGCAGTTGATCTTCGAAGCCTCGCAGATCTCCGGCGTGGACATCAGGGTAATCTCCTGCTCCGCCGACCTGGAACAGATCGACGTTTCGCCCATCTCAATTCTGCTGCCGTCCGCGTTCGGTCCACGCGCTATCGGCCTTGACCAGGACTGGATCGGCATGCGGGCGACGCTGGCCGAGCGGGTGCGGGTCTTGCAGGCGCAGCTTGTGCAGAAGGACTAAGGTCGGCGGTTTTTTGTCTTCATGGCAGGATAAGCCGGGCTGGCACATGGCCAACCCGGCTCATCATGTGCTAGCCGCTCAGTTCTGGCCGCCCTGCGTCGTGCCGGACGGGGCGAACTGGTCGTACACCCACACGGTCGAACGCGGCACGGCGGTGGGATAGAGGTGCACGTGCACCTGGGTATCCGTCGTCGCCATCGTCGCCGTCCGTGGCATCGGGCTGGCATCGGCCAACCGGGCGTTCATCGTGTCGTTCGCGAACGCAGCCCCCATGCCCAGGGTCAGCAGCGCGGCGGCGAGGATCAGGATCTTGCTCATGCTCGGTCTCCTGTAGACGCCTGCACGATTGCAGCCGTCGGATGACGGATCGAGATGAGGGGCCGGAAGCTCGATCGTCGCGGAGAAGACAGCGCGACGGTGCTGAATATTTCAGACGGCTTTGCAAGCCACCCATGCGCGCGGCATGGGAATAACCGGCGGATGACCGGACTGTTATCCCACCGAAAGCTGGTGCCCGGTTTCCCGCGTTACGATCAGACCAGGTCCGCCACCGCATCCCTGAACTGCGTTACTGCCGCCAGGTGGTCGGCGGCACTGCGACCTGCGATGCGCTTGTGGTGGCCACTGGCATAGGTCGTGTGCGCCGTCACGTGCGTCACGCCCGCCTGCTTCCAGAACGTGAAGTCGCGGCGCCAATCGTCTGGCGTGCCGCCCCCGAGCGACTGCCAGACTTCGATGCCGACGGCGTCTTCGGGACGCCCTGCCGCGCGAACCAGGCCGCGCAGTTTGTCGAACGCCGCGAGCGCTGCGTCACCCGGCGGATAGGCCAGCGGCATGAAGCCGTCGCCGTATTGCGCGGTGCGACGGAACGTTGCCTCCGCATGGCCGCCGAACCAGAGCGGTATGCGTCCCGAGGCCGGCCGCGGGTTGATCCCGGCATCGTCGATCGTGTGGTAATCGCCCTTGAAGACGACATGCGGTTCCGCCCAGAGCGCCTGCATTACCCGAACCTGCTCCTCGGACCGCTTGCCGCGATTGGAGAAGGTCTCATTCAGGCCGGTGAATTCCAGTTCGTTCCACCCGACACCAATACCCAGACGCAGCCGTCCGCCGCCCGACAGCACGTCCAGGCACGCGGCCTGCTTGGCGACCAGCGCAGTCTGTCGCTGCGGCAGGATCAGCACACCCGGCGCGAAGCCGATCCGGCTGGTGCAGCCGGCAATGAAGCTGAACAGCACGAACGGATCGTGGTACGCGTTGACCGAGGTGCCGACCCGCGCCTTGTCCTGGTGTCCCGCCGGATTGCCGCCCAGCACATGGTCGGGTGCCTGGAGGTAGTCGAAGCCGAGCCCCTCGACGGCCTGCGCATAGTCGCGCACCACAGCCGGACCGGTGCCTATATCGGCGACTGCGATCGATGCGCCAAGTTGCATGTTGCTTTCTCCGTTACAGGATATCGGCGACGGCGTCGCGATAGCGCCGCAACGCTGCCAGGTGATCGGACAGCGTGCGGCCTGCGATCCGCGTGTGGTGGCGGCGGTTAAACGTCGTGGTCAGGCAGATATGCGAGACGCCGGCTTTCTTCCAGAACGCGACTTCGGCTTTCCAGTCCGCTTCGGTGCCGGCGCCGCATGACGTCCATACCTCGATGCCCACCGACGCCGGGTCGCGGCCGGCCGCTTCGGTCAGCCGCCGCAGCTCCGCGAATATGTCGAGTGCGGACTGATCCGGCGGATAGGCGTTGGGCATCCAGCCGTCGCCCCATTTCGCAATGCGCGGCAGCGTGTGCTCATGGTGGCCACCGTACCAGACCGGCACGCGGCCGGACGGCGGGCGCGGATTGATGCCGGCATCCTCGATCGTGTGGTAGCGGCCCTTGAAGACGACATGGTCCTGCGCCCACAGCGCCTGCATCACCTGCACCTGCTCCTCCGACCGGCGGCCGCGGTTGGTGAAGCTCTCGTTCAGGCCGACGAATTCGATCGGGTTCCAACCGACGCCGATCCCCAGCCGGAAGCGCTCGCGGCTCAGCACCGCCAGGCAGGCCGCCTGCTTCGCCACCAGGGCGGTCTGCCGCTGCGGCAGGATCAGCACCCCGGTGGAGAACGCCAGCTTCGTCGTGCAACCCGCCAGGAACCCCAGCAGTACGAACGGGTCGTGGAACATGTCGTCCGCGATCGTCTGCACGGGCTGCGCGCGGGATTGCGCGTCGAGGTTGGCCCCCAGCACGTGGTCGGGCGCTTCCAGGAAGTCGTAGCCCAGCGCCTCCAACCCCAGCGCGTAGTCGCGGACGGTGGCAGGATCGCCGCCGGTATCGTTGAACGGAACCAGCGCACCGAGTTGCATGCGAGCCTCCTGTCAGTTGTCGTTCGCCAGTACCGCGCGGATCTGTTCCGGCGGCACAGCGATCGGTTTGATACCGGCACGTTCCTGCTGCAACAATGCGCCCACCCGCGAGTCGCGCGCACCCCAGCCGCGGTTCAGCGCCTCGGTGAGTTCCTGCAACGCCAGGTTGGTCAGCCGCATCGGCACCTGGACCTCCCGCGCGAGTTGGCACGCCAGGGAAACATCCTTGTGCAGCAGGCGCAAGGCGAAGTCGGCCGGATCATAGCTGCCGGTCAGGAAATGGTCGGCCAGCCGGTCGAACATGCGGCTGCGGCCAGACGCGCCCTGGCGCACCGCGGCGAACAGCGCCAGCGGCTCGACCCCGGCCTTGATGCCCATCGTGAAGACCTCGGCCAGCACGACATTCACCGCGGCGGACGACGCATTGTGCACCAACTTGGCGATCGAGCCGGCGCCGATCGGACCGATGTATTTCGCCTGGTCGCCCATCGCCTGCAGCGCGGCTCGATATTTCTCGAACGCCGCCTGTTCCCCGCCGACCCAGATCGCCAGCTTGCCGCTGTTGGCACCGCGCGGGCCCCCGCTGACCGGCGCATCAAGGAAATCCACGCCTTGTTCTGCCAGGATCACATGCAGCGCACGCACCACATCGACCGCATTGGTGGACAGGTCAAACCAGGTCGCGCCGCGGCGCAGGCCCTCGGCCAAGCCATCTGCGCCGGTGCCGACGCGCTGCACGTCGGCCGGCGTCGGCAGCGACGTGAACACCAGGTCGCATTGCGCTGCCACCGCGCGCGGGCTTTCGGCCCAGGTCGCACCGGCCGCCAGATGCCGTGACGCCGCCTGGCGAGTCAGATCATGCACCACCAGGTCGTAGCCGGCCTTCTGCAGGTTCGCAGCCATGCCGCTGCCCATCATGCCAAGGCCGATAAAGCCGATTTTCATTTGCCTGCCCCTCCCGTCCACCACCCGCGGGCACTGTGCCGCGAGCAGCGGCCGCGCTCAAGCCGCGCCGGAGGGTGTGCGAAGCGAGACGAAGCGCTACCCGTTCGGTACCGCGCAGCCCAGATGAGCTGCCCGATCGGGCGGGATGGGCGTGCGGTCGTAATGCGACATCGTCCACGGATCCTGCAGCAGCTTGTAGCGATCCAGCGCAGGGTCGGCCAGGACGGTCGCCACCGGATCCGCCGGCCAGCCATTCAGCTTCTCCAACACGATGAAGTTGCGGCCGCCGCGCGAACCCTGGAAGCCCAGGAACTTGCCAATCTGGAACCGCTCCGCCGTCACCGGCACGCCCCCCACGTACAGTCGCGAAAAGATGCTCGGTCCTTCATCGCTGAGGATCAGCGTGTCCGCATCACAGCTTGTCATTGCCTGGTCGCCGAACGCTTGCCAGCGCGCGCGCCGCGCGATCAAGGCGGCGTGGCGCTGCCAGAACCAGCCGATATTCGCATGGGTGGTGGTACGATAGGCATCGTCGGTCGGCAGGTACGGAGAATGCGCGTCGTTCTGGTGCAGGATGAACGGCCGCGCCAGCTCGGCCAGCGCATGGTTGGCAAGGACCAGGACGACCACGCTCGCGAACGCAGCGGCGCGGCCCAGCGCAGGACGGCGGGCGAGCACCATCCCCAGCAGGATGCCGAAGCCAAGCAAGACCATCATGAAATGCCGGGTCGGTTGCGGGTTCGGCAGGAAGAACGCCAGCGGCACGATCGTCAGCGCGAGCGGTCCCAGCAAGTCCAACCCGCGCGAAGGCGACAGAATGAGCCACGCGGCGGCGAGCAGTCCGAGGGTCGCGGTCGCCAGGCCGCAACCGACCGCCATGTAGACGGCGCCCGGAATGACCGTGGCCCAGGCGTAGAACTCGAAGAAATAATGCCCGACCGTCTGGCCCATCTGCGCGTGCACGATGCTCTGCTGCAGCACGAAGAACATGACCAGCGACGCCACAGGCGGCAACGAACGCAGCACGCCCGACAGCATGAACCGTCCGAAGCTGCGTGTGTCGATGCGCGAAAGCACCAGCCAGGGAAACGCCAGGAAGATCTCGCCGCGGCACAGCAGCCCGCACAGCAGGAACAGCGCCCCCGCGATCCCCGCCAGCACTGCCGACCAGCCGCGCATCGGCAGGAACAGGCACAGTGCCGCGGCCGAGAGGAACGCAAACATCGGCAGCACCGGATGGCCCGACGTGCCCAGTTCCAGCATCATCGGGCTGAACGCGAACACGATGAGTGCCACGGTCGCGACCAGCGAGCCGTGCACCAGCCGCAGCGCCGCCCACAGGCATGGCAGGCCGGGGATCAGCGCCCACAGGCCGACCTGGTTCATGATCAGCGTCATGCGGTCCGGATCACGCAGAACCGCGGGATCGACGAAGCGGTACATCACGGCCAGGTAGCCAAACCCAAAGTCGCGATCGTAATGCACCGGGCTGTTCAGGTACCGGCCGCTCTCCAGCCCGTCGAGCAGGCCGACCAGTACACGGTACAGGTCCGGCTCACCCAGGACATGACGGTACTGGAACATTGCCTCGATCGCGACGAACAGGACGAATGCCGCCACTGCGACGAACAGGTCGATGCGCGCGGCTCGGGCAACCACGCCAATATCGCCGCGGGCGCGCAGGGAAACGGTCTCGGCCAAGGGATCACCACGGTTATCTGTCGCCGGGGTGACAGCATGAATGGCATGGCGAGGGGAATCGACAATCACGCGAATGGCGGAGGTTTGAACCAATGGTCGGAACGATGCAGCACATCGGGGGTGCCGATCGCTCCCGCGATGTCCTGGCGCGAACAGGCACGACGGATCACGGACCCGCGATCACAGATCAGTGCGCTCAGTCGGACAGCACGGCACGCGCCGCCTCCAACAGCAGGTGCGTCATCTCCCCGTAACCGGCGTCGTTCAGGTGCACGGTGTCGGGCGCGTAGAGGCCGGACTCGCGCCGCCCCTGCGGCGCAACCAGACGCGGCGTCTCGCCGAGGTCCGCCACCACGTCAGCCCCCGCCAGGTTGGCGATCAATGACAGGTTGTAATTATCCAGCTCCGCTTCGCGTGAAGGTGGAAAATCCGGCCGTGGCAACTCGGTTGAGACAATGACCTTCCAGCCCTGTCGATGGGCCGCAGCGACATAAGCGGTGAATGCCTTGTAAGTGCCGATCGAGTCGCGGCCCTGGGCGATGTCATTGTCCCCGGCGTGGAACACGATCAGGTTGAATCGTGCACCCGGGACATAATGCGGCATGACCAGGCTCGGAAACAGACGGAGGCATTCGCTGGCCGGTCGGCCACCCACGGCGACATTCGTCAGCCGTGACGGGCGGTCCAGCGCCTTGAGGAATTGCACATCGGGATGCTGGGACGGCGAGCTTCCGACGCCCGCGGAAATGCTGTCGCCGTCGAACACGATATTGCCGCAGCCAGTCGGCAGGCCGCCGGCAGAATCACAGACCAGCGGCGGTGCCTGGGCCATTGTGGGGCCGGCCAACAGGCACGCGAGGAGGCCGAGCAGGCGGAGAAAACGCGGCATTCGGGTCGTCCTTCCGGAAGCTGACCGCTGATTGCCCGCAAGAGGCAGCCCGTGCAACCAGACGCGTTTGTTACGGAAGGTTATTAGAATATCACTCATGGGTTTGCTTCAAACGTCTTGCGGAATCCCGAAACCTTAGTCCCAGGCGTAATCTTCACGTTACCCCCAGGGGCCTAGATTCCGCAGACTGCATTGCAGCGAAAGATTGCGTTATGTTCCTGCCCGGCCTCCCGATCGCTCTGATCAGGGCGTGCTACGCCGCCGCTCCTGGCAATGAGATCGCCACCGGCAAGTTCGACAACCGACGGTCCTCGGCGGCGCTGGCTGCCAACACGTTCGGCAAATATCTCGGCCGGCCGCAGGACATGCCTCGGCTGCCGGCAGAGCCGGGTGACGACTGGCCGGCGTGCCAGGTCCAACTGGAGGCGACGCTGCGATTCCCCTGGCCTGGCGGGCGGCACCCATGCTTGGACGTCCTGATCACCACCGCCCACCGCGTCATCGGGATCGAGTCGAAGCGGTTCGAGCCATTCCGGTCCACACGCGGCCCCCGGCTGTCGGATGCGTATTGGCGACCGCTCTGGGGCTCGCACATGAAGGCCTTCGAGGAGCTGCGCGACCGGTTGCGCGATGCCGACGAGACCTACCACTACATCGATGCGACCGAACTGGTACGCCACGCCTTCGGGCTGCGCACCATGGTGCATCGCGACCCGCGGCGGCGGGGATTGGCGCCAGTGCTGCTCTATCTCTATGCGGAACCAAGCAACACGCCGGACGGACGGACGATCGCGCCGGAGGCCCATGAGGCGCATCGCGCCGAGCTCGCAAAATTCGCGCGCACGGTCAGAGACGATGAGGTGACGTTCTGTTTCCTGTCCTATCGCGAACTGCTGGACGCCTGGGCCGCCGACTCCGACCCCGATGTGGCGTGCCATGCCGCGGCCGTCATGCGCCTGTTCGCGCCCTGACGACTCAGCCGCGCCAACGCAGGTCCGCGGCGGTCTGCAGGTGCGTGCACCAGAGATTCGAATGCACCGGCGCCAGGTGTTCACTGGCTTCGGATCGCGCATATCGGTGCTCATGATGCCGCGGCTGGCGCGGGTCCCGACATAGGCGTGACCACGCGCTGCCATGATCTGCATGCCATCGCCCCGTCCACCCTGGTCGGTGTGCCCGCCGGGGTCGATGCCACGAGCCGCTTCGGGCACAATCAGCCCTTGCATTCCCCCCAGGTTCGGTCGTCTCATCGGACTGCTTCCAGGGAGGATAGGCGCCATGCCGACTTATGTCATGCTGGCAAACTGGACCGACCAGGGGATGCGCTCGATCGACGACAGCCCGAAGCGGATCGATACGGCGCGCAAATCGCTGGACGACATGGGTGGCCATTTCCTGTCCGTCTACATGACGATGGGACAGCACGATGTGGTCATTACTTATGACGCCCCCGACGACGCCGTCGCCGCCCGCTTCACCCTCCTGCTTGGCAAGCTCGGCAACGTCCGTACCATATCGATGAAGGCTTTCCCCGAAGAGGCCTATCGGCAGATCGTCAACACCCTGCGTTGATCGGAAGGGCCTGAGGATGGTTGCTGGCGCACGCACGCCGCTGACAGTGGACCTGAGCGGCTATCGTGTCGCGATCACCGCCGGGGCGAACGGCATCGGCCGTGTCATGGCCGATAGTTTTGCCGCGTGTGGGGCGACTGTGTTCGTCTCCGATGTCGATCCCGCGGCGCTTGCGGCCTGCGCGCATCCGGGGATCCGCGCCGATGCCGGCATACCAGGCGATTGCGAGACCTTCGTCGATGCGGCGGTCGCGCATCTGGGCGGCCTCGATGTGCTGGTGAACAACGCGGGCATTGCCGGCCCCACCGCCCTGGTGGAGCACGTCACATCCGAGGACCTCGACGCCACGCTCCGCATCGATCTCGCCAGCATGTTCCACTGCGCCCGCCGTGCGATCCCGGCGTTGCGGG
>JARLIJ010000198.1 GCA_031291795.1 Acetobacteraceae bacterium | reverse complement strand
GGTCCCGAAGCGCTCCGATTGCTGGCAGCGGTCGTCCGCGACAACCGTGCAGCTCTTGGGCCCGTCGGCAACGCCTGACGCGCCGCTGCCTTATACCAACCGCCGAAGAGAATGACACTTCTCCCTCTCCCCTTGAGGGCTTGGGCCGCAGAGCGGACCAAGGCTGGGGTGAGGGGGCGTACCACCACCGGCGGTGCGGCTCGCCCCCTCACCCCGCCCCTCTCCCTCAAGGGGAGAGGGAGGCGTTGCTGCCGCCGCAACCTATGAGTCGGTCTCAACGGCGGTTGGTATTACACCCACCGCAGGCTTGGTTCGCCGCCGAGCATGTAGAGGCCGACTGTTTCGAAATGCGACCGGCGGCCCTGAGTCTGCTGCGACACCGCGTTCATGTCCCGCAGACGCCGTTCGAACGGATGGCTCGCGAAGATCGCCGTGGCGCCGGCCTCATGATAAATATCATGCACGACCTGGCGGGATTCATGGATCGCAAAGGTCGAAGCCTGTCGGATCGCCATTCGGTCTGCCACGCTCAGCGCGCCGTTCGCCGATACCGCATCCTGCACCTCCCGCAGCGTCTGGTGCAGACCCGCCCGTGCCGCCTTCCAGCGTGCATCGGCATGCCCGATGATCCCCTGCACCGCATTGTTGTCACGCAGGGATTGCGTGTTCAGCGCCGGCGTCTTCACCCGTGCCAGGTCGACGAACGCATCCAGCGTCGCCCGCGCCACCCCCAGCCCGACCGAGGCGAACCCCGCCGCATAAAGCTGCATCGCCGCGAACCGGTAGAGCAGCCCGGGCTCCCGCCGTTCCGCCGCGCTGTCCCGCGTCAGCGTATGCGCGTCATCCACGAACACGTCGCTGAACGTGTAGTTGTCGCTGCCGGTGCCACGCAGTCCCATTACTTGCCAGACGTCGTCGATCTTCGCCACGTCACGGCGGATCAGCATCGTGCGCTCCCACGGGCGGCCGTCCGGATGGCGCTCCAGGCCGCCCTTGGCGTCGAAACACGGGCAATGGGCGCCCAGCCAGGTGGCGTGGCGGGAGCCGCTGGCGAAACTCCAGGTGCCGGTGACCCGCCAGCCGCCGGCCACCCGCACCGCCTTCGCTGCCGGTGCCTGGCCCCAGGCCAGCACGTCGCGCGGCCCGCCCCAGACCTCCCGCGAGACGTCGGGTGCCATGTAGGCCGCCGACATCGAGCAGCCGGAACCCTGGTTCATGCACCAGGCCGCCGAGGCATCGCCCGAGGCGATCTGCTCCACGCATTGCACATAGGTCACCGGATCGAGTTCCGCCCCGCCATACGCGCGCGGGATCAGCAGGCGGAACATCTGCGCCGCATGCATTGCGTCCAGCACGTCGGCGGGTAGCTCGCAGGCCGCGTCGATCCGTGCCGCGGCCGATCGCAACAGCGGAACCAAGCCGCGCGCCCGTGCGATATAGTCTGCCGATCCGTCCGCACGGCTGGTCGCCGGCACGCCCGAATCCACGTCGTTCATGTGACCATTTCCCCGATTTCGCTTTTGAGCCAACGGCGGCTGCGCGAACGCTACCCCGGTCGGCGCGTGGCCGGAAGGGAGACACCCATGGACCCCCAACAGGAGATGCTGGCACAGATCGAGGCCGAGGCCTGTGCCACCGCGCGCCGGACCGGCCGAACCACATTCAGCCCGCGCGTGATGGCCGCATTGCGGGCCGTCCGGCGCGACCGCTTCGTGCCGCCCGGGGAAGCCGCCTACGCCTATGCCGACGCACCGCTGCCGATCGCTCACGGCCAGACCATCTCGCAGCCGTTCATCGTCGCGCTGATGACCGACCTGCTGGAGCTGAAGCCCGGCGCGCATGTGCTGGAGGTCGGCACCGGCTCCGGCTACCAGGCCGCGGTGCTCGCCGAACTGACGCCGCATGTGTGCTCGATCGAGGTAATCCCGGCGCTGGCGGATGAGGCGGCCCGCACGCTGGCGGATAACGGCTATGCCGACCGCGTTGCGCTGCGGACCGGTGACGGCGCCCTCGGTTGGCCGGAACGTGCGCCGTTCGACGGCATCATCGTCACCGCTGCTGCGCCGGACGTTCCGCCGGCGCTGATTGGCCAGCTGCGTCCCGGCGGCCGCCTGGTGATCCCGGTTGGTCCGCCCTGGGGCAGCCAGTCGCTGCGTGTGCTGCACAAGCACGCGGACGGCACGGTCAGCAGTCGCACAGTGCTCGGGGTGATGTTCGTGCCGCTGACCGGCGGCATCAACGCCTGAAGGCGGCGACACCCAGGAGTGGCGACACCCAGGAGTCCGGGGCGCGAGACCACCCCCTGCATGGCCCGGCCGGCGTGCACGACGCAGTGCGCCGGCATCAGGCGGACCGGTTGCCCCCGAACCGCTCGCCGGTCTTCGCAGAATGCAGGGTAGGGGCAGGATGGGCCGCGCTGCACGACGCGCCTGCCAGATCCCGCAGGATCGGGCAGTCGGGACGATTGTCACCGTGACAGGCGCTGGCCAATTCGGCGAGCGCATCCTTCATCGCCGTCAGCTCCGCGATCTTCGCTTCCAGCTCCGCGACCTGGCGCAGCGCGACCTCCTTCACCTCCCGGCTCGGGCGGTCCTTGTCCTGCCACAGCCCGACCAGCAGCTTCACCCGCTCCATCGGCACGCCGAAATCCCGCGCGCGCCGGATGAACCGCAGCGTGTCGACGTCGCGCGCGGTGTAGGTCCGGTAGCCCGCCTCGGTCCGCCCGGCGGGCGGGACCAGACCGACGGTCTCGTAATACCGGATCATCTTGGCGCTGATCCCCGAAGCCCGTGCTGCCTCTCCGATGTTCATGTCCACATCTCCGTGCGTTCTCGAAAAGGGACAGCCGCGGCGTGAGTCAAGATGGTGTCGGCAAGGCTTGACCTTCCCATGGTGGGAAGCCCCATGTGACGCATCAGCATTCGACAACCCACTCAGGGAGACATGCTGTGGACGAACACCGACACGAGCATAACCACGACCATCAGGGGCACGGGCACCAGCATGGCCACGGGCACGCGCCTGGCTGCTGCGGCGGCTCTCACGCGGAGCCGGACGCCCGGACGGTCATCGACCCGGTCTGCGGGATGCAGGTCGACCCGGCCACATCCAAGCATCGCTTCGAGCATGACGGGACGACATTCCACTTCTGCTCCGCCGGATGCCGGGCCAAATTCGCAGCCGATCCTGCGAAATACCTGGCGCCGAAGCCATCGGCGTCCGAAGCCCCGGTCAAGCAGGGCGTCCACCACAGCTGCTGCGGCGGCTCTCACGCGGAGCCGGACGCCCGCACGGTCATCGACCCGGTCTGCGGCATGCAGGTCGACCCGGCCACCTCCAAGCATCGCTTCGAGCATGGCGGGACGACATTCCACTTCTGCAGCGCCGGATGCCGGACCAAATTCGTCGCCGATCCCGCCAAGTACCTTGCGCCGAAGCCATCGGCGTCCGAAGCCCCGATCAAGCCGGGCGCCCTCTATACCTGCCCGATGCACCCGGAGATCCGGCAGGAGGGCCCGGGCACCTGCCCGATCTGCGGGATGGCGCTCGAGCCGCTGGAGGTGACGGCCGAAGCCGCCCCCAACCATGAACTGACCGACATGACGCGGCGGTTCTGGATCGGCCTGGTGCTGGCACTGCCGGTGTTCGTCCTGGAGATGGGCGGCCATATCCCGCGCCTCGGCCTGCACGACGTGGTCTCGCCGCAAGCCTCCATCTGGATCCAGTTCGTCCTGTCGACGCCGGTCGTGCTGTGGGCCGGCTGGCCGTTCTTCCAGCGCGGCTGGGCGTCGGTCGTCAGCCGTCACCTCAACATGTTCACGTTGATCGCGTTGGGCACGGGGACAGCCTACCTCTACAGCCTGGTCGCCACCTTCGCCCCCGGCAGCTTCCCGGCCGGATTCCGCGGCATGGGCGGCACCGTCGCCGTCTACTACGAGGCCGCCGCCGTCATCACGGTCCTCGTCCTGCTCGGCCAGGTCCTGGAACTGCGCGCTCGCGAACGCACCGGCGATGCCATCCGCGCCTTGCTGAACCTGGCTCCCAAGACCGCGCGGCGATTGCGCGATTCCGACGGCGACGACGAGGAAATCCCGATCGACCAGGTCAGGTTGGGCGACCGACTGCGGGTCCGTCCCGGCGACGGCATCCCGGTGGACGGTGAGGTCCTGGACGGCAGCAGCGCCGTCGATGAGGCGATGGTCACCGGCGAGTCCATGCCCGTTGCCAAACAGCCCGGCGACCGGCTGATCGGCGGCACGGTCAACGGCACCGGCGCCCTGGTCATGCGGGCGGACAAGGTCGGGTCCGACACCATGCTCGCCCGCATCGTGGCCATGGTGGCCGAGGCGCAGCGCAGCCGTGCGCCGATCCAGCGCATGGCCGACACCGTGGCGGGCTGGTTCGTGCCGGTGGTGCTCGCCGTCGCCGTCCTGGCGTTCCTGGGCTGGGCGGTCTGGGGGCCGACACCGGCGCTGTCCTACGCCCTGGTCGCGGCGGTCTCGGTCGTCATCATCGCCTGCCCCTGTGCGTTGGGCCTGGCGACACCGATGTCGATCGGCGTGGGTGTCGGCAAGGGCGCCGGTGCGGGCGTGCTGATCCGCTCCGCCGAGGCGCTGGAACGCATGGAACGGGTCGACACGCTGGTCGTCGACAAGACCGGCACGCTGACCGAGGGCAAGCCGCGGGTGACCGCAATCGTCACGACGCCGGGCTTGTCCGAGGCCGACCTGCTCGCCCTGGCGGGAAGCCTGGAGCGATCGAGCGAACATCCTCTGGCAGCCGCCATCCTGGGCGCTGCCCAGGCGGCAAAGGCCACCTTTGCGGAAGCGCGTGATTTCGCCTCGGTCACCGGCCAAGGTGTCACCGGCCGCGTCGATGGCCGCTCCGTGGCATTGGGCAATGCCGCCCTGATGGCCGCGCAGGGCGTCGCGCTGGGTGAGCTGGAAGGCCGTGCGGACGCGCTGCGCCGGGATGGGGCGACCGCCCTGTTCGTCGCAGTCGATGGCCGGGCCGGCGGTGTCATCGCGATCGCCGATCCGATCAAGCCCTCGACACGGGATGCCATCGACCAGCTCAAGGCGAGCGGCGTCCACGTCGTGATGCTGACCGGGGACAACAAGACGACCGCAGAGGCCGTGGCGCGCCAGCTTGGGATCGACGATGTCCACGCCGACGTGCTGCCCGACGACAAGCACCGCATCGTCCGTACCCTGAAGGCGGGTGGCAAGATCGTCGCCATGGCGGGCGATGGCGTGAACGACGCACCCGCCTTGGCGGAGGCGGATGTCGGCATCGCCATGGGCACCGGGACGGAAGTCGCCATCCAGAGTGCCGGGATCACGCTGGTGCAGGGCGACCTCGCCGGGATCGCCCGGGCGCGGAGCCTGAGCCGGATGACGATGCGCAACATCCGGCAGAACCTGGTGTTCGCGTTTGCCTACAACGTTGTTGGAATTCCGATCGCGGCGGGCGTGCTGTACCCCGCGTTCGGTCTGCTGCTCAGCCCGGAGGTCGCCGCGTTGGCGATGTCGCTGAGTTCCGTGTCGGTCATCACCAATGCGCTGCGGCTGCGCGCTGCCGCGCTGTGACCGGCCGTGATTACCCCCTGAACAGGACTATGAAGAGAACAGGACTATGAACATGAACACAACATTTTATGCCGCTCTTCTGCTGGTTGCGGCAACGAGCTTTCCCGCGATCGCGCAGACGACCGCGCCGGAAGCACCGGCGCCGATGGCCGGGATGACCATGCCTGCCGCAGGGGCCGAGGCGAGCCCCTCATCCAAGGCGTTCAAGGCTGCGGATGAGAAGATGATGCACCGCATGACGGCGCCGATGAGCGGCGACGCCGATCGGGATTTCGTCGCCGGCATGCTGCCGCATCACCAGGGCGCCGTCGACATGGCGAAGGTCGAGCTGCAGTACGGCAAGGACCCGGCGATGCGACGCCTGGCCACCGCGATCATCAAGGCACAGGGACCCGAGATCGCCCAGATGGCTGCCTGGCAAGCGAAGCACCGCCCCGCGCAGTGATCGTAACCGACGCCGCGTGTGCCCGGCCGGACGCCGGGCACACGCGGGCGGAGTCAGGTTCGCCGGTTGTTCCCGCAGCATGTTCCTTCGATTGACGTACCCGCTGGGTCCTCGACATACTCACGGGTAATCAAGCGCGGGTGCAACGAACGCAGTGCCCGCTTCAGGCGCGACAGAGCCGGACCGGAGGACTCCCGATGAAGCTGATGTGGTTCCACCTGATGCCCTATACCGAGCTGCCGGAGGATTTCCGGGAGGCCAATCCGTCGGTGTGGGTGGACATCCATTCGTCGCTGTTCGACCCGAAGCGCGCCCACCTGATGTACAACGACTTCATGGATGAGCTCGAATACGCCGCGCAATGCGGGTTCGATGCCATCTGCGTCAACGAGCACCACTCGAACGGCTACGGCCTGATGCCGTCGCCAAACCTGATCGCCTCGTCCCTCGCGCGCCGTACCACCGATACCGCGATCTGCGTCATGGGCAACTCGCTCGCGTTGTACAATCCGCCTACGCGCGTGGCGGAAGAATTCGCCATGATCGATGTGATCTCCGGCGGCCGGTTGATCGCGGGCTTCCCGGTCGGCACACCGATGGACACGTGTTACGCATACGGTACGAATCCGAGCCAGCTCCGGCAGCGCTACATGGAGGCGCATGACCTGGTGGTGCGTGCCTGGACCGAGAAAGACACGTTCGCGTTCAACGGCCGGTTCAACCAGCAGCGCTACGTCAACATCTGGCCGCGCCCGATCCAGCAGCCGCATCCGCCGATCTGGGTGCCCGGTGGCGGGTCCGTCGAGACCTGGCACTGGTGTGCCGAGATGGACTACGTCTACTGCTACCTGTCGTATTACGGCTACAAGGCCGGCCGCGCGACGATGGATGGTTTCTGGGCCGAAATGGACCGGCTCGGCAAGGATCGCAACCCGTACCAGGCCGGCTTCCTGCAATTCATCGGCGTGGGCGAATCCCGCTCCCATGCAATGGAACTGTATGCCGAGGCCGCGGAATACTTCTACGGGCGCTGCCTGCATGTCGATCCGAAATGGGCCACCCCGCCGGGCTACACCAGCGAGGGCAGCCAGCGTGCCGGCATCGAGAGCCAGGTGAAGAAGGCCGCCGACTCCAACGTGCGCGGCAAGTCCACCGGCGAACGTTTCGCCTCCGTCGCACGCGAGATGGAGGCGATCGTCGACAACGGCTACGTCATCGTGGGGTCCGCCAACGACGTCGCCGAACAGTTGCGCGAGGTTGCCACCAACCTGAACGTCGGCCACCTGATGCTGCTGCTGCAATACGGCAACATGAGCAAGGACCTGACGCGCTACAACACGCGCATGTTCGCCGAACACGTGGCGCCGCAACTGAAGGACCTGCACAGCCAGTGGGAAGACCGCTGGTGGCCGCAGCCGATGGCCGCGTCGGAGCGGGCCGAGATCGCGCCTTTCACGCCGCGCCTCGCCGCCGAGTAGTTTTAGCCGCAACAACAGCCGCCCCGACCGGGAAGCGGCCTCGTCCAGGAACCGGAGCATTGCCGTGAGCGAACCCGAGACGTTGACCGTCGATGTCAACGGCTTTCCCACCCGCGTCTGGCGCCGCGGCAGCGGCCCGAAGATCGGCTTCCTCGCCGGCTTCGGCGGATTGCCGCGCTGGGTGCCGTTCCTTGACGAACTGGCCCGGACGCGCACCGTGATCGTGCCGTCCGTCCCAGGCTTTCCCGGGGGCGATCGCGGCCACACGGTGCTGGACACCCATCTCGACTGGCTGCTCGCGGTCCACGCATTGCTCGAAAAATCCGACCTGCTCGGGGCCGACCTGGTCGGCAGTTCGGTGGGCGGTTCGCTCGCCGCGGAAATGGCCGCGCTGTGGCCGCAGAGCGTGCGCAAACTGGCGCTGATCGCCCCGTTCGGGCTGTTCCAGGACAACGACCCGCCGACCGACCCCTGGGCGCAGCGGGGCGACGCGGTCCCCGGCCTGATGTGCGCCGACCCGGAGGTCTGGAAGGTCCTGAAGACACCGCCCGAAGGCGCCAACTCGATCGAATGGCCGATCGAGCAGACCCGCGCCGCCGAAGCCGCCGCCCGCATCTTCTGGCCGCTCGGCAATACGCGGATCGAAAAGCGCCTGCACCTGATCGTCGCGCCGACCCTGCTGCTGTGGGGCGAGCAGGATCAGGTTATGCCGCGCAGCTATGCCGAGATCTTCGCCAAGGGCATCGCCGGACCGACGCAGATCAAGGTGATCCCGGGAGCCGGCCACCTCGCCGAACTCGACAAACCCGCCGATGTCGCACAGGCGATCCTGTCCTTCACAGGCTGACTTCCCCCTTGCGGGGCAGGGCCAGGGTGGCGGGTAATCGCACCCCCAAAGGACCGCCCCCCACGGAGCCGCCCATGCCACTTGATCCCGACGCCAGGCTCGTTATCGACATGATGCGCGCGGCGGGCCGCCCGCCATTCGAGGCCTTGTCGCCGGACGAAGCGCGCGAGGCCTATGCAAACAGCCGCAAAATCCTGCAGCCGGCGCGGGAAGACGTCGCCGAAACGCGCGACATCACCGCCCCCGGCCCACACGGCGACATCCCGCTGCGGCTCTACCGTCCGATCGGAACCGAGGCCGCCGATGTGTTGCCTGCGCTGGTTTACTTCCACGGCGGCGGCTGGCTGCTGGGCGGCCTGGACTCCCATGACGGCGTGTGCCGCCGCTTCGCCAACGCTGTGAAATGCCGCGTCATGTCGGTCGATTACCGCATGGCACCGGAACACAAATACCCCGCCGCGGTGGATGATTCTCTCGCTGCCACGCGCTTTGTGTTCGACAACGCCGCCGATCTCGGCATCGATCCCGCACGGGTCGCGGTGGGCGGCGACTCCGCCGGCGGCAACCTCGCCGCGGTTATGGCACTGATGGCGCGCGACGGCACGCTGCCGCCGGTCGCGTTCCAACTGCTGATCTACCCGGCGACCGACATGCTGATGACCAGCGTCTCGTCCCGGACCATCACGGAGGGCGTGCCGCTCACGTCATCCACCATGCGCTGGTTCATCGATCACTATCTCCGCACCCAGGAAGATGGCCGCGCGTGGCAGGCGTCTCCGCTGCGCGCCGCCGACCTGTCCGGGACGGCCCAGGCCCTGGTGCTGACCTGCGCCTACGACCCGCTCTGCGACGAGGGCACAGCCTACGCGCAGCGGCTGGAGCGCGAGGGCGTGCGGGTTGCACACCTGCATTTCTCCGACCAGCCGCACGGGTTCATGAGCATGGGCCGCATCATCCGCGCCGCCGACACGGCGATCGACATGATGGCCGCCGCGCTCCGGAAGGCGATCTGGCCGCCCGGACCGCCGGGCTGAGCGGTTTCAGGAAGACTGGAAAATCCACGCCGTCATGGCCGAACTTGTCCCGGCCATCAATCGCGGCACGGTGCTGGTACAGATGGCCGGGACAAGCCCGACCATGACGATCTCTGACAGGGGTGGGCTCTGACAGGGGCGGGTTTCCAGTCAGCCTGAACGTGCTCCAGCCGGCAGCTACCGCGCCCGGCGCACCGGTGCGGCTGCCTTCGGCGCGGGGGGAAGGTCTTCTTCGAGGATCGTCAGCATCACCGAGTAGGACGTCTCGCCCTCATCGGTGTCTTTATGCACGGTACCGATGACCTCCTCGTTGACGGCGACCTCCACCGACAGCCCCGGCTTGGCCGGCGGGACGATCTGGATACGGTCGGACCCGAGGATGCGGCGCAGGTAGGCCTGCACGCGCTCGATATCGGACTTGGTCATCACTTGCACGCTCTTGATTATGGAAAGCTCTGTTTGCCGCGAGCGGCCCCGCAGGTCCAGCCGCACGTTGCGGAGGCTGCCCTGCGCCAGTTTGACCTACCGCAACGGTCCAGGGTGCCCAGGCGCTGGCGGTCTGCTTGTGTTGGTGCCTGGTGTCCTGCCCCGAAGTTCGCGGTCCTTTGCAGCGGACTAGCGGATCAGCAGGCCACTAGCGTGTTTTCAGGTTGACTGGAAAACCGGGCCTGACCGCAATCCATCAGGACGACGCGGCACTGGCCAGCATTTCTCCCTCTCCCCTTGAGGGAGAGGGTCGGGGTGAGGGGGCAATCCACGCCGGCCGTGCTGGAAGGCCCCCTCTCCCCAGCCTTGGTCCGCTCTGCGGCCCAAGCCCTCAAGGGGAGAGGGAGGATATCGGCGGCGGCCCGAGCTTGCCCTAGGTCTCGCCACGCAGGCTCCGGAAGCGCGCGATCAGGCCGGTGGTGGACGCATCGTGCGCGCCCGGCACCACGCCCGGCGTCAGTTCCGGCAGGATCCCGCCCGCGAGCTGCTTGCCGAGCTCGACACCCCACTGGTCGAAGCTGTCGATGCCCCAGAGGCAGCCTTGCACCGCGACTTTGTGCTCATAGAGCGCGATCAGGCGGCCGAGGGTGAAGGCGTCCAGGTGGCGGACCAGGATGGTGTTGGACGGGCGCTCGCCCTGCGCCACGCGATGCGGCGCGACGGCGTCGATTTCCCCCGGCGACGCGCCCTTGGCGGTCATTTCCGCGCGGATCTCGGCTTCGGACCGGCCACGCAGCAGGGCCTCGGCCTGGGCGAAGGCATTGGCGGCGAGGATGCGGTGCGCCTCCACCCGGTCGTGGTCGGGGACAGCGGCCAGGATGAAATCGACCGGCACCGGGCGCGTGCCCTGATGCACGAGCTGCATGAAGCTGTGCTGCGCGTTGGTGCCGGGCTCCCCGAACACGATCGGGCAGGTGTCCCAGCCGGTCGGGTCGCCGGCCAGCGTGACGTGCTTGCCGTTCGACTCCATCTCCAGTTGCTGGAGGAAGGCCGGGAAGCGTTTCAACCGTTCGTCGTAGGCCAGCACGCAATGGGTGGCGCAGCCCAGCGCGTTGACGTTCCAGATACCGGCGAGTGCCAGCAACACCGGCAGGTTCTGCCGGATCGGCGTGTCGCGGAAATGGCAGTCCATGGCCCAGGCGCCGTCCAGCAGGGCCTGGAACTTGTCCCAGCCGGCCGCGAGCGGGATCGACAGGCCGATCGGCGACCACAGCGAATAGCGCCCGCCGACCCAATCCCGGAAGCCGAACACATGTTCGGGAGCGATGCCGAACGCCGCGGTGGCCTTCAGGTTGGTCGACAATGCAGCGAAATGCGCGGTGACGGCATTTTCCCCCAACGCGGCCACGATCCAGTCGCGCATCGCGCCGGCGTTGGTCATCGTCTCCAGCGTGGTGAAGGTCTTCGAGGCGACCAGCACCAGGGTGCGGGCGGGATCGAGGCCCTGCATCACGTCGGCAGCATCGTGGCCGTCGACGTTGGACAGGAAGCGCGCCTCCATCAGCGCGTCGGAGCGGCCGAAGGTCAGCGCCTGGGTGACCATGCGCGGGCCGAGGTCGGAGCCGCCGATGCCGACATTGACCACGGCATTGAAGGTCTGGCCGGTGGCGCCGCGGATCGTCCCGCCATGCACGGCGGCGACAAACGCCTTCATCTTGTCGCGTTCGGTTGCGGCCAGTGTGGCGGCCTGGTCGGTGCCGCCCGGCAACGCGGCCTGCAGGCCGGAATTGGCGGGCGCGCGTAGCGCCATGTGCATGGCGGCGCGGTGTTCGGTGACGTTCACGGCCTCACCGGCGAACAGGCGGCGGCGGAAGCCTTCAAGGTCGGCGACCGAGGCCAGGGCAAACAATGCCTCCAGCGCCTCGGCGTCGATCGCGGACTTGGAGATGTCCAGCGTGAGGTCGTCGAAACTGGCGGTGAAGGCACGCGCGCGCCCGGGATCGGCGGCGAACAGCGGGGTGATGCGCCGCCCGTCCGGCCGTGCGGCGAGCTGACTGAGGCGGGCGAATGCAGCCTGGCGGATCTGGGGCGCGTTCATGACCTTCACTATACAGGTTGGGGCGG
>JARLIJ010000197.1 GCA_031291795.1 Acetobacteraceae bacterium | reverse complement strand
TCGACTACAACGTGCGCGCCGAACGCATGGGCTGGCTGCCGTCCGCGCCGCAACTCAGGCAGAACCCGCTGACGATCGCCGCGCGTGCGCAGGCCGCCGGACTTGCCCCCGGGGAGTACGTCGCCGGTGCCGTCCGGTCCGGTGCGCTTGAACTGTCCTGCCATGACCCGGACGCCCCGGAAAACTGGCCGCGCAACATGTTTGTCTGGCGGTCCAATCTCCTCGGCTCTTCGGGCAAGGGCCACGAATACTTCCTCAAGCATCTGCTGGGCACGAGCAGCGGCGTGCTGGGCAAGGATCTGGGCGCCGAAGGCCGCGCCCGCCCGCAGGAGGTCGCCTGGCATGACAAGGCGCCGGAAGGCAAACTCGACCTGCTGGTGACGCTGGATTTCCGCATGTCGACGACCTGCGTCTACTCCGACATCGTGCTGCCGACCGCGACCTGGTACGAGAAGAACGACCTCAACACCTCCGACATGCACCCGTTCATCCATCCGCTGACCGCGGCGGTGGACCCGGCATGGGAAGCGCGCACCGACTGGCAGATCTACAAAGATATAGCGCGCAAGTTCTCCGAGATCGCGCCCGAGGTGCTGGGATGCGAGACCGATGTCGTGCTGACGCCGGTGCTGCACGACACCGTCGGCGAGCTGGCGCAGCCACACGACGTGAGCGACTGGAAACGGGATGGAGCCGCGCCGATCCCCGGCCGCACCATGCCGGCGGTGACGGTCGTCGAGCGGGACTATCCGAATCTCTACGCCCGGTTCACCTCGGTCGGACCGCTGCTGGAGAAGACCGGCAACGGCGGCAAAGGCATCGGCTGGAACACCGACCACGAGGTCGAATTCCTGCGCGCGCTGAATGGCAAGGTCACTGCAGGCCCCGCGGCCGGGCAGCCGCGCCTGGAGACGGACATCGACGCCATCGAGGCAATCCTCAGCCTGGCACCCGAGACGAACGGAGAGGTCGCGGTGAAGGCGTGGGAGGCACTGGGCCGCATGACCGGCCTGGACCACACGCATCTCGCGCGGGCCAAGGAAGACGAGAAGATCCGCTTCCGCGACATCGTTGCGCAGCCACGCAAGATCATCTCGTCACCGACCTGGTCCGCCATCGAGAGCGACAAGGTCTGCTACAATGCAGGGTACACCAACGTCCATGAACTCATCCCCTGGCGGACGCTGACCGGGCGCCAGCAGCTCTACCAGGACCATCTGTGGATGCGAGCCTTTGGCGAGGGGCTGGTGACCTGGCGGCCGCCGGTCGACACCAAAGCGACGACGCAGGTGGAGGGCCGGCACGCCAACGGCAATCCGGAGATCGTGCTGAACTTCGTCACGCCGCACCAGAAATGGGGCATCCACAGCACCTACACCGACAACCTGCTGATGCTGACGCTGAGCCGTGGCGGCCCGTGCATCTGGATCAGCGAGACCGACGCAAGGAAGGTCGGCATCGTCGATAACGACTGGATCGAAGCCTACAACACGAATGGTGCCCTGGTGGCGCGGGCCGTGGTCTCGCAGCGGGTCAATCCCGGCATGGTGATGATGTACCACGCGCAGGAGAAGATCATGAACATGCCCGGCAGCGAAATTACCGGGCAGCGCGGCGGCATCCACAACTCGGTGACGCGGATTGTGATGAAGCCGACGCACATGATCGGCGGCTATGCCCATCAATCCTACGGCTTCAACTACTACGGCACCGTCGGCAGCAACCGCGACGAATTCATCGTCATCCGGCGCATGAACAAGGTCGACTGGCTGGATGGGACCGAACCCAGCATGCAGAAGGAGACCGTGGCATGAAGGTCCGCGCCCAGATCGGCATGGTGCTGAACCTCGACAAATGCATCGGCTGCCACACCTGCTCCGTCACCTGCAAGAACGTCTGGACCAGCCGCGAGGGTGTGGAATACGCCTGGTTCAACAATGTCGAGACCAAACCCGGCATCGGCTATCCCAAGGACTGGGAGAACCAGAAGCGCTGGAAAGGCGGCTGGAAGCGTCGCGCGGACGGCGCGATCGAGCCGCGCATCGGCGCCAAGTGGCGCATCCTGGCGAACATCTTCGCCAACCCGGACCTGCCGGAAATCGACGACTACTACGAGCCGTTCACCTTCGACTACGCCCACTTGCAGACGGCGCCCGAAGGCACGGTCATGCCGACCGCACGGCCGCGCTCGCTGATCAGCGGCGAGCGGATGGAGAAGATCGCGTGGGGGCCGAACTGGGAGGAAATCCTGGGCGGCGAGTTTGCCGGCCGCTCAAAGGATTCCAACTTCGAGGGGGTCCAGAAGGAGATCTACGGTCAGTTCGAAAACACCTTCATGATGTACCTGCCGCGCCTGTGCGAGCACTGCCTCAACCCGGCCTGTGCCGCCGCATGTCCCTCGGGCGCCATCTACAAGCGGGAGGAAGACGGCATCGTCCTGATCGACCAGGACAAGTGCCGCGGCTGGCGCATGTGCGTTTCGGCATGCCCGTACAAGAAGATCTACTACAACTGGTCGTCGGGAAAATCCGAGAAGTGCACCTTCTGCTTTCCGCGCATCGAAGCGGGCCTGCCGACCGTGTGTTCGGAAACCTGCGTTGGACGCATCCGCTACCTCGGGGTCGTGCTGTATGACGCCGATCGCATCCAGGACGCCGCGTCGGCGCCCGATATCGGCGATCTCTATGCAGAGCAGATGAAGGTGTTCCTCGATCCGAACGATCCAGCAGTGCAGGCGCAGGCCCGCGCCGACGGGATCTCCGATGCCTGGATGGAGGCGGCACGCCATTCGCCGGTGTGGAAGATGGCGATGGATTGGAAGATCGCCTTCCCGCTGCATCCCGAATACCGCACCTTGCCGATGGTCTGGTACGTACCGCCTTTGTCGCCCATCCAGGCCGCCGCCGCCAAGGGCGACCTCGGCGAGATCGGCGGCATGCCGGACGTGAAATCCTTGCGTATTCCCGCCGAATACCTGGCGAACCTGCTCACCGCCGGACGCACCGAACCGGTGCAGCTCGCGCTTGAGCGGATGCTGGCGATGCGGGCCTATATGCGGTCGAAGACCGTCGATGGCGTCATCAACGATGGCATCGCCGAACGGGTCGGCCTGTCGGGCGGCGACATCGAGGCCATGTACCAACTGATGGCGATCGCCAATTACGAGGACCGCTTCGTCATCCCGACGGCGCACCGTGAGACGGACGAGGATGCCTTCGAGCTGCGTGGCTCCTGCGGCTTCTCCTTCGGCGAAGGGTGCGGCAGCAGCAAGACCGGCTTCGACCTGTTCGCCGGCAACAAGCCGCGGGCCAAGACGCCGATGGAGGTCGTGTGATGGCCCGCACGTATCGCGCACTTGCCGCCTTGCTGTCCTATCCCACCGAAGCGTTGCAGGCAGCTACTGGCGAGATCGCGGAAGCGCTCACCGAGGAGGCGATCGTCTCAGCGCCCCAGATGACCGCGATCCGCAGCTTCCTGCACGCCATCGCAACGACAGACATCTACGAGCTCCAGGACCGCTACGTCGCGCTGTTCGACCGCAGCCGGACGCTGTCGCTGCATCTGTTCGAGCACATCCACGGCGAAAGCCGCGACCGCGGCCAGGCAATGGCAGACCTGATCGCGCTCTACCAAGGTCACGGCCTGGACATGGCGGCCGACGAGCTGCCGGATTTCCTGCCGCTGTTCCTGGAGTTCCTGTCGTTGCTTCCGGACGCCGATGCGCGGACGATGCTGGCAGAGCCTGCCGGCATCCTACGCGCGCTGACCGACCGCCTCGCCGCCCGCAACACCGGCTATGTGACCGTGATGGCGGCCCTCGCGGACATCGCGGCAGCGCCGATGCTGGCGATGTCCGATATCCCCGAGGAAGACCCGAACGACCTCGCCGCACTGGACGCATCCTGGGAAGAAGCGGCCGTCCGTTTCGGTCCCGGCGAGGCGGTCGATGCCTGCGGCACGGACCGCTTGCGCACGCAAATCCGCGCATCGGCGCGCGACGCACGCCAGCAGACGGCTTCGCGCAACGCAGCGGCAGCCTGAGGAGCAACGATCATGAACGACTGGCTGAACAACGCGCTTTTTGGCTGGTATCCCTACGTGGCGCTGACAGTCTTCCTGCTCGGCAGCCTGCTGCGTTTCGACCATTCGCAATACACCTGGCGCTCCGGCTCCAGCCAGCTGTTGCGGCGCAGGCAGATGATGTGGGGATCGAACCTCTTCCATGTCGGTATCCTGGCGATCTTCGGCGGCCACCTCGTCGGGCTGCTGACCCCCGTTGTCATCTTCGACGCGCTCGGCATCAGCCACACCTTCAAGCAGCTTCTTGCCATGGGCGTCGGCGGTGTCGCCGGCGTGGCGTGCTGGGTCGGCATCGCGCTGCTCGCGCACCGCCGCCTGTTCGATGCCCGCATCCGCCGCACCTCCAGCTTCGCCGACATCGCAATCCTGCTGATGTTATGGGCCCAGTTGACGCTTGGACTCGCAACGATCCCGATATCGGCGCACCACCTGGACGGCCAGGAAATGGTGAAGTTCATGACCTGGGCGCAAGGCATCCTGACGCTGCATCCAGGCGTCGCCGTGGTGATCGCGGACGTCAGCCCTGTCTTCAAGTGCCACCTGTTCCTCGGTATGACGATTTTCCTGGTGTTCCCGTTCACCCGGCTGGTGCATGTGTGGAGCGCGCCGGTCTGGTATCTCGGCCGCACGGGTTACCAGGTGGTCCGCACCACGCGCCCCGCCGG
>JARLIJ010000196.1 GCA_031291795.1 Acetobacteraceae bacterium | reverse complement strand
CTGCCGTTCGTGCTGCAGAGTGCCGAGACCATGAAAGCCGCCGTCGCCCACCTGGAACCGCACATGGAGCGGGTGGAGGGCCAGGAGAAAGGCACCATCGTGCTCGCCACGGTGAAAGGCGACGTGCACGACATTGGCAAGAACCTGGTCGACATCATCCTGACCAACAACGGCTACCGGGTGGTCAACCTCGGCATTAAGGTCCCACTCGCCGAGATGCTGCATGCGGTGCAGGAAAACCACGCGCATGCCATCGGCATGTCCGGCCTGCTGGTGAAATCCACCGTGGTGATGCGCGAGAACCTGGAAGAGATGTCCCGCCAGGGCCTGGAGATCCCTGTCCTGCTCGGGGGCGCCGCGTTGACCCGCAACTATGTGGAGGACGCCTGCGTCAGTGCCTACGCCTCGGGCCGCGTCGCCTATGCGCGCGATGCGTTCGACGGGCTGCATCTGATGGACAAGGTGACCGGCAACGGGTTCGACGATTACCTGGCCGCCGTGCAGTCCAAACGTTCCGGGAAGGCGCGCAACACGGCCCGCACCCTGGGCCAGGCGGATGTCCGCGCCTATCGCCCGGTAGACGTCGCCGTGGTGCGGGCACGCCGCCACCGGCTGACCCGGGACGTGCTGGTGGTGACGCCGCCGTTCTGGGGGCCGCGGGTGATCCAGGCGCCGCCCAAGGCGATCGTGCCGTTCCTCAATGAACGCAGCCTGTACCAGTTCCAGTGGGGCTTCCGGAAACAGGGACGGACGCTTGACGACTTCCTCGGCTGGGCCAAGCAGGAACTGCGGCCGGTGATGCGCCGTATGCTGGGGATATGCGAGGAGCAGGATATCCTGAGACCGCAATCCGCCTACGGCTACTGGCAGGCAGCCGGCCAGGGCAACGACCTGATCATCTTTGACCAGGACGGCAGCACAGAACTCGCCCGCTTCACCCTTCCGCGCCAGCCGAAAGAGGATGGCGAGTGCATCGCCGACTTCTTCCGTGACGTGGACGATGCACAGCGCGACGTGATCGGCTTGCAGGTGGTCACCGTCGGGCAGAAGGCATCGGACGTGGCGCGCGTGTGGTTCGAGGAGAACCGCTACCAGGACTACCTGTACCTGCACGGCCTGTCGGTCGAGATGGCCGAGGCGATGGCAGAATACACCCACAAGCGTATCCGCGCGGAACTGGGCTTCGCGGCCGAGGACGATCGGGACATGGAGAAGATGCTGGCCCAGAACTATCGCGGGTCGCGGTATTCGTTCGGCTACCCGGCCTGCCCTAAGCTGGAGGACCAGGCGCCGCTGCTGAAGCTGCTGGGGGCCGAACGGATCGGCGTCGACCTGTCGGACGAATTCCAGTTGCACCCCGAACAGTCGACCAGCGCGATCGTGGTGCTGAACCCGCACGCGAAGTATTTCTCGGTCTGAGGGGCCACGACGGGATGGGGGGCGCCCCTCGATCGAGGATTCGCAGCGGAGGGCCGCAGGTCTGCCGCGCGCCACTGCATCCCGCCGGATTGGCAAACCTGCTTCCAATAACCGCCGCACGTTGTATGTGTCCGTCCGTGCCGACGAATCGGGCGTTTCCCGGTCGAGCCGCGACGGACGCCGGCACAGGTGAGCAGTAACGGAGGCAGCAGCGTGACATTCCAACCCCGGTCGACCGGACGCTTTTCCGCGTGGCTGGCACTCGCCCTCGGGGCAGTGCTCCTCCAGGGCTGCGGCGAGAACAAGCCCGCTCCCGCAGCGTCCTCCACACGCATCTTCGCAGCCGACTTTGCCGGCGCGGCGAAGTCCTGCGTGGTGCCGAAGCCGACCTTGAAGGACGGGGACGTCACCGACGTGGCGATGAAGGTCGGCAATGACGGCGGTTGGTGCGCCATCACCGTGGCGCAGAAGAACGACCGGCCGTACGACGCCGGCCTGCTGACCACCCGGCCGAACCACGGAAAGGTCTTCATCCACGAGGTCGGCGACGCCACGCGGATCGACTACACGCCCGATCATGCATTTGTCGGGACCGACACCTTCACCGTGCGGTTGCTGCCGGGCAATCCGGGCCTGCGCGCGTCAGTGACCGTCGCCGCCCCCTGAGGCGACGGCGCGCCAGGCGTCATACCATCCCCGGGGGCGCGATCCGCGGACCTGTCCCCGGGCCAGACCCGGGGATCAGCCTGCGGACCGACGACTTTCCGGTGCTGCGAGCCACACAGCCGTGGGTGCTCGGGACAAGCCCCGACATGACTCGTAACACATGACATGCGCGGAAGCGCTGCGTTGGCCTGTTCAGGCCCTGCCGCCACGCGGCAGGGCATCGCTCGCACGATCGAGGAAGCAGGCCGGATCGGGAGGGCTGCGACGGTCGGGCGATGACCGTCGCAGGCGCGCGTTTAGCGCTTGGCGGTCTTCATCTCGGGCTTCTTGGCGGCCGCATGGGCCGGCGCGTGGGCCGGGATCGCCGCGGTGCAGATGTCCAGCGTGTTCGGCACCAAATCCTTGCCCGCCGCGTAATCGGCGAGTTCGGTCGTGCTGTGCAGCGCCATCACCTCGGCAAACACCGCGCCGTTGCGGGGGCAGAAATCGCCTCCGAGCTGGGTGCCTTCGCGGGAGATGGCGTTGGCCAGGTCGGTGACGAACCGGTCATGCTCGGTCTGCGCCGAACGGCCGTAGGCGCGCTTGAAATAGGCGTCGATCGCCTTCTCGTTCGCCATCAGGTCCGGCTGGAACCGCCGCATGAACGCATTGTAACGGTCATCGTCGTGACAGCCCATCGCGAGCACCATCAGCTCGCTGCGCAGAGCCTGCACTTCAAACGCCGATTGATCGACCGGCGACGTACATTGCCGTTGGGCGAGCGCCGGCTGCAGTGCAAGGGCACCGATAGCCGCCATTCCTAGGAGCAGGCGATGCATCTGATTCTCCCACAAATCCAGTCACATGCCGCACATAGCGCAGACGAAACCGCAACGCGACTCCCTTTCCGCACCCGGTCGCCTCTTGGCCACCCCTTGCAGCTTCCGCGCCACGCCATGATCTTACGCAGTCGAGGTGAGACATCATGCCAGAAATCGACATCTATACCCAGCCCTGGTGCCCGTTCTGCGAGCGAGCGCTGCATATATTGACAACCAAGGGCGTCAGCTTCCGTGAGATCAGCGCCCCCAACGGCAGTCCAGAACGGGCTGAGGCGCGCGAGCGGTCGGGGGGGCGGACGACGGTGCCGCAAATTTTCATTGGCGGCCGGCATATCGGCGGCTGCGATGACCTCATGGCGCTCGATCGTGCGGGCAAGCTCGATCCGCTGCTGCAAGCAGCTTGAAGCGGAGGAAGATTGTTGGCACTCTCTTGCGGCGAGTGCCAGATTTGCCAATCTGCCTACGCCAGCCTCCAGATGCCTGGAGAGACGTGACCGACGGGACCGGGAATGATCCACTATCAACTGCGTTGCAGTGAGGCTCACGAGTTCGACGGTTGGTTCAAGGACAGTGCGGCGTTCGAGCGCCAGGCCGTACGCCGTCTGGTGGAATGCCCGACCTGCGGCGACACGCAGGTCGAGCGCGCCCTGATGGCGCCGGCGGTGAGCACGCGGGAGGCGCCGCGCCCACCCGCCGAGACGCCTCCGTCCACCCCGGCACCGGCTGCCGCGCCGATGGCGGCGGCGGGCAAGATGCCGGCCCATGTCCTCGCGATGCTACAGCGTATGCGCGCCGAGGTGGAGAAGCATTGCGACTATGTGGGGCCCTCTTTCGCCGAAGAAGCGCGGAAGATTCATCGAGGTGAGAGCGACAAGCGCGGCATCTACGGCGAGAGCACACCAGACGAAGCCGAGTCGTTGGCCGAGGAAGGGATCGAAATCTCGCAGATCCCCTGGGTGCCGCGCGCCGACGGCTGAGTTGCGGTGCTTCCCTGGCGCCCCATCGTCCTGCCCACGCCTGACCGGCCAGCCTCCGACCAGCAAACCTCTCGCCAGCCCGCCTCAGCGTCAGGCTGAAGCTGCCATCAGGTAGTTCACGCCCAGGTCGCGGCTTGTCCGCCAGCCGCCCGACAGCGGCGCCGGCGTCAGTCCCGCGGAGTCTGTCACCAGCAGCCCAGCGTCTCGCAGCATGCCGGCCAGCTCCACCGGCGGGATGAACTTGCGCCAGTCATGCGTGCCCACCGGCAGCATGCGCAGGAGATATTCCGCGCCGAGCTTGGCGGTCAGGAACGACCGGCGGGTCCGGTTGAGCGTCGACAAGACGAGCAGCCCGCCGGGTTCCAGCAGCGCTGCCAGCGTGCGGATGAAGGCGGGCGGGTCGGGCACGTGCTCGACCACCTCCAGCGCCGTGATCACCGGGAAATGCAACCCCTCCACGATCAAGTCTTCGGCCAGGCCGGTGCGATAGGCGAGGGGCAGACCTGAGCCTTCGGCATGGGCCCGAGCAGCCTCGATCGCTTCCCCGGCGGCGTCGATCCCGAGCACGCGGCAGCCGCGGCGTGCCAGGGCCTCGGCTGCCAGGCCTGCGCCGCAGCCGATATCCAGCACTTTCATCCCGTTCGGATCAGCCGAAAGGCGGCCGATGCGCGCCATGATCCAATCGATCCGGGCGGGATTCATGCGATGCAGCGGCCGCATCGGGCCGTCCGGGTCCCACCAGCGCGATGCCAGCGCGTCGAACCGGGCGACCTCCTCCGCCGAAACCGTCGCACCACTCATGGTTGCCCCTCCTGGCTGGCACCAGTATGTGTGCCCGTCCAACGACATCTGGCAACCGATCCCCTCTATGGCCCGCATTGTGATGAAGTTCGGCGGTACCTCCGTCGCCAACCTGGAGCGTATCCGCAACGTCGCCCGCCGCGTCAAACGCGAGGTCGATGTCGGCAACCAGGTGGCGGTCGTGGTCTCCGCCATGTCCGGCGTAACCAACCAGCTGGTCGCCTGGTGCACCGAATTGTCGCCGCTGCACGACGCGCGGGAGTATGATGCAGTGGTGGCGACCGGGGAGCAGGTGACCACCGGCCTGCTGGCGATCGCCTTGCAAGAACTCGGGGTGGACGCCCGTTCCTGGCAAGGCTGGCAGATTCCACTGCGTACCGACAACGCGCATGGCAAGGCACGCATCCAGGCGATCGAGGGCGGCGAACTGATCCGACGGATGGAAACCGGCCAGGTCGCGGTCGTGGCGGGCTTCCAGGGGATCGGTCCGGACAACCGGATCACCACGCTGGGCCGCGGCGGGTCGGATACCTCGGCCGTCGCGCTGGCGGCGGGCCTGCAGGCCGAACGGTGCGACATCTATACGGACGTCGACGGCGTCTACACGACCGATCCGCGGATCGTACCCAAGGCACGCAAGCTGGCGCGGATCGCCTATGAGGAGATGCTCGAACTGGCCTCGGTCGGCGCCAAGGTGCTGCAGACCCGCAGCGTCGAGTTGGCGATGAACGAACGCGTGCGGGTGCGGGTGCTGTCAAGCTTCAAGGACGAGCTGGCGGGCGAGACCGAAGGCACGCTGGTGGTGGATGAGGACGAGATCGTGGAAAAAGAGAACGTCTCCGGCATTGCCTACTCGCGCGACGAGGCGAAGATCACCGTCCGCCGCGTGCCCGACCGGCCCGGCATCGCTGCCTCGATCTTCGGCGCGCTGAACGACCAGAACGTCAACGTCGACATGATCGTGCAGAACATTTCTGCCGACGGCACGACCGACATGACGTTTACCGTGGGCAAGGCCGATCTGCCGCGCGCGCGTGCCGCCCTGGCCGACGTGAAGCCGCAGATCGGCTATGCCGAACTGCTGGAGGACCCGGATGTCGCCAAGATCAGCGTGGTCGGCGTCGGCATGCGCAGCCACGCCGGCGTGGCCAACACGATGTTCCGGGCGCTCGCCGACAAGGCGATCAACATTCAGGTCATCTCGACCAGCGAGATAAAAGTCAGCGTGCTGATCGGTGCCGAGTACACGGAACTGGCGGTACGCGCCCTGCATACCGCCTATGGTCTCGATGCAAGCTGACCTGATTTCCCCCTCCCAAGCCTCGGCCCGCGCGGAACTCGACCGGCTCTGGGCCCGTGGGACGGCGTTCCTCGGCTGCGAGGTCGCCATCCTGGGTGGCGCGATGAGCTGGGTCAGCGAGCGGCATCTGGTGTCCGCCATCTCAAACGCCGGCGGGTTCGGCGTGATCGCCTGCGGCTCGATGGGGCCGGACCTGCTGGCTGCTGAGATCGCCGGCACCCAGGCGCTGACGGACCGCCCGTTCGGCGTCAACCTGATCACCATGCACCCGCAGCTCAACGACCTGATCCGGGTCTGCCTGGAGGCCAAGGTCGGCCACATCGTGCTGGCCGGCGGCATCCCGCCCGGCGCGGCGGTACGGGCGGTGAAGGACGGCGGCGCCAAGCTGATCGCCTTCACCCCTGCCCTCGTGCTTGCCAAACGCCTCGTTCGCTCGGGTGCCGACGCCCTGGTGATCGAAGGGTCGGAGGCCGGCGGTCATATCGGCCCGGTGTCGCTGACCGTCCTTGCCCAGGAGATCCTGCCGCATATCCAGGACGTTCCAGTGTTCGTGGCGGGCGGGATCGGCCGCGGCGAGGCCATCATTGCCTACCTCGAAATGGGCGCCTCGGGCGTCCAGATCGGCACCCGCTTCGCCGCCGCCACCGAGTCGATCGCGCACCCCAACTTCAAGCGCGCTTTCATCCGCGCCGCCGCACGCGACGCGCTGCCGTCGGTACAGGTGGACGAGCGGTTCCCGGTGATCCCGGTGCGCGGCCTGGTGAACGAGGGCACCAAACGCTTCCTGCGTCACCAGGTCGAGACCCGCGACCGCTTCCTGAGCGGCGAGCTGACCAAGGAAGCCGCCCAGCTCGAGATCGAACATTTCTGGGCCGGTGCGTTACGCCGCGCCGTGATCGACGGCGATGTGGAGAGCGGGTCGGTGATGGCCGGCCAGTCTGTAGGCATGGTCACCGCCGAACAGCCGACCGCGGCGATCATCGCCGAACTGGTCGACCAGGCGACGTCCGCCCTGCTCGCGCGACGCGGCGGCTGATGCGTCATGGCGGGGTGTGCGCGGCCCTCCCCCTCTTGTCATCCCCGGATCTGGTCCGGGGGTGCACAGTGTTCGCGCCTGCCGCACCCGAAGCCGATCGGGGAAGCCCAGTCCCCCCGCCGTAGCCCGCCATGACCACCGCGCGCCGCCTGATCGCGCGGCTGCGCGACCTGCACGCCAAAGGCGCGGCACCGCTTTCGGAGATCGTCCGGCTTGTCGCTGCCGAAATGGTGGCCGAGGTTTGCTCGATCTACGTTCAGCGGCCCGGCGATATCCTGGAGCTTGCCGCCACCGAGGGTCTCAACCCGCTCGCCGTCGGCCGCACCCGGCTGCGGGTCGGCGAGGGGATCGTCGGGCTGTGTGCCGCCACCGCCGCGGTGATGAACCTGCCGGATGCGCAGAACCATCCCGCCTTCGCCTATCGCCCGGAAACCGGGGAAGAGCCGTTCGCCTCGATGGTGGCGGTGCCGGTCCGCCGTTCGGGGCGCATTCTGGGCGTGCTGGTGGTGCAAAACCGGGCTCCCCGCCACTATGTCGAGGGCGAAGTCGAGGAACTCGAGACAGTGGCCATGCTGCTGGCCGAGGCCTTGCCGGCCGCGGGGGCCACCGACGGCGCCCCGGAGGGACTGGCCGCCACCGTGCCGCGGGTGTTCTCCGGCACCACGCTGATGGGTGGCATCGCGGTCGGTCCTGTCGTGCTGCACGGCACCCACCCGCTTGGGGTCAAGCTGCTCGCGGACGACCCGGCGGCCGAACTGGTGCGGTTGCATGAGGCCGCGGAGCGCATGCAGCGCGGCCTCGACGAGCTGATCGCCGGTGTGCCGCAAGCTGGCCGCGGCGTGGACGCAGCCGCGTCCCGCGAGGTGCTGGAAGCCTATCGCCTCGTCGCAACCGATGCCGGCTGGCTGCGCCGGGTCAGCGACGCGGTGCGCAGCGGCCTGACCGCCGAGGCAGCGGTGCAGCGGGTGGCGGGCGAATTGCATGGGCACATGCGCCGGATTGGCGATGCCTACCTGCGCGAGCGCCTCGCCGACATGGAGGACCTGGCCGGCCGCCTGCTCAACACGCTGATCGGCGGCTCGCCGCGGCCCGAAATTCCGCCCGGCGCCATCCTGCTCGCCCGCCGCCTGGGCCCGGCGGAGCTGCTGGACTGGCACGCCGGTGGCATCGCCGGCGTCGCGATTGAGGAAGCGAGCCCGGCCGGCCATGCCGCAATCCTGGCCCGCGCGCTTGGCATCCCCTCGATCGGGGGCACGCGCGGGATGCTTGATACGGCCGAATCCGGTGATGAGGCGGTGATCGACGCCGACGACGGCCAGCTCGTGCTGCGGCCAGAGGCCGAGGTCCGGCAGGCCTATGTCCGCGCGCTGGAAACCCGCAACGCGCAGAATGCCGGCTGGGCGGCGTTGCGCGAGCGGCCGGCCACGACCGCGGATGGCGTGCCGCTCAAGCTGATGCTGAATGTCGGACTGAACCTGGAGCTGGAGCAGCTCGACCGGACCCGCGCCGATGGCATCGGCCTGTTCCGCACCGAGATCGCCATGCTGGCTCGCGGCTCGATCGCCGACATCGCGGAACAGGCGGCCAACTATGCGCGTGTGCTGGATGCGGCAGGCGATCGGCCGGTGCTGTTCCGCACGCTCGACCTCGGCGCCGACAAACTGCTGCCGGGCACGGCGACCGAGGAGGAGAACCCGGCGATGGGCTGGCGCAGCCTGCGCATCGGGCTGGACCGGCCGGCTTTGCTACGCCGCCAGTTGCGGGCGCTGCTGCTGGCTGCCGCCGGCCGGCCGTTGTCGGTGATGTTCCCGATGGTCGCGACGGTGGGCGAGTTCCGCGCAGCCAAGGGCCTGCTGGAAGCCGAGGCACGGCGGGTGCGCCCGAGCCCCGAACGGCTGTCGATCGGCACGATGCTGGAGGTGCCGGCGCTGATGTGGCAGCTGCCGGACCTGCTGAAGGAGGCCGACTTCATCTCGGTCGGCTCAAACGACCTGATGCAGTTCATGTTCGCGGTCGATCGTGGCACGCCATCGCTGTACGGCCGCTACGATGTGCTGTCGCAGCCGATGCTGGACCTTCTGGAACAACTCGTGGTTGCAGGCCGCGCAGCCAACGTGCCGATATCATTGTGCGGGGAAGCGGCGTCCCGGCCGCTGGAAGCCATGGTGCTCGCCGGCATCGGCTTCACCTCGCTTTCGATGCCGGCGGGTGGGCTGCTGCCGGTCAAGGCGCTGCTTGCCGAAGTCGATCTGTCGGCGTTTCGTCCGGTCCTGACGGCCATTCGCCGCGGCACGCGCGATGCGGCAAGCCTGCGCGACCCGATCGTCACCTGGGCCCGGGAACGCGGCCTGCCGGTGTGACGTTACGGACGCTCTCGTGAATAATGTGTTTTATTTCACGCAGATACCGCAGCGACGATTCGACTGCGACGCTGAAAAGAGTCAAACTTCAAGTTGTTTGCAACAGAACTGCTCGTAGGATAGAACCCCGTCGGCCGGACCGATAGAGGTCAGATACGGAATCAGGTCGATGCGGGAATTCTCCACCCACAGGCAGTATCGCGAATTGCGGGGCGACCGTGCTGCAGGAACGCAGGACGAAACTGACGGACAATCAGGACTTCATGTCGACGGCAACGCCGGGTATCGCTGACCCGCCCGATGCGCCGCAGGCCGGGTCGGATCTACGCGTGGCACG